>NZ_JBFBMZ010000018.1:0-1410 GCF_040687315.1 Microbacterium sp. NPDC064584 | reverse complement strand
GCCTGAGTCCCGTGGGGTGGTGGACTTTCCGGCCCTGAGCGTCGTGTCGTTGACGTGAGGGGCCACCGTGCGATGGTCAGTGAGAACGACCAAGTTACTCACGACAGGAGATCGCACGATGGCCCTCAATCAGTCTGCCCTGCTTCAGCTGCTCGCCGAGCTGAAACTCACCGACACCACCGACCGCATCCGTCAGATGACCGAACGGCTCTACCAAGAACTGATCGACGCCGAAGCCGCGTCGGTGATCGGCGCCGGACCCTACGAGCGCACCGCCGAGCGCGTTGCGACTCGCAACGGGGCGAGGTTGCGCACCCTGTCGACCACTGCGGGAGATCTGGAGTTGCGGATCCCGAAGCTGCGGGCCGGCAGTTTCTTTCCGTCGTTGTTGGAGCGGCGCCGCCGGGTCGATCAGGCGCTGTTCGCCGTGGTGATGGAGGCCTACCTGCACGGCGTCTCCACCCGCAAGGTTGACGATCTGGTCAAGGCGCTCGGCGCCGACACGGGCATCTCGAAGTCCGAGGTGTCTCGCATCTGCGCCGGCCTGGACGCGACGGTTGCGGCATTCCGCGACCGATCCCTGTCTCAGATCGCCTACCCCTACGTCTTCTTGGACGCCACCTATTGCAAGGTTCGCATCGACGGGCGGGTGGTGTCTCAAGCGGTTGTGGTCGCGATCGGGATCACCGCTGACGGGCACCGTCAGGTGCTCGGCTTTGACGTGGGCGACAGCGAAACGGAGGAGTTCTGGAAAGCGTTCCTGCGATCGTTGAAAGCTCGAGGGCTTTCCGGGGTGAAGCTGGTGATCTCCGACGCGCACGCGGGTTTGAAAGCAGCTATCGCGGTGGTGGTGCAGGGAGCGGCCTGGCAGCGGTGCCGCGTGCATTTCATGCGCAACGTGCTCACCGTCCTGCCTAAGGGTCGGCAGGAGATGGTGGCCTCGATCATCCGCACGATCTTCGCCCAACCCGACGCTGAGCATATTGACGCGCAGTTCGAGGAGGTTGCTCGCATGATCGACCGCGTTCACCCCAAGGCTGCCCAGATGCTCCACGATGCCCGAGCCGACGTGCTGGCGTTCAAGCACTTCCCCGCCCGGCATTGGCGGCAGATCTGGTCGACGAATCCGCTGGAACGGCTGAACCGTGAGATCAAACGTCGCACCGACGTCGTCGGAGTGTTCCCGAACACTGCCAGCCTGCTGCGCCTGACCGGCGCCGTTTTGATCGAGCAGCACGACGAATGGGAAGCTGGCGACCGCCGTTACTTTTCCGAAGCGTCCATGGCCGAACTCACCGCCACCAGCTCGGTCGAGGACGCGGTGATGCTGCCCGAGATCACGGCCGCCTAGACTGCAGCCAGCTGATCATCGCGTGGAAACGAAAGACCACCACTCAGCGGGACGTGGCC
>NZ_JBFBMZ010000017.1:0-1442 GCF_040687315.1 Microbacterium sp. NPDC064584 | reverse complement strand
GCGGTCAAGTCCCGTGGTGTGGTGTTATTCCGTTGCATCCTGATGGTGGGTGATGGTCAGGCGGTGAGGTAGAGCTCGGGGCGTGCGGGCTCGGCGTGGTCGTGGAGGGTGTGGACGAGTTTGCGCATGGAGATGTCGGAGAAGTAGCGGCGTTCGCCGTAGGACCATTCCTCGTGCTGCTCTTGGAGGACGGCGCCGATGAGGCGGGTCACACTGTCTCGGTCGGGGAAGATCTGGACGACGTCGGCGCGGCGTTTGATCTCGCGGTTGAGGCGCTCGATGGGGTTGTTCGACCAGACCTTCTGCCAGTGCTCACGGGGTAGCGATGCGAACCCGGTGAGGTCGGCTTCGGCCGCCTCGAGCATGGCCGCGATCTCGGGGAACGAGCCGCGGAGACTGTCGGTGACGGCTTTGTATTGGGCGAGCACGGCTTCGGAGGTGGTCTGCGCGAAGATCGTCGAGATCAGCGCGTTGACGGGCTTCGACCGCGCCGAACCGATCTTCTGCGTGACGTTGCGCGCGAAATGGACTCGGCATCTTTGCCACCCCGATCCGGGCAGGATCGCCTTGACCGCGGCCTTCAGCCCGGCGTGCGCGTCGGAGGTTACCAGGGTCACGCCCAGCGGGTCGGCATCGGTGGCGACTTTGAGTCCTCGGTCACGGAGGCTGCGGAGGAACTCGGTCCAGAAGTCGGTGGTCTCCGCGTCGCCGAGCGCCATCCCGAGGATCTCCCGGCGGCCCTCGCCGCTGACACCGGTCGCGACGACGAGAGCTTGGGACACGACGCGGCCGCGGTAGCGGACGTCGAGGTAGGTGGCGTCGAGGAACAGGTACGGGAACCAGGTGTGATCGGTCCGCCGGTGAAGGAACTCTTGCACCGCCTCGTCGATCTCGGAGCAGATCCGCGACACCGTCGACCGGCTGATGCCGGTGTCGTTGCCCAGGGCACGGACCAGATGCTCGACCTTGCGCGTGCTGACCCCGTCGATCCAGGCCTGGCAGATCACCGCGTAGAGGGCCTTGTCGACCCGACGGCGCGGGTGCAGCAGCGACGGGAAGAACGACCCCTCCCGCAGCTTCGGGATCGCAAGATCCACCTCCCCGGCCGGCGTCGCGAGCACCTTCGGCCGCGTCCCGTTGCGGCGCGTGGTCCGCTCCGAGGTGCGTTCGTAACGAGCGGCGCCGATCTTCGCGGTCGCTTCCGCGTCGACGAGGTCTTGCAGCCCGGCTTGCAGCATCCGGCGGAACACGTCCGAGTGGGCGAGGTCGGGATCGGCGAGAACTTCACCGATCAGGGTCGTCAGGGCAGACTGGTACTGGGTCATCGTGGGATCTCTGCTTTGCTTCTTGCCGGAAACAACTGGTCATCCCACGGTGGCCCTTCAACGTCTACGACGACGAGAACCCCGCGGGAATTGACACCACGCTATGGGACTCACCCC
>NZ_JBFBMZ010000016.1:0-9285 GCF_040687315.1 Microbacterium sp. NPDC064584 | reverse complement strand
GACCGGCGGAGAGTCAATATTGAGGGTTGCGCTATTCGCAAGCACGCGTCGATCCGCTCATGCCTTTGAGCGACAGCTAGCTGTATGAGGCCATGACGTTGCTGACTCGCGTCGGTGTCGCAGAGGCGGGCGGTTGCCCGTCGTGAGCGCCGTGGGGACGGTGATAGTTGTAGTGCCGGTTCCACACTTCGAGCGCGGCAGCGCGTTCGGCTTCTGAGCGCCAGATGCGCGCGTAAAGAAACTCTTCGGCGAGGATCCGGTTGTAGCGCTCGACTTTGCCGTTGTGTCGAGGCGTGTATGGCGTGATGCGCTGGTGTCGACTGTTCCCGACTGCGTCGTGGAAAGCTGCGGATCGGTAGCAGGAACCGTTGTCGGTCACGACCCGCTCGATCCCGGCGATGCCGTGCTTGGCGAACCAAGCTCTTGCACGTCCGAGGAACGCGACGGCAGTGGCGGCTTTCTCGTCCGGCAACGCTTCGGTGTACGCGAGTCGGGTGTGCCCGTCGATGGCCGAATGCAGGTAGACGTACCCAGTCTTCGTACCCCGGGTCTTCTGACGTGCGACAGCTTTGGCTTTCTCGCTGCCTTTGCCGTGCACACGCCACCCGCCGCCATCAGGGATACGACCGACCTTCTTCACGTCCAGGTGCACCATGTGGCCGGGACGTTTGGTGGTGATGCGTTGCGGTTCCCGATTCAACTCGCCGTTGGGGTCAATATACTTGCGCTGGTTCAGGCCCAGCTGCGCGAGGAGCCGGGTGATGGTGCGACGACTGACCGGTGTTCCTGCTTGCTCGAGCTCGAATGCGATACGGGACGCTGGCCATTTCTGTTCTCGTCGCATTGACTCGATCTGCTCCACGAGGCGGCCAGGCGTTGCAGATGGTTGACGGATCGGCGACGACGAGCGGTCCTGTAGACCGAGCTTCCCGAATCGTTTGTATCTGTTGACCCATTTCGAGGCGGTCGCGCGGGAGATCCCCATCTCTGCGGCAACATGAGAAATAGGTCGAGTCCGACAGCGCGCGACGAGTCGACGACGACCTTCGACCGTCAGTGGCGAATTTGCGTGCGTCACTTGACCACCTCGCTCTCGACGGGTGCAATCAGCCGAATAAGCGGAACTGCGAGCAGCAGTGCCGTGGTGGTCGCGAGCGCGGCTACCCAAACGGGTCCGAGCGCGCCCGGCATGACGCTGAGTGCGGCGGAGGCGAGCACGGGACCGGCGGCCGCGCCAACGTTGAGTGCCGCTGTCGCGTATGACCCTGCCATGGTGGGTGCACTCGCCGCGGCATAGAGCACTCGTGTGATCAGCGTGCTCCCGACGGCGAACCCCACCACACCCTGAGTGAATACGAGCCCGAGCAGGGCAACGGGGTTCGTTGCAAAGAGGGCCAGCGCGACCCACCCGAGCACCAGAACGCTGCCACCACCGACGATGACGATCCTGGGTCGGGCATCCGAGAGTCGTCCCGCAACGGTGACGCCGATGAAGGAGCCGACGCCGAAGAGCACAAGGGCCAGCGGTACCCACCACTGGCTCAGGCCGGCGGTGTCCGTAACGATCGGCGCGAGATAGGTGAGCGTGGCGAAGGTGCCGGCATTCACCAGGGCAGCGAGCAGCATCGTTAGAACGAGGCGCGGCGAGGACAGCTGCGCCAGTTCCACACGCAGCGAGGTCGAGGACGACTCCTCCCTTGACGAGTCGTGAACTTGAGTGTTGAAGCCCGCGGCAATGCCGATCGCAGCGGGGACGCAGAGAAGAGCGATCGCCCAGAACGTCGACTGCCAGCCGAGTGCCGTTCCAAGCAGTGCACCGGCGGGGACGCCGGCGACGGTGGCGACGGTGGTACCCGCCAGCAGAACCGCCACGGCCCGCCCTTTGGCATCGGGTGCTACGAGTCTCGTCGCCGCACCCAAAGCGACCGCCAGGAAGCCTGCATTCACGATCGCCGCGATCACGCGCGTGATGAACAGAACCGTGAAATCCGGCGTAAGTGCCCCGACGACGTGGGATAGCGCGAATACGATCGCGCAACCCAGGAGTGTCGCCTTCACGGGGAGGTGACGAGTGAGCGCGGCCATCGCCGGTGCACCGATCACCATCCCTGCGGCGAACGCCGATGTCAGGAGACCAGCGGTCCCCACGGAAACGCTGAAGTATGTGGAGATGTCGGGCACGAGGCCGGCGAGCATGAATTCGGAAGTACCCATGGCGAAGACCACCAGGGCAAGAAGATAGAGAGCGAAAGGCATCGAGATAGCTCCGAAGCGAGAGTACGAACAAGAGAACGTCTCGTCACCACGGTCAGCGCCCAGAGGGCACCCGGATGCCGTGCTGCGCGCAGCACTGGGCAACAGAGAGCTAAGGGCTCAGCGGAGGTGAGGGGCTGACGGCGTGACCGAAAGCCCCTGAGTGTCCGATTCAGGGCTCGACATACCGCTCACCTTACCTGGCTGCGCCGCCAGCCCCAAGAAGTGTCAACAACCTCCTGGCCAGCAACAGCTAGCAGATCGTCGTCCGCCGAGTGTGGTGGGCTTGTACCTCTCCTCTGTTGCGGAGATCTCCGGGCAGGCGCGTCCCGCTGACGAGAGCCACAAACTCCAGGCGGAGTCTCTTCGGTGGTTGCTCTGATCACGTCGTTCGATACACTCGGAATGTGCATTTGTACTTCCTGTGACGGCTGAGTAAGGCCTACCGCGCTCGTTGAGTCATCCGAGCCTGCGGCGGCCGCTCGTTCTCGACCCTGCACGGGTCGCCGTCACCTTGCGCACCCTCGCACGCTTCATAGCCGTGCGGTGCGTCGTTTCCGAAGGATACGAATGCTCTCCCTCAACACCCCTCTACCAGCGCGCCATCGCGCGCAGCTCATCGCCTCCGACGTCTCCGTAACGCGCGGAGCCACCCCCGTCCTCAGCCACGTCGACCTCACGGTCACGGCCACCTCGCGAGTAGCGATCGTGGGCGAGAACGGCCGGGGGAAGTCGACGCTCCTGCACGTCCTCAGCGGCGCTCTCACCCCGGACAGCGGAGTAGTGCAGCGACTCGGGACGGTCGGCATAGCCGAACAAGAGATGCCGACCGGCGGCAACCGCACAGTGGGCCAGGCGGTCGCGGAAGCGATCGCGCAGCCGCTCGCCGCCGTTGCGGCCCTCGATTCGGCCGCGGTGTCACTCGCCGCAGGCGTCCCCGGCGCCGAAGAACGATACGCCGCCGCATTGGAACACGCCGAAGTCCTCGATGCGTGGGATGCCGAACGGCGGGTGCAGATCGCGTTGGAAGCACTCGACGCCGAAACGGAGCCATCCCGGCGCCTGGACGACCTCTCCGTCGGGCAGCGCTATCGAGTCCGTCTGGCGTGCCTGCTCGGCGCCGACGACGATTTCCTGCTCCTCGACGAACCCACAAATCACCTCGATCGAAGCGGCCTCGAGTTTCTGACCACGCAACTGCGGTCGCGAAACGGCGGCGTGGTCGTCGTCACCCATGATCGCGCGCTGCTCTCCGACGTCGCGGAGACGATCGTGGACCTCGACCCGACCCCGGATGACCGGGTGCGCGTGTACGGCAACGGTTATGCCGGCTACCGCGAGGGCCGGCGCGCCGAGCGCGAACGGTGGGAGCACGAATTCGAGCGACAGCAGACCGAGCTCGCGCGGCTGCAGGACAGTCTCAGCTCGGCGCAGAACCGACTCGTCTCGGGGTGGCGACCAGAGAAGGGAACCAACAAGCACGGACGGGCCACGCGCGCGGGCGGGCTCGTGCAGAGCGTGCATCGCCGGCAGGAGCAACTCGAAGCGCACGCGGTGACTGTTCCCGAGCCGCCGCAAGTGTTTCGCTTCCCGGAGCTTGCGACCCGAACCGGAGCGGTGCTGTTGAGCGTGGAGGACGTGACCGTGACCGGCAGGCTTACGCGCCCGGCGGCGTTCTCTCTGTCACACCGCGGGCGTCTCGTAGTGACCGGACCCAACGGGGCCGGCAAGTCCACACTGCTGAGCGTCGCAGCGGGAGACCTCCGCCCGGACACCGGCACCGTTCGTCGCCCGCAGAACGTGCGGCTCGCTTTTCTGCGCCAAGAGTCGGAGCTGCCGCTGGATCGTCGCGCGAGCGAGTTCTACGCAGCCCACGTCGACGCGCTCGTTCCATCGCGTGAGGCAGTCGGTCTCTCGCAGCTCGGGCTCCTGCGCGCCCGCGAATCGAGCAAGCGGATAGGTGAGCTGTCGATGGGCCAGCAACGGCGCCTCGAGCTGGCCCTGGTGCTCGCCACCAAGCCGCACGTGCTCTTGCTCGACGAACCGACCAACCACCTATCGATCGCGCTCGTCGACGAACTGACCGACGCGCTCAACGCCACCCAAGCGGCTGTTGTCGTATCCACCCACGACCGGCAGCTTCTCCGCGACGTCGAAGGCTGGCCGGCACTGCAACTGGAAGCTACGACCGAAAGCGAGGCGCTCGTATGACCCGCGAGACTCCCGACCGGCTGCGGGCGCTGCGCCCTCTCGCTACCCGCGACTACCGGCTGCTGTTCGCGGCCGTCGGTATCGAAGTCTTCGGCACCGGCATGTGGACCATCGTCATGGTGTTTCAGGTGCTCGCACTCGACGACAGCCCCCTTGCCCTGTCAGCCGTCGCTACCGGGCTCAGCCTCGGCCTCTTCGCTTTCTCGGTCCTCGGCGGGGTGGTAGCCGATCGCTTCTCGAAGCGGCGGATCATCATCACCGTGCAGGGACTCACCGCGGCGGTCATGGCCGCCGTCGCGGTGCTGTCCCTCACGGGCGCGATCGAGTTGTGGCATGTCGGGCTCGCCTCGTTCGCCATGGGCGCGGGTAGTGCGTTCTTCTACCCGGCCTACAGCGCCTACCTCCCCCAAGTACTACCGCCCGAACAACTGCTCGCCGCAAACGGGCTCGAAGGGGCTCTCCGGCCCTCGATGGGGCAGGGCCTCGGACCCGCCCTCGGAGGGATCATCGTCGGGGCGTTCTTCCCCGCCATCGGAGCGGTCATCGTCGCCGCGTCCTACGCAGTCGCGTTCGTCATCACACTGTTCCTCAGCCGCCGGGAGGAAACCACCGAACCGGAACAGTCGCAGCAACGCACGAGCGTGTGGGGCGACCTCAAAGCCGGGGTCCGCTACGTCGCCCGCACCCGCTGGCTGCTATGGACCCTGATCTTCGGATCATCCCTCGCGCTCATCATCCAGGGCCCAATCGAGGTACTTCTCCCCTTCCTCACCCGCGACCGATTCGACGACGCCGAAGCAACGTTCGGACTACTACTCGCCGCCTACGGAATCGGAGGCGCCATCGGATCGCTCATCGTGTCGTCACTCAAACTGCCCCGGCGATACCTGACACTGATGATCGGCCTCTGGGGCGGCGGTACCCTCCCGCTCGTGCTCATCGGCCTCGCCAACAACCTAATAGTGATGCTCGCCACACTGTTCGCGGTCGGAGCTGCCACAGGAGCCGGCGTGGTGATCTGGGGCACACTGCTTCAACGCCTCGTGCCACCCGAAATGATCGGCCGTGTCGCCAGTCTCGACTTCTTCGTCTCCATCGCGTTCATGCCCGTCTCGATCGCCATCGCCGGGCCCCTATCGCTGATCGTGCCGATACCAGCCATCTTCATCGTGGCCGGCGTCGCGCCGACGCTGCTCGCCATCGTCGCGCTTCTAGCCGGACGCATGCGGGACGTCGAGACGAGACACCCCCTGGACACTTGACCCAGCGCCGCACTGCGTCCCTGATTGTTAGCGTCCTGGAAGGAATTGACTCGGCTTGGAGTTCTCGGGCCGCGGCTGCCTGAACCCACTCCGATGTGCCCTCAGCGGGGGAGGAAATCTGCTCTCGCGGCGACGAACTCGGAATTGTCGCGTTGCGAGAACTGCGACCATCGGCTCGCTGTCTGCGGCGTGATTCCCATCTGAACGGCCACGATAGCGGCGGGGAGGTCGCTAGCGAGGGCGAGCATGGCGTAGTTCCGGGCGATCCGCGGGCTGACCCCGGCCCGCGCTATCCACCGTCCGAGGGTCGTGGGATGGATCGGCTCGTGGTGTCGTCGGGGAGATGGGAATAGATACGATCCCTCACCGGCTCGCCGAGTCGCCCCCGGATTCTGCTCAGCTTCTTTCACGAGCTGCGCGAAGAGTTGAGCGACCGAGTTCGGGATCTCGATGGGTTCTGTCGATAGCGCGAGATACGTTCGTCCTCCGGCTGTACTGGTGTCGACAGTGGTGAGCCGGTGGATGCGGTCGGTTCGAGCTCCGTAAAGGAGCACGAGCAGCGCGGCAACCCTGGTCGCGAGGCTCACCGTGTCGTCCGACCCGGCGATAAACGTGCGGACCAGAGCGTGATGCTCGTCCTCCCCGCTGACCTCGCTCGGCCTGGCCTGCTGTCCGCGCTCGACGCGGAGTCCCGGATACTGGCCGGTGGACCTGAGCCACGAGATGAACGGTGCGATGTCGCCGGTGCGGGCTGCGTTGCCGCCGACCCACCGGTCTAGGACCTCCTGTGTCAGCGCGGAGAAGCCCGCCCCTTCTTGCTCGACGTGCTGCAGGAGTCGCGCGGCCGCGCGGATCCGTTCACGCGCGGAATCTGCGACACCGACCGTGGTACGGCGGCGTCCTGCCCGCCGCCGCACAGTCCGCAGCACCTTCCATTGTGCATAGGGAGTGATCTCGGCGGCATGGTGTGAAGGAAGCTGGATCAGGTACTCGTCGACCCATGTTTCGAGCCGCTCAGTCTGCTCATCTCGTACCGGGAGAACGCCGACGTCGACCAGGAGCGCACGGAGATGATGTCGCGCCTGCCCAGGCGGACACGCGTCAACGCGCGCATGCGTGATCGACTCTTCCGACCCGATCGCTCGGAGCAGAGCTCTCGGGGTGGGCTTGAGCAGCCATCTCATGGTCGAGTCCACGCGACCTCGATAAACGAGCGCGTCCGGGAGCCCGGCCAAACGCCCGGGGATCACCCCCGTCGCGGACGCGAGGAGGTCGCCGGCGGCTCGAACGACGGAGCAGCGGATGCAGGTGTTCTCGAAGTGCTGCTCACCCGGGGCGCCACACGTGGCACAGACGTAGTCGCGCGTCGACCCTGCACACGGCCCGCAAACGCGCTCCCCTCGGTCATCGCGACCGATGAGCGCTTTCACCTGCCCACAAGACCCGCAGCCGTCGGGGTGGCGGAGCTCGCGTCGATAGCACACGCCGCATATAGACCCGAGGGGCCAGGTCGTATGAACCGCGCGCTTCTCACCGCAGATGGCGCACTCGGCGATGGGGGTGCGGTAGCAGCTGTGGCACAGATCTGCTACGCCATTCTGGTGGCGGGTTGCGACGCGTCGCTCCCGTCCGCATTGTCCGCACGCTCTGACCGGTGCGGAGTAGCAGCGCTGGCAGAGATCCTGACCGTCCACGATGGCGGTGACGTGATCGACACGGCCGCATCCCGCACACGCCCGCTTAGGGCGCGCGCAGTGCCCGCAGAGTGGTGCGCCGTCCTCGGCTCGAGCGCTGGGCGCACGGATGCGACCACAGCGCGAGCACTCCATACGTCGGCTGACGTTGTAGCACGGTCGGCAGAGCCCTCCACCGTCGGGGAGTCGTTTCACCCGCGGGGCGCGGCTTCCGCACTCGGAGCAAGGATGCTCCGGCACCACGGTCATTTCGAATGCCCGGGCCGATTGATCGTCGTTCGGCGGGCGGATACTCGGCTCTTCCGCGGGATGACTTCCCCGGAAGCCTTCCTGGCGGACGCCTCGACGATGCGGGGTTCGATGAGGTCGTTGGGTGTGCACTCAAGGATGTCGCACAGCGCGATCAGCGTAACCATGCTCAGGCGCTGCGGCTGACCCGTCACCAGCCGGTAGGTCTGCTCCCGGGAGAGCGCGACACCACGCTCAGCGAGCAGCGGCTGCAGGTCCGTCGTGGCGAACATTCCACGCTCCGCCATCTTCGCTCGCAGATGCCAGACGTAGTCCATCTCTTTCACCGTGCTGCCTCCTCGAAGTCGGCGCCGTAGCGGGTGTGAATAGCTTGGGTGAGCAGCCGGTTCCGGTACTCGTTAGAGACGCCGACGTAGATCGCGGTCGTCGAGGAAAACGAGTGCCCCACCTGCTCCTGAATGAACCGCTCCGGGTAGTCGAACTCCACCAGGTGCGTCACGTACGAGTGCCGCAACGAATGCAGATCCAACGAAGAGTCGATCCCCGCGGCATCACGAGCTGTACAGAACGCTTCGTTCGCCGCACGCCTGCTCAGCCTCGTGCCCCGTTCGGTCACCCACAGAGCAGGCGACGAACTCGACGATGACGACAACGCCGGCCGAACCTCATCGAGGTAGTGCGCCAGCGTCTCCGCGATCCAGCCCATCTCCGGAACGGTGAGCACCGTGCGCCGCTTCGACGGGCCCCCGCGGCTCGCTTTGCCATGGCGCACCGACAGTGCACCGAATCGGTCTAGGTGCGGCAGCTTCGCGTTGCGGCGGAGATCCACGAGATCAAGCATGACCGCCTCACGTCTTCGCAACCCGAACGCATAGACGCACTTGAGAAGCGCGGCGTCCCGCACGGCCTGAACCGCACCCTTTCGCCGTCGCGACAGGATCCGTGCGGCGAGCCCGTCGGCCGCATCGAACAGCGCCTGGACTTCGTCGAATGTCAACGGTCGCCGCGCGGCATCGCCCTCGTACTCGCTGACATGCACAATCGAGTTGTCCTCATGGAACACCTGTCTGGGTGCAGCGCCAAAACGCGCTTCACACTCGGACAGCCAGGGATATCGAGGATCAGTGATGTACTCGCAGAACATCTTGATGTCGATCTCGTATCCACGCAGCGTCGATAGCCGCAACGGCTTCACGCCCGAGCGCAGCTCACTGATCCACGCCTCCGCCTCCGCCGGCGTCCATTGCCACGGGTACATACCCGTGAAGTCCACGAACCGGCGCACGAGCCGCTCTCTCGCCGCAATCGTCGGAGCCTTCAAGAAGCGAGCAATCTGCTGGGCTCGCCACCCATTCAACATCCCGTCGAGCACGGCTCCCTCAGGGTCAAGATGAATGACATTCCGCGCGGAGACGAGCCGCTGCGCAGACGATGGATCAACTTCAAGCACATCCTCATGATGCATCCAATACAACATTGATGCAAATGAAGTACTCTGGGTGATCAAGAGTGGCGCAGAGACCCCCGGCCCCCTCGACATCCTTCTTGAGCTCAGGCTCTACCGCGCGGGCGATCGCGCTTCGCGCGTTGCATCGGATGGCAATATCGCCCGTTTG
>NZ_JBFBMZ010000015.1:0-28729 GCF_040687315.1 Microbacterium sp. NPDC064584 | reverse complement strand
TGACCGGCATAACGCGCGTCTCGAGACGAGACACAGAGCCCCTCACTGGATTCAGAGCGACGCGAGAATCGCGACATTTAGCGCCGCAAGTCACAGCGCGGTGCGCACCGCGCGTTGCTCGGCCTGCTCAGAATCGATCGTTTCCGGCACGGCCGGGTGCGCGCCACCTGCAACTGCGGAGGTCAAGTCCCTTGCCACATAAACAACTTCGTGAATACCGTCAGAGCATGCCCGAGGACAGGAGATCTGCGCTTCCCGTTCTTCCCGTCGATCGAACGCTCGAGTTCCTCATGCGCGGGTACGCGTTCGGGCAGCATGGGTTCGATGCGGTAGGACGCGATGCGTTCACGACTCGCCTGATGGGGAGACGTGTGACTTTCGCCCGCGGCAGCGGGTGGGTGCGCTTCTTCTACGAGGGTGACCGATTTACTCGGGATCGGGCGATGCCTCGCTCGGTGAAGCACTCGTTGCAGGATGAGGGAAGCGTGCAGACCCTCACCGGGGGCGAGCACCGGAATCGGAAGGCACTTTTCATTGACGTGCTCGATGCGTCAGCTCGCCTCGATCTGGATTGCCATGTCGCGGAGGCGTGGCAGAAAGAATGGGCCGCGGCGTCCGGAGACCGCGTATCTCTGCTGGAGTTGGCTGGGCGCGCTCTGACCGCTGGGGTGTGCACTTGGGCGGGTACTCCGCTCAGCGGCCGCGACCTTGATCGAAGAGCGTCCGAATTTGCAGGGATGATCGATGGCGCAGGTTCCTTCGGGCCACGAAACCTGCGAGGACGGGCGCTCCGGCTGCGCACGGAAGCATGGG
The DNA here is from genome assembly GCF_040687315.1 of Microbacterium sp. NPDC064584. Taxonomy (NCBI): domain Bacteria; kingdom Bacillati; phylum Actinomycetota; class Actinomycetes; order Micrococcales; family Microbacteriaceae; genus Microbacterium; species Microbacterium sp. NPDC064584. The sequence goes on along the minus strand of NZ_JBFBMZ010000015.1, from coordinate 27,916 downwards.
CGCGACAGGTGCTTCGCGACGCGCCGCCGGAGACCATCGCGGCCAGGGTGGCAGGCCATCGGGACGCAGACGGTCAGTCGCTCGACGAGCGTACTGCAGCCGTGGAGTTCCTAAACCTGCTTCGACCCACCGTTGCGATCGCGCGCTTCATCATGTTCGCGGCTCTCGCGTTGCATCTTCATCCCGAATGGCGCTCGCGTGTCGCCGAGAACGAGGAGTCCCGACTCGCCTTCGCCCAGGAAGTGCGCCGCACTACGCCGTTTTTCCCCGTGGTCGGCGGGACCGCCGCACGCGATGTGGAATGGGACGGTGTCCGTTTTAGGCGCGGTGATTGGGTGATCCTTGATCTTTTCGCCACCAATCGTGATCCTCAGCTCTGGCCAAATCCGTGCACCTTTGCTCCCACCCGGTTCATGTCGGGCGAGCCGCACCACAACGCGCTTGTGCCGCAAGGCGGTGGTTTTTACGAGGACGGCCACCGCTGCCCGGGCGAACCGGCGACGGTAGACCTCCTCGCTTCCGCTGTGGGACGGCTGGCCACTGCGGAGTACACAGTCCCCGGCCAGGACTTTCGAGTCGACCTGCGGCGATTCCCGGCGCAACCCGAGGACGGGTTTGTGCTCATTCCCGTCTAACCACTGCGGGTGAACGCTAATGATCGGAACGTAGGTCCCCGGCTCGGCCTGCTTCCTTTTGGTGATCAGAGCCCGAATGCGCCGCCACTGATCAGGATGAAGATGCCGAGGCCGATCAGGACGATCGGGAACAGGATGTGCTCCCAGCGCTCCAGGATTTCCGCGATCGGACGTCGGGTAGCGATGAACTTGGCTACGTACACCAGGACTGCGACGAGCGCGAGGAACACTACACAGTAGGCGACCACGGCGGCGGGTCCCACACTCAAGAAGACCGGCACGTAGACCCCGATGTTGTCCCCGCCGTTTGCGAAGGTGACACCCGCTACGGCCCAGACCGCGACCTTTTTACCCTCGATCTTGCCCTCATCGTCATCGTCGTCGTCGTGACGTCGACGCCATGCCTGCCAGGCCGCCCATAGTCCCAGGCCCAACGGGATCAGACCGAAGTAGGGGATGACCTCTGGAGGCAGGAATGCTCCGGCGCCGAGAGCTACGAGTACAGCCGCGCCGAGAATGCCTGCGAATCCCAGATACTGCCCGACCAGGATTCGAGCGGTCGTGCCCCGTTGTCCCGCGCCACGGGCGAAGAACAGCGAGAGCACAATGATGTCGTCGATGTTCGTGACAATGAACAGGCCGATCGCTTGCAGTATGGAGAGGAAGATCATGCCGTCGCCTCCGTCGTGCAGCATTCCGGGGCCGCGCAGGAGGGATCGATGCACCCGGCTGCATGGTCCACCGCCAAGGTCGTGTCCAGCAGAGCGGTGAGCGCCCGGGTGAGACGGGGATCTGCGACCTCGTACCGAGTTCGGCGACCCTCGGGCTCCGCAACAACGATGCCACAGTCACGAAGGCAGGTCAGGTGATTGGAGACGTTGGACGGACTGAGATCCAGTTCACGGGCGAGTGCCGCGGGATAGATCGGGCCATCAAGCAGAGTCATGAGAATGCGTGAGCGTGTCGGGTCCGCCATGGCGCGGCCGAGACGGTTCATCACATCCAGACGATCGGTAATAGTCAGCACGCAATGAACATACACGCATCACTGTATGATTGCAATCTGTTCCGTATGTATCTAGCGATGGTGAAAGTTGTCCCAGCTCATGCGCCGTGAATTCTTCTTCGGCTTGTTCCTCGCGCTGTGTGGCGCCGTCGGGTTGACGGCATCGATGGCCCTGTCCGTTGAGAAGATCGAAAAGCTGACGAGCCCCGATGCGGGCCTCAGTTGCGACTTCTCCGTGCTGGCGCAGTGCTCTGCGAACCTCGAGAGCGCTCAAGGGGCCGCGTTTGGGGTTCCCAATCCGTTCCTCGGACTGGTCGGGTTCGCGCTCGTGGTGTGCGTCGGAGTCGCGCTGTGGGCGGTACCGCACTTCGCTCGCTGGTTCTGGATGCTGTTCAATATCGGTGTCGCGGGTGCGTTTGCGTTCGTGGTGTGGCTGATCGGGCAAAGCATTTATGTGCTGGGGACGCTCTGCCCCTGGTGTCTTGTGGTGTGGCTGGCGACGCTCCCCCTGTTTTTCATCGTGACGGTCCGGAACCTGCGCGAGGGCGTCTTCGGTCAACGGGCACGGCGGGTTGGTGCGGTGTTGTGGCCGTGGATCACGCTCGTGACGCTCGCCGCTTACCTGGTTGTCGCGGTGCTCGCGCAGTTCCGTCTGAATGTGCTGGCGAGCATCGTCTAACCCGGATGACCTGTAATCGGGCCGAAGTCACTTCTCCTGGGGGGAGGTTGCCCCCGGGTGTTCGCTGCGCGTCTGGGACCGGTGGCTGAGGAGCACCTGGAGGATGCCGAGTCCGACGCCGATTCCGATGGCGATGTCGGCGATGTTTCCGATGAAGAGGTTGCCATAGGCGAGGAAGTCGGTGACGTGGCCGCGGCCGAACCCGGGAGCGGCGAAGAGGCGGTCGATGAGGTTGCCGATTGCTCCACCCCAGACGAATCCGATTGCGACCGCCCATGCCGTGGATGTCGCCCGCCATGCGGCATAGAACAGCGCGATCCCCGCCACGATCCCGATCACAGTGAACACCCAGGTGCTGTTCGAGCCGAGAGACATGACGGTCCCGGGGTTGAAGGCGAGTTGCAACCCCAGTAGGTCGCCGATCAGCGGAATTCGTTCTTGCTCGCTCAGCTGTGCGAGCGCGATGGCCTTCGTACCCTGGTCGACGACAGCCATGGCCAGTGCGACCAGGCACGCGACGGCCAGTCTCCGGCTTCGACCGCCGTTCATCGTGTGCTTCGCACGTCGGAGACCGAGGACACGCCGTGGCGAGGGCGGGTGTACGTCGCCGCCGGCGGACGCGGATACCAACCGGGGTCGAGCAATGGTGTGGGCATGGAGGGGTGAGTCCTTTATGATCGAGCGGTCGTTGGTCGTCAGCTGAGGCCGGAGTAGGCGTGCAGGCCTTTGAAGAACATGTTGACGATGGTGAAGTTGAACAGGACGGCGGTGAACCCGATGATCGACAGCCACGCCGATCGGGTACCGCGCCAGCCTCGTGTCGCGCGGGCGTGGATGTATCCGGCATAGAGCACCCAGATCACGAAGGTCCAAACCTCCTTTGTGTCGAACCCCCAATACCGGCCCCAGGAGTCGTTTGCCCAGATCGAACCAGCAATGAGAGTGAAGGTCCAAAAGATGAACCCCACAATCGCGAACCGGTAGGCCAGGGATTCCAGCGTGTCGGCGGTCGGCAGCGTGCGCAGGTAGCCCGACCGGGCCGCTTGAGTGTCCTCCCCCGGCGCTGCGGCCCGTCGTTCGCGGCGGGACTGGAGCAGTTGTGTGGCGGAGAGGCCGCAGGAAATCGCGAACAGGGCGGTGCCGAGGGAGGCGACGAAAACGTGGATGACGAGCCAGACGCTCTTGAGGGGGTCCATCAGCGGGGTGACTTCGACGTAGAACGCCAAGGTCGCACCGCCCAGGAGCAACGCGACCATACCGATGAGGAACGAGCCCAGGAAGCGTAGATCGTATCGGCGGAGCACGGCTAGGTAGACCGCGACGATCAGCAAAGTCCCGGTGAGCGCGAACTCGTACATGTTCGCCCACGGGACTCGTTCTGCGGCGAGTCCTCGCCCGATGGTGCCGGCGAGATGGAAGATGAACGCGAACCCGGTAAGCACGGTGCCGATGCGTGCCCAGAGCAGACGTTGCCGCTGGCCCGGCCGGGCGCGGACCTCATTCAGCTCGGCGCGTTCGTCGCCGGCGCTCGGCGTGTCTGCGCCGCCCGCGGTCACGAGCGCGGGCACCCGCTGAGGTTCGTCGCGGCGTACTGAGCGTTGCGCGAGGTCAACCGCGTAGGCGACGAAGGCCAGCAGGTACACGGCGATCGCGGTCCACACCAACAGCAGGGAGACGCTGTCCAGGGTCAGGGATTCAGGGTCAGGCATCACTTGCTCCTCGTGCGGTTTGGGGTCGGTGGTGGTGGCGTCGGTGTCCGATTCCGGCGATGGTGAGACCGGTGATCGCGCCGAGGGCGATCAGAGCTGTAAGGACCCCGCCGAGCACGACGGCGGGGGTGAGCCCTTCGCGCAGCGGGACCCGGGTGATCGCCGCGGCCGCTTTGTCGACTCCGGCGCCGTCAATGATCTGTCCGTCCGGGGCGATGACCTGGCTGGTACCGACGGTGGAGACGTTGACCACGGCGCGTCCGGTCTCGATAGCCCGCATCCGGGCGAACGTGAGCTGTTGAAGATTCTCGTCGGTGCCGCGGAAGTCGGCGTTGTTGGTCTGGAACACGTAGACCTGTGCGCCCTCGCGGGCGCCGTCCCAGATGACGGAGTCGTAGATGACGTCGAAGCAGATCGCCAGACCGACCGTCACGTCGTCGACCGTGACGAACGGAGGGTTCTGGCCGGCGGTGTATTCGCGTTGGATCAAGCCGATGAAGTCGGGCACGATCCGCTCGTAGAACCAGCGGTCTGGGACGTACTCGCCGAACGGGACGGGGTTGACCTTGTCATGCAGCTGCGGAGTGCCCTGCCCGTCCCACAGAATCGAGGTGTTGAACACGTCACTGCCGCGAGCGGTGGCGGCGTTGGCCAGCAGCGGTGCGCCAGCCTGTGCGGCGAGATCGGTGAGGCGGCGGGCGGTGGCAGGGTCGGTGAGGGGGTCGCTGTCGACGGCCCCTTCGGGCCACACCAGCAGGTCCATATCCTCCCCAAGCAGGGGGGCCGTCGCTGTTGTCTGCGCGGCCAGCACATCACCGGGGGTGCGGTCATCGAAGTACCCGGAGGGCCCGTTGCCCTGTACCCAGCCGATGTCCAGCCGGCCGGCGTCGCCGGTCGGGAACTGCGGAACGACCAGCAGGGCGGTCACGATCACCGCGGCAGGCAGGAGGCCTGCCATGCGTCGGAGTCCACCGGCTCGCCACCACTGCACGAGGCTCGCGCAGGCGGCGACAATGAGGAAGCTCAGCCCGGTCACCCCGACCCAGGATGCCGCCTCTGGTAGCGGTCCGTTCGCTTGGGTCATCCCAATCCGCGCCCATGGGAATCCGGAGTAGGGCCAGGACCCCATCACCAGTTCTCGTACGGTCCACAGCCCTGCCACCAGCAGCGGCACGCCGACAAACCAGAGGATGACATGTCCGCGGGCACGGTCGGTCCACCGGTAGGCGAGGGCGAGCGGGATCGCCCCGACGCCGAACAGCACCGCTTCCAGGCCGGCCAACGCCACCCAGGGGACGGGGCCGAGGTAGGTGCCCACCCACACCAGATGGATGAAGTAAAACGCGGCGCCGAAGGCCGCACCGACTAGGAACGCACCGCCGATGCTGCGTCGGATAATCGTGCACAACGCGAGGATGATGCTCACGAACGTGAGTGGCCACCACCCCACTGCGGGGAAGGATAGGTCCAGGAGTCCACCGGCGATCGCGGCGAGGAGTATCGCGGCCCACAGCGGCACTCCCCGTCGCGCAGCGGCGGGGGCCACGACGCGCGTCGGCGTGTCAGTCTGCGAGGGCGCGGTCGAGAGCATTGGTCAGATCGGTCAACTGGGTGAGCTCGAGTCGTTCGCCGTCGAGGAAGAACGTGGGCGTGCCCTGCACGCCCATGTCCTGCCCCTCGGCGAAGTCTTCCTCGACCCGCTCCCGGGTGGCGGGATCCGCGACCGCCTCATCGTAGGCGGCCATATCCAGGCCCAGCTCCTCGGCGAAGCTCCGGAACAAGCCCGCTTCCGAGACCTGCTGCTCGCCCCACTCGGCCTGCGTCTCGAACATCCGGTGGAACATGTCCTCCACCCGGTCCTGCTGCGCGGCCGCTTCCACCGCGAGGGCGGCATTCATAGAGTTGTAGTGGCTGGGGATCGGGTAGTACCGGAACACATAGTTGATCTGCCCGTCGTACTGCTCACGGATCTCTTCGATGTAAGGGTAGAACGCCCCGCACGCTTCACATTCGAAGTCAAGGAACTCCACCAGGGTCGGCGCGTCAGGTCCGGCGCTGTCTAGCAGGTGGGAGTTGCTGCGCGCGCCCGGGAGTGCGACAGCGGCGTTGTCGTCTGCGGGCGCTTGGGGGCGGGTAGTGGCCGTGTAGACGATGGCGCCGATGACGAGCACGACCACGGCGGCGATCGCGATGAGGGTCACTTTCATGGGGGTCTTCATCGTGGGTTCCTTCGGCTGGGTGTCTGTGGGCTGGGGTGTTCACGGGCGGCGAGGTGGGTGTCGCGGATCCCGGTGATCGCGTCGGGGAGCTGGGGGTCCTCTCCGCGCGCGAGACCGGCGTATTCCAGGCGCAGGGTGGGCTCGTCCCGGTCGCCGGTGACGGATGCTTTGATGAACACGCGGCGTCGGGGAACGAGAAGGCCGGTGATCAGACCGAGGGTGGCGAGGGTGGCGAAGGCGAGCACCCAGGTGGCGCCGGTGTCGCGTTTGATGTCGAGCGACGCGAATCGTTTTACGGCCGCCAGGGGGTTCGTGCCGCCGGAGGCGTCCTCGAAGGTGACCGTGCCCCACCCATTGGGCAGGTCGGCGGTCTGCCCGGGAGTGAGCTGGATCGAGTCGGCACCGCTGCTGCCGCCGGTGAGCTGGGTCATCCCGCTGGTGTCGAGGGTGTAGACCGACCGGGGCACGCCGTCGTCGATGCCGAGGCTGCCGGAGAACACGTTGAAGGTGACGACTGGGTTCACCAGGTCGGGATACACCGAGGTGAACGCTCCCGTGGCAAGAGCATCCTGGGTGGGGTAGAAGAATCCGACGAGCCCGACCTGTTCGGGGAGCCCGTCTGGGACCTTGATGATGCCGAGCGAGGTCATCATGCTGTCTTGCGGCAGGAAGGGCTGCGACTCGCTGTACACGACCGTGCCCTCAGGGTTTCGAACGGTGATGGTGGGTGCGTAGCCGTTTCCAAGCAAATAGACCCGATCACTGCCGACCGTGATCGGGTAGTTCACGCGAACGCTTTCGGTGTCCTCTGTCCCGGTGCGCGCATCACGGATGGTGAGGTTTGCGGCGAAGTCGCCCGCCTGGCCCGCGCCAGGAGTTCCCAGTGGCACGTAGCTGACGTCGAAGCTGTCGAGGGTCAGCGAGTACGGGTCCAGCTGCGTGCCGTCTACGAACCTGCCCGGGGTGAACGATGAGTAGTCGTTGAGTGTGTTGACGAACGTGGTCCCCTCGACGATGACCCGCTGCCCGGTGTAGGAGAAGCCGCTGGCGGCGAGCACGGTGACGAGTACCCCGACGAGGGAGGCGTGGAAGATCAGGTTGCCCGTCTCACGCAGGTAGCCGCGCTCGGCCGACACCGACCAAGACGTGGCGGTGTCGTACCGCTCGACACGGTATCCGCGGCGACGCAGATCCGCGGCGGCGACTGTGATCGTGTCCGCCGCGTCCGCGGCGGGGTCCTCGGGCTTTGCCGGAACGTCGACGAGAAGGTGGGCGCCCAGCCGACTGAGCCGTGCCGGGGTGCGTGGTGGGCGGGTGCGGAGGGCTTTCCAGTGGTGTCGGGTGCGAGGAATGATGCAGCCGATCAGCGAGATGAACAGCAGCAGGTAGATGCCGGAGAACCAGGCGGAGTTGTACAGGTCGAACACTTGGAGGCCGTCGAGGATGGGCGCCAAGTCGGGGTTGGTCCGGAAATATTGGAGGACCCCGTTGGGATCCGCGGTGCGCTGGGGGAAAATTGACCCGGGAACCGAGGCGATGGCCAGCAGGAGCAGCAGCAGGATCGCGGTGCGCATGCTGGTCAGTTGTCGCCACCCCCACCGTAGCCACTCGATGGGCCCCAGCGTCGGGGAGGTGACGGCGTCCGGCTCGTCCTGGTCGATGTGATCGGCGGGGCGGGAGGGGTCGGTGAACGGCTGGTCAGAGAGGGAGCGTGACACTGAGCATCACCCCCTGCAGAACCGACATCAACATGCCCCAGATGCCGGTGACCATCAGCACGCCCAGCGCGATCAGCAGGCTGCCGCCGATGATGTTGACCACCCGGATGTGACGGCGGAGGAAGGTGACTGACCGGGTGGCCCAGCCCAGTCCGAGCGCGAGCAGGAAGAACGGGATACCCAGGCCGAGGGAGTACGCCAGCCCCAGTAGCGCGGCACGGCCGGGGTCGCCGAGATTCCAGGACACCGACATGATCGCCGCCAACGTCGGTCCGATGCAGGGGGTCCAGCCGATCCCGAGTGCAATGCCCAGCAGGGGTGCGCTGAGCAGGCCCAGGTTGCCGCGGAAACGGGGTCGGAGTGTGCGTTGCGCACGGGGGAACGCACCGATGAACACCAAGCCCAGAACGATGACGACGACCCCGAGTACCCGGGTGAGGATGTTCGCGTATTCGAGGAAGAACAGTCCCGCCACCCCGCCGAGCACCGTGACGGTCATGAACACGAGCGTGAACCCGGCAACGAACAACGCCACCCCGCCGAGCAGCCGCCCACGGCCGGCGGCCTGGGTTTGTGTCGCGGAGGTGGACAGGGAGGACCCGAGGTAGCCGAAGTATCCGGGGACAAGCGGAAGCACGCATGGGGAGACGAAGGAGATCAGGCCCGCGAGCATGGCGATGAGCACGGCCACCCATAGCGCGCCGTCGAAGATGAACCCTTCGGCGCTCATTCGTTCTCCGCCAGCGCGTCCGCGACGAGGGTGGACAGGATCGACGCGGCCGGCAATTGCCCGATGATCCGCGCGGCGACCCTGCCCTGACGGTCCATGACCAGGGTCGTCGGGGTCGCCTGGATGGGGGTGACCGCGGCGAAGGCGAGCTTGGTCTTCCCGTCGACGATGTCGATCACGCTCGGGTAGGTAATCCCGTAGTCCTCCGCAAACGACAGCGCGGTGGCGGGCTGATCGTAGATGTTCACCCCGATGAAGCCCACCCCTTCGGGCTGGTAAGTCCGCCATACCTCTTCCAACAGGGGCGCCTCGACCCGACACGGGCCGCACGCGGCGTACCAGAAATTCACGACGTACACCTCGCCGGCGAACTCGTCGCTGCTGACCGGATTGCCGCGCTCGTCGACGCCAGCGAACACCACCGTCTCGCCACGCTTCTCTGGGGAGATCTCGACAATGCGCTCGTCAACGCTGGTGGAACCGGTGCCGTTGTTCGCCGTAGCGGCAAGCCCGTCCTGGGACGTGCACCCTGCGACCGCGAATACAGCGGTCGCGGCGAACATAGCGGCGGCCGCACGGAATGGACGCCTGGACCTACGATGGGCAACCGGGGGCACGGTGCGGGTGACGAGAGTCACCCGGAATGGGTTTGCCACGACGTTCTCCAATACCAGGACTCAACAGGCGGCGGTCTGGCAGCACCAGAATCCGCTCGCTCTCACAGGTGCGAGGGTGTTGAGTGGTGGATCAGGTTCGGTAAACGCGCAGTTGCGTAAGGGTAAGCACCGGCATCCGGGACGGCGGGACCGCGATCAACTCACGCACCATTCCGGCGACACGCTCGATGCTGTACGGGCGGGACGGTGCCCGCCAGGCAAGGACGACGAGCGTCAACGCGCACGCCACTCCCAACAGGCACAGGGCGGCACCGAGATCTCCGGCCCCACCGGCGTGCCCACCCGATGTCACCGCCGGGACGGCGCCCGGCTCGTCGGTGATGATCAGCTCACTGATCGACGCTCCTTGGGGGCCTTCGGTCTCCGAGTGCGTCGCGGCCCAAGAGCACGTCAGGAGTACCAGGACGAGTCCCAGCCCGACCAGCAGCCTCGCCACCGTCCAGCGCACGCGCGTAGCGATAGCGCGGTCAGCGCGGGCAGAGCGGATCATTGCGGACGTTCCTATGCTCGGAGATCAGGGAATCGGAATAGTCGACCATCAAACACTATCAGGTGTATAGTCAGCCGATGCTGACCCTTGCGTCTCGTCTTGATGTGATGAACCGTCTCGGCCGCGCGCTGGCAGATCCGACCCGCTCCCGGATTCTCCTGGAGCTTCTCGAAGCCCCCGGGTACCCTGCCCGGTTATCGGAGTCGCTGGCCCTGACGCGGACGAACGTCTCCAACCATCTCGCGTGTCTGCGCGGTTGCGGCATCGTGGTCGCGACCCCGGAAGGACGCCAGACCCGATATGAGATCGCGGACCCGCATCTGACCCGCGCAATCTCGATGCTCGTGGACACCGTGCTCGCTTACGACGACGGCGCACCCTGCACCGACCAGAACTGCGACGTGCCATTCTGCTGCGACACCACGGGAGCCGCACTGTGAGCGAGGAATGCTGCGGTCCCGACGAGCCACGCAAGACCAGCACGGTGCGCCGGATCGAACTGACCCGCCCGCTTACCACCGGTGACATCTGCTGCGGCCCCGACGACACCCACACAACAGGCCGTGCTCACGTCGCGGCGCGAAAGCATGAAGACGGCGACGCATGCTGCGGACCAGACCCCGCCTCCCCTGTAGACACGGATGCGGAAGAGATCGAGGTGCGTCCGCCGTGGTGGCGGGACACCGCGCTGCTGCCCTCCGCGATCGCGGGCGTTTTCCTCCTCGCCGGATACATCCTCGAATGGACCGGGGTTCCGATCCCGGCCCTGATCCTCCAGGCAATCGCCCTGGTCGCGGGCGCGTACACGTTTGTCCCCGGTGCCATCCGACGGTTGCTGCGCGGCCGCCTCGGCGTCGGGCTGCTGATGACGATCGCCGCGGTCGGCGCGGTGCTGCTTGGCCACGTCGGCGAAGCCGCCGCGCTGGCGTTCCTGTTCTCCCTCGCCGAAGCTCTCGAAGACCGGGCAATGGACCAAGCCAAAGAAGGCCTCCGCGCGCTCCTCTCCCTCATTCCCGACACCGTGCGGGTCTCCCGCCTGGGCGGCGATTTCACCATCCCCGCAGCCGACGTCCGTGAACTGGACATCCTCGTCGTCGGCGCCGGCGAACGGATCGCCACAGACGGCGTCGTCGTGGAGGGCCAGTCGAGTCTCGACACTTCAGCGGTCACCGGCGAATCCATTCCATTGGAGGTCGGACCCGCCGACCCGGTCATCGCCGGCTCGGTAAACGGGTCTGCAACCCTCCGGATCGAGGCCACCGCAGACGGACGGGACAACTCCCTCACTCAGATCGTCGCGCTCGTCGAGCAAGCACACGCCCACAAGGGCGACCGGGCACGCCTCGCTGACCGCATCGCCCGCCCCCTCGTCCCGGCCGTGCTGATCCTCGCGGCCTTGGTTGCCCTGTTCGGTGTGCTCGTTGGCGACCCGTGGACGTGGATCGAACGAGCCCTTGTCGTCTTGGTCGCCGCGTCTCCATGCGCCCTGGCAATCGCGGTGCCCGTCACGGTCATCAGCGCGATCGGTGCGGCCTCGAAGTTCGGTGTCGTGATCAAGTCCGGCGAGGCGTTCGAGCAGCTCGGCACGATCCGCGCCGTGGCGCTGGATAAGACCGGCACCCTCACCCGCAACGAGCCAACCGTCGTCGACGTGCAACCCGCCGCCGAGACCGCCCGTGACGACCTCCTCGTCTGGGCGGCAGCCGTCGAGGCCACCAGCACGCACCCGCTCGCGGCCGCCATCATCGCCGCCGCACCCGGAAATACTGCTGCGATGAACGTGACCGAAGAGGCAGGCCACGGCATCAGCGGCCACGTCAACGGCCGTGTCATTCGCGTCGGCAACGCCCGCTGGCTCAACCCCGGCAAGCTCCGCGTCGCTGCCGACACCATGGCCGCCCAGGGCATGACCGTGGTCGTTGTCGAAACGGACGGGCAGACCGCAGGACTCATTGGGGTGCGAGACGAGTTGCGTCCAGAATCCGCCGAGACCGTACGGATGCTGCACGATCAAGGCATCGAGACCATCATGCTGACCGGCGACAACGACCGCACCGCCCGCGCGATCGCCCAGGAAGCCGGCATCACGGACGTCCGGGCCGAGCAACTGCCCAAGGACAAGACCGACGCGATCGTCGCCCTCGTCGCATCCCGTCCGACAGCGATGGTTGGCGACGGCGTCAATGACGCCCCCGCCCTTGCTACGGCGACGGTCGGGATCGCGATGGGCGTGAAGGGCTCCGCCGCAGCGATCGAATCTGCCGATGTCGCCTTCACCGGCCGCGACCTCCGCTTGATCCCCGGGGCGCTCGATCACGCCAAGCGAGGCCGGCGGATCATGACCACCAACATCGGGCTGGCCCTTGCGATCATCATCGTTTTGTTCCCTCTCGCCCTTTTCGGCGTCCTCGGCCTCGCCGGTGTGGTCCTGGTGCACGAGGTCGCCGAAGTCATCGTGATCCTCAACGGCGTCCGTGCAGCGCGCCGCCCCCCTGCGCTGCGGCGACTTACCGAAAAGCCAATCTCTCGCTCAACATTCGTGCGGGTCTGACATTCATCTGCGACCTTCGCGCGCCTATTAGGTGGGCTCGTTGATTCGACTCCGCGGTGCGCGGCTAGGCGCTTACACGCGCCTCGCGCTCCCATGCCTGTGTTGCCATCTGCACGGCATCCCACGGGGAGCCGAGCGGGGGCGTGTAGGAGAGGTCGAGGTCGCTCATTCCGGCCACGGTCATGCCGTGGTGCAGGGCGGTGGCGTAGGTGTCTACGCGCTTGGAGATTTCCGCGCCGCGGGTGCCGACGAGCTGCGCCCCGAGGAGGAGGCCGTCGCGAGTGTCTCCGGTGATGCGGATGCTGATGGGAGTGGCTCCGGGGTAGTAACGCTTGTGGTCGTCCGCGATCGCAGTGTGACTGTGTGGGGCATAGTCGGCGGCTGCAGCCTCGTGATCGCGGAGGCCCGTGCGGGCGGCCACGAGGTCGAAAACCTTCACGACCTGCGTGCCAAGACTCCCGGCAAAACGGGCGTCTCCGCCGATTGCGTTCTCCCCTGCGACGCGGCCCTGCTTGTGTGAGGTGGTGCCGAGGGGCAGGTAGGTGATGCCGAGGAGGCGGTGGTGGGTGACGACGCCGTCTCCGGCTGCCCATACGTGCGGCAGGCCGGTGCGCATGTGCTCGTCGACGACGACCGCACTACCCGCGCCCGTGGTTGCGCCGGCTGCGGTGAGCAGGCTGGTGTTGGGGCGGACACCAACGACCACGAGCACGAGGTCGGCGCTGCGGGAGAAAGTGTCACCGTCGCGGGTGCCGGTCACGGTGAGGCGGCCGGCGTCGCGGGTGACAGCTTCGATGCGGGTTCCGGTGAGGACGTCGACGCCGTGGCGGGTGAGTTCGTCGTGTACGAGGGAGCCCAGTTCGGGGTCGAGGGTGGAGAGCACTTCGGGACCGCGTTGGAGCTGGGTGACGTGCAGGCCGCGGACGGTGAGGGCTTCGGCCATTTCGAGGCCGACGTAGCCGGCGCCGACGATGATCGCGGTTTCGGGCTGGTGCTTGTCGAGGTAGCGCTCCAGGGCGAAGGTGTCGCCCATCGAGTGCAGCAGGTGCACGCCGTCGTCGGGGCCGAGCTGGTCGAGGCCGGCGATGCCGGCGGTGGACGGAGATGCTCCGGTGCCGACCATGAGCTCGTCGTACGCGATCGTCGATTCGGTGCCGGCGGCGTCGCGGACGGTGAGCGTGCGGCCGTCGACGTCGATGCCGGTGGCGAGGGTGTCCAGGCGCAGGTTCATGCCGGTGGCTTCGAGGTCGGCGTGCGTGCGGTGGGCGAGGGACTGCCAGGGCTGCACTTCGCGGGAGAAGTAGTAGGGGATGCCGCAGATGGAGAAGTTTGGGTAGGCGTCGGCGACTACGACGGTGACGTCGACGGTGGGGTCGAGTTCGCGGGCGCGCAGGGCGGTGGAGATGCCGGCGTCGCTTCCGCCGATCGCTACAAGGTGCATCAGGCTGTCCTCCTACGCGGTCGCGGTGGTCAGTTCGGAAAGTAGCTGCTGCACTCGGGCTTGGACGTCGTCCCGAATTTCGCGGACGGCCACGATGTCGAGATCTGCGGGGTCGGTGAGGTCCCAGTCGAGGTATCTCTTGCCGGGGTAGATCGGGCACGCGTCGCCGCAGCCCATGGTGATCACGGCGTCTGCGGCACGGACGACGTCGTCGGTGAGGGGTTTGGGGAACTCTTCGTTGACGTCGATCCCCAGCTCCGCCAACGCTTCGACCACGACGGGGAGGATGCCTTGGCCGGGCTGTGATCCGGCGGAGCGGACGTGCACTCGGTCGCCGGCGAGGTGACGGGTGAGTGCGGCGGCCATCTGGGAGCGACCGGAGTTTTGTACGCACACGTAGAGCACTTCCGGGACGGGCTTGGGGATGAAGCCGCGGGACTGTGCCAGCGCGGTGAGTCGGTCGCGGGAGAACTTCTCCGCGAGTGATGGCAGGTGGGTGGAGACGGTCGCTGTGCGGGCGAGTGCGGTGTAGGACTCGAAAACGACGCGTTCGACCGTTTCCGCTCCCACCATGCCGGTGAATTGGGCAGTGAGACGTTCCGCGGCGCGGTGCAGTACTGAGTCCGCGGAGAGCAGAGCGTCTTGCCCTTTCTGCCAGGTCATGCGACGCCACGGGCGGGGAGGAGCTCTTCGATGAGCGTTTCCACGCGTCGGCGGATCTCGTCGCGGATCGGGCGGACAGCGTCGATGCCCTGACCGGCGGGGTCGTCCAGCTCCCAGTCCTCGTACCGTTTGCCGGGGAAGATCGGGCAGGCGTCTCCGCAGCCCATCGTGATCACGGCGTCAGATTCTTTGACAGCTTCGACGGTGAGAACCTTGGGCGTGTTGCCTGTGATGTCGATGCCCTCTTCGGCCATGGCCTCGACGGCGACTGGGTTGATCTGGTCCTTGGGGGCGGATCCGGCGGAGAGGACCTGGATGCGTCCTTGCGCGAGCTCGCGGAGGTAGCCGGCGGCCATTTGCGAGCGACCGGCGTTGTGGACGCACACGAACAGGACGGTGGGGGTTTCAGACATTGTGGGCTCTCTTTCGTCTGCTCAAAGCATAGAGGATCATCTATGTATCAGACTACAACGCGGAGTGAACGGGAAGTGACTCACCCTCGCCTGAGAGCCGATAGGAGGTCGCGCACGCGATGGTCGATGTCGTCCCGGATAGTTCTGAGTTCTGTCAGAGAGAGCCCGACGGGGTCGGGAATGTTCCAGTCGTGGTGCGTCGCGCCGATGCGGGGTACGCAGATGTCGCCGCATCCCATCGTGATGACGGTGTCGGCGGCCTCGAGGACTTCGGTGGTGAGGGGTTTGGGGTATTCGCCATCGAGCGAGAGGCCGACTTCGTCGAGCACGGTGATGATGGATGAGCGCACATCGTCTGCCGGCGCGGAGCCTGCGGTGTGCACGCGGATGTGAGGGCCGGCGAGCCGGCGGAGGACGCTCGCTGCGATCTGCGACCGTCCGGCGTTCTGTACGCACACGAAGAGGACGGTGACGTCGGGGTCGCGATGGAGTTGGTCTTTGAGGGATGCTTCGATGCGCTCGGTGGCGAAGGCGGCGGTGCGGGAGGCCAAGAGGTGGTGTGGTGTGGACTCGGAGAGACGTGCATGAGCGTCGGACACGACCTTTCGCACCTCTTCACGGGTCAGGGTGCCATGAAACCGCACGAGAAGATCACCTACCACGCGGTCCAGATCCGGCGGTGCGGAGGGTCGCTGGTCCGTCAGGGAGAGCAGCGCGGTGATCTTGTCGCGATGAGGCGGGGCGATGGCGTACCACGTGCGCCGGCCCTCGGGCTGGCGGGTCACGATCCCCTCGTCCATCAGCCGCCTCATGTGATGGCTGACGGTCGGCTGTCGCAGACCGAGGATTTGTGCGGTCTCCCCGACGAGGACTCGGCCGGTATCGGCCGTCGACATCAGTCGCAAGAGCGCCATACGGGTAGGGTCAGCGAGAACGGACGCCGTTCGGGTCGCGTCCGACACCACCGCATCCATAGATGAAAGTCTATCTTCAGGTAGGATCACAGTGTGACCTCTTCCCACGGCAGCCCTGCAGCAGGTGCGAGCGCACCGCTCGGCCGCTCGGCCGCGGAAGATCTCGCTCGGACGCTGCGGGCGGTGGCAGACCCGACGCGGTTGCAGATGTTGAGCGTCATCTTGGACTCGGAGTCTGGGCGTGCAACCGTGAAGCAGCTGACCGACGCCCTGGGGTTGCGGCAGCCGACGGTCACCCACCACGTGCGCATCCTTGTTGATGACGGTCTCCTGGCTCGTGAGCCGGAGGGGAAGTACGTGTGGCTTTCGGTGGTTCCGTCTCGGCGTAGCGCGATCGAGGATCTGCTGCGGTGAACGAGGGTGCGCGGCACCGTGTCGGGCGCCCGCTGGATGACGATGCCGCGCAGGAACGTGCCGCTCAGGCCGCAGTGCTCGGCGATCTGCTCACGTTGCGAGTGCTGAGTGCTCTGGCCGCGGGGGCTCCGGCAGACGTGCTCTCCTCGTTGCTGCATGTTCCGGCTATCGAGGTGGAGGACGCAATTGCCCGGTTGTTGGCCGTGAACATCGTTCACACTGACGAGGCGGGGGCCCATGTGTTGCCGGCGGCGTCGTGGGTGCGGTTCGGGCGTTTGTTGGTGGGTGATATGCCGGCCCTGCCCGAACCCGACTCCGCTCCGACCGTTGCCGTGTTGCCGGCGGCGATCGCGACGGTCGCGCACGATCTTTCGTACCGGTTCGCTTCCACGTTCAGTAGCGAGACGGTGTCGCAGTATGTCGTGGAGAGCTATCTGTTGCTCAGTCAGAGAGCCCGGGTGCGAAAGCATTTGCCGTCTTTGACGGCACGGTATGCCGCTGATCGTCTTGACGCTCTGGCGTCGGCGCAGGGTCTGGTGCTTCGCGGTACGCCTGAGGTGCTGTTCGTCTGTGTTCAGAATGCCGGTCGTTCGCAGATCGCGGCCGCGTATCTGCGGTATCTCGCGGGCGATCGTGTCCATGTGCGTACCGCGGGGTCGCAGCCAGCCGACGCGGTCCACCCTCGAGTCGTTGAGGCTCTGGCGGAGGTGGGTGTTCCTCTCTCTGACGAGTATCCGAAGCCGTTGACGGACGAGGTCGTGCAGGCCGCGGACTTCGTGGTCACGATGGGGTGCGGGGATGCGTGCCCGGTGTACCCCGGTCGCCGCTACATGGATTGGGATCTTGAGGATCCGCTCACCCTCGACGACGAGGGGCTGCGGGTGGTTCGTGACCAGATCCGAGGGCACGTTGAGGATCTTCTGGCCGAGATGGGGATGACGTCTCACGCGGCCAGTCGGTAGCCGATGCCGCGGTGGGTTTCGATCACCGCGTCCCTCGGGGCGCCCGTGAGCGCGGCGAACCGCGACCGGAGACCCGCGACCATGACCCGGATGGATGCTTGCCGTTGTGTTCCACCCCCGTGCGTGTGTGCGAGCTCGTCGAGTGTGACGATCCGCGGGTGGGACGTCGCCAATGCCAGCAGGATGTCGAACTCCCTCGGAGTGGTCGTGATCGGTGTGCCGTAAAGCTCGACCCGGTGCCGGTCCGTGTCGACCAGCAGCGCGCCCACCGCGACCGTGCTCGGCACTTCCACGGATGCGGGGGGCAGCTGTCGCAGCGCGGACGCGAGGCGTTCCGGGGTGAGGGGAAGGTCTACGACGCCGCCCACGCCAGCGGCGATCGCGGTATCTACTGTTGCGATCCCGGTGGAGGGATGTATTCCGAACAGCACCGTCGATTTGCTGGTGGCGATCGACAGCTCCAGGACGGCGGCGATGTCTTGGCAGGCCACGTCAGAGGACACCAGCAGGATCGTGTGCGGGTCGCGGATCAGCTCCGTCAGCGCGCTGACGATGTCGGTTCGCCGGATCAACGACGCACCGAAGTGGCGGAATTCGGCGACGGTTCCTCGAACCACGTGCGGGTCGGTGGACAGCACGACGACTCGTGCCGATCCGACCACGGGGCTCGTGAGGGTGCTCATCCGAACCTGCCGCTGATGTAGTCCTCGGTGCGCTGGTCCTGGGGGTGCTCGAAGATCTGTGAGGTGGGTGCGTATTCCACCAGTACTCCGGTCCGGTCTCCGGTGGTTTCATCGGCGAGGGCGGTGAAGAACGCGGTGCGGTCGGCGACTCGGGCGGCTTGCTGCATGTTGTGGGTGACGATGATGATCGTGTAGTCCCGGCGCAGATCGTGCATGAGGTCTTCGATGCGCATGGTTGCGATCGGGTCCAGCGCCGAGCACGGTTCGTCCATCAGGATCACGTCCGGCTGGGTGGCGATCGTGCGGGCGATGCACAGACGCTGCTGCTGTCCGCCGGAGAGACCGAATGCGGATTGCTTCAGCTTGTCTTTGACCTCGCCCCACAGCGCTGCTTTGGTCAACGCTTCTTCGACCAGGTCGTCCATGCTCGACACCTTCATCCCGGTCACCCTGGGGCCGTAGGCGATGTTGTCGTAGATGGATTTCGGGAACGGGTTGGGTTTTTGAAACACCATGCCGATGCGGCGGCGCACTTCGATCGGGTCGACGTCTTTGGCGTAGATGTCGTCGTCTTGGAACAGCACCTGCCCTTCGACGCGCGCGCCGTCGACGAGGTCGTTCATCCGGTTCAGCGAACGCAGCAGAGTGGACTTCCCGCACCCGGAGGGGCCGATCAGCGCGGTGATCTCGTTCTTTCCGAAGCTGAGGTTGACGTCGGTGACGGCACGGAAGTCGCCGTAGAACACGTCGACGTTCTCGCAGCGGATCAGCCCGCTCGGTGTTTCGCGCAGGTTCGGTTCTGGAGACTGGGCGTGGAACTGCGGGTGCGGGGTGTCCTCGGTTGAGGTGGCGATCGGGTCGCTCATGGCTACCACCGTTTCTGGTACTTGTTGCGGATGAAAATGGCGAGGGCGTTCATCAGGAGCAGAACGCCGAGGAGGAGCACGCTGGTGGCCGCGGCGAGCTCGTGGAAGCCCTCCTGGGGGCGGCCGGTCCAGTTGAAGATCTGGATGGGGAGGGTGGTGTACCCGCTCATGAGCCCGTTCGGGTCGAACGTGATGTAGACCAGCGCTCCGAGCACCAGCAGTGGTGCGGCTTCTCCGAGTGCGCGGGAGAGGGCGAGGATCGAGCCGGTGGCGATGCTGGGCACGGACGCGGGGAGCACTTGCCGCCACACGGTCTGCCACTTCGTCGCTCCGAGGGCGAGGGACCCGTCGCGGATCTCGTTCGGTACGGACCGCAACCCTTCTCGGGTGGAGATGATGATGACGGGGAGGATCAGTAGCGATAGCGCTAGTGCGCCGCCGATGACGATGTTCTTGTTCTGCACCTGTAGCAGGCTGAGGAATCCGAGGGCGAGCAGGCCGTAGATGATGGCGGGGACGGCGGCGAGGTTCTGCACGTTCAGTTCGATGAGCCGGTTGAACCAGCGCTTCTTGTCGGCGAATTCTTCGAGGTGGATGGCCGCGGCGATCCCCAGCGGCAGTGTCAGCACGGCGGTGGTCGCGATCACCCAGGCGGACCCGAGGATGGCGGGGCGGGCGCCCGCGGTTTCCGGGGTGGCGGAGGGGTAGTTGGTGAACAGTTGCAGGGACAGCTTTCCCCACCCGTCCATCAGGATCGTGACGAGAAGAGTCGCGAGCACGCCGAACGCGACCAGCAGCGACAGCCACAGCAGGATGAGGAAGATCATCGGGCCGGGTTTCCGGTCACCGTGTGTCCCCGTCCCGAGGGGTGCGGAGGCGCGGATCTTCGTCGGGGTGCTTCGGGTGGTGGTCATCAGTAGGCCTCTCGGAAGCGGCGAACGAACCGGATGCTGATGAAGTTCATCAGCAGCGTGATGAGGAACAGCAGCAGCCCCACGGCGAACAGGGTGTTGTATTCCAGGCTTCCCACGCGGGAGTCTCCGAGCGCGGCGTTCGCGATGAATCCGGTCATCGTCTGACCTTGCTCGAGGGGGTTGGTGACGATCCGGGCCTGGCTTCCGGCGGCGATCGCGACGATCATCGTCTCTCCCACAGCGCGGGAGACGCCGAGTACGACCGCCGCGACGATGCCCGACAGGGCGGCTGGGAACACCACGCGAAGGGTGGTTTGCATCCGGTTCGCGCCGAGCGCGGCGCTGCCCTGACGGAGCGCACCGGGAACGGCGGACATGGCATCTTCGGAGATCGACGCGATCGTGGGGATGATCATCACGCCCATGACGAGTCCTGCGGCGAGGACGCTGAATGCGCCGGTGGGCAGCTGCAGCCATTCGCGGAGCACGGTGCCTTGCACGAACTGGAGGGCGAAGAACCCGTAGACGACGGTGGGGACGCCGGCGAGGATCTCCAGCATCGGCTTGAGGACTTTGCGGGTGCGGGGCTTGGCGTACTCGGCGAGCATGATGGCCGCACCTAGCCCGAACGGCACGGCGACCAGCAGGGCGATCACTGTCGTCCACAGGGTGGCTGAGACGAGGGGGATGACTCCGAAGGACGCGTCTGCGAACCGGGGTGCCCAGCGCGTGCCGAATAGGAAGTCCAGGACGGGTACCTCGGCGAAGAACGAGAGGGACGGGATCAGCAGGGCGATCAGGATCCCGACCGTCGTCACAATCGTGAGTACTGCGGCTAGCCGGAGAACGAGTCTGATGAGGGCTTCGCCGGGGCGGCGGCGGCCGGCGAACTGGGTGCCTGGCCGGGGGCCCGAGGGAATGGTCCTCGAGCCCCCAGCCTTGGTGGTGACAGCGGTCATGGAGTGTCTCCGCGGAGGGGGCTCGCTCAACCGAGCGAGGCGAGTTCTTCCTGCGCGGTGGTGATCTGCTCCTCGGTCAGCGGCACGAACAGGGCGAGCGAGGCGATGTCGGCGGAGTTGGCGACGTAGAAGTCGACGAACTCCTTCACCTGCGGCTTGTCGGTGTACGCGGCGTTCTTGACGTAGATGAACAGCGGGCGCCCCAGCGGCGTGTAGGTGCCGTCCTGCACGGTCTCGGTGCTCGGGTAGACGCCGTCAATGGATGCGGCGATGATCGTGCCCTCGTTCTCTTCGACGTAGCTCAGGCCGAGGAAACCGATCGCACCCTGGTCCCCTGCGACGCCCTGAATGGTGATGTTGTCGTCCTCGGAGGGGCTGTAGTCGGTGCGGATCGCGCCGGTCTCCCCGTTGACCTCTTCGGTGAAGTAGTCGAAGGTGCCCGAGTCGGTGCCTGCACCGAACAGGACCAGGGGGACGTCGGGGAAGCTCGGGTCAACGTCGGACCAACTGTTGACGACGCCCTCGGATTCCGGTGCCCAGATCTTCGCGACCTGCTCCAGGGTGAGGTCGGTTGCCCAGTCGTTTTCCGGGTTCAGGATGACCGACAGGCCGTCGTTGGCAGCGACGATCTCGGTGTACTCGACGCCGTTCGCTTCACATTCAGCTGCCTCTTCGTCCTTGATCGGACGGGACGCGTTGGAGATGTCGGTCTCGTCGGCGCAGAACGCCTTGAAGCCTCCACCGGTGCCGGAGGTGGCGACCGACACATTGACCGACGAGTCCTCTTCGCGGAACAGGTCCGCGGCGGCCTCGGTGAGGGGGGCGACGGTCGACGAGCCATCGGTGGTGACAGAGCCGCCGGCCCCGCCTCCGCTGGCCTCTCCTCCGCCAGTGCTGCCGGCGGACTGTCCGCCGCAGGCACTCAATGCCAGGGCGGCGGCGGCGAGCGTCGCAACGGCAGCGAGCTTTGCTGTGGTCTTGTTCACGGGTGCGCTTTCCTTCGTGCCCGACATGGGCGTCAGGACCCGCCGGTGCAAGGGCAGGCCAGATAGATGATCTTCTATCCGTTTCACATAGAAGCTAATCTATGTGAACGCGCGGTGAACGCAGCCCGGCTATTCGGAGGCGATTGCGATGCCGTCGTGGACCCGACGCCCCTCAGCGGTGAGGAGGTACTGGTCGCCTCGACGAGCCACCCAGCCGAGATTCTCCAGCCGCCACAGAACCTGGCCGCTCATGCGGGGAAGGGCGAACCTGTGGCGGCGACTGATGGTGAGATGCTGCCGCGCCCATTCGATCGCAATGTCATCGAGGCTGATCGGTCCGTGGTTAGCAACGATGGCGAGGACGGTGCGGCGGACGCCGGTGAGGTGTCGGCGGATGAACTCCGCGTCGGGGGAACCGTCGGTCACGAGTCTGCCTTGCTTCTCCGCTCGATGAGGAGGGCGTCCCGCCACTGTCCCGCATGGGCACCGAGGCGGGACCGAGCGATTCTTTCCCGGCGGCCCACTACCCGGAACCCGGCGGCGACATGTAGTCGGAGGCTGGCGCTGTTCTCCGGGAAGATGCTCGACTGAATCGTCCAATACCCGGCCGATTCCGCTCCCGTGATGAACGCGGCCAACAGCGTTCGTCCCACGCCCTGACCGCGGTGGTCACGATCGACATACACAGAGTGCTCGATCACACCCCGATATGCTTCCCGGCTCGACACTTGTGACGCCGCCACCCAGCCGCGAACCCGACCGTGATCATCGGCGGCGACAAGACGGGGAGTAGGCAGTTTGCTGGTGGTGAACTCTTCCCAGGTCGGCGGGTGCGTCTCGAAGGTCGCATCGCCCTCGTCGATTCCCTGCCGGTAGATCCTCTCCACGTCGGGCCAATCGGCTGGGACGAGGGAGCGGACGTCTGTCACGAACAGCAACCGCCGGCTGACCCGAGATCCGTGGAGCAGACCCCCGTGGCGGGGAGAACCAGCTCGACCTGAGTGGCGGCAGCCATGTCGCCGGCCAGCCACGCGGTCACCGAACGGACCTGCTCGTACCCGGTCGTGAGCAGGAACGTGGGGGCGCGACCGTACGACTTCATCCCGACGATGAAAAACCCGCGCTCCGGGTGGGTGAGCTCACCGAACCCGTGGGGCTCCACCGTTCCGCAAGAGTGCACGTTCGGATCGATGAGCGGGGCGAGCCGCTTGGGGGCCTCGACGATGTCGTCCAGTTCCAGGCGAACCTCGCGCAGCATGTCCAGGTTTGGCCGGAACCCGGTCGCGTTGACCACGATGTCGGTGGTGTGCGTCACTACCTCTCCGTCTCGATGACCGATCATTTCCACCGCGGCGCCCGCTCGGGCAGCACGGATGATCTCGAATCCGTCGACGAGATCGATGTCACCGCGGTCCACCGCGCGATCCACGCGCGCGCCCAGGTGCGCGCGCCCGACGAGTTCATCGTCCGGCGACGAGGACACCCGTACAGCCTGCGCGTTGCGAATCAGCCAGGACACCGTCGTGCCCTCTTCCTCGCGGGCAAGTGACACCAGCCCGAGAAGTGTGTTTGCAGCAGAGTGCCCAGCACCGACGACGGTGACGTGCTTGCCTGCGAAGTGGGCGCGGTCACGGCCGAGCACGTCGGGAAGTGCCGGCATCACGTGGCCGGCGATCTCGCCCAGTCCCAGAAGTTCCAGCCCGCTTGAAGCCAACGAGTTCGGTGACGAGTAGGTGCCTGACGCGTCGATTACCGCGCGCGCCGCAACCTCGGCAACGTTGCCTTCGGTATCGCGGGTGCGGATGACGAACGGTGTCGCATCCCGCCCGCGACTGCGCGTGCGATCCATTCCTTCCCGGGACACGGCAGTCACGTGCACCCCCGTCCGAATCCTCGATGCGATCTCCTCCAGCTGAGCGAGCGGGTCGACATACAAGTCCACCAGCTCGGCTCCCGTTGGCGCCCGCTCCGGTGAAGGAAGTTCCCAGCCTCGTGCTTCCAGAAGGCGACGCGACGCCGGATCTACCAGGTGCTTCCACGGCGAGAACAGGCGAGTATGACCCCACGCCCGAACGCTCGCGGCGACCGTCTCGCCCGCCTCGAGAATCACGAAGTCGATACCGCGCTCTACGAGATTCGCAGCCGCAGCCAACCCGACCGGTCCTGCACCGATGATCACCACGGGCAGCGTCGCCAGACGATCGCTCACAGCGACACGAGGCGTGAGGTCCAACAAGGTCATGACCACTCCTTCACAACATCGACAAGCTTCGATGTTCATTCCTACTCGCCCTATAGATCACTGTCAATATCGGCTATTGTCGATGCATGGTCACCACGCTCGACGTCACCAACATCACTGCCATCGCCGAGATTGGCGCTGATAGCTGCTGCACCTCGCTCGTCCGTGAACCGATGACTGCGGAGGAGGCCGAGTCCCTCGCTCTGACCATGAAGGCTCTGGCAGACCCCGCCCGCCTGCGGCTGCTTTCCATCGTTGCCGCATCCGAGAACTCGGAAGCCTGCGTGTGCGACCTGATCGAACCCATCGGCCTTAGTCAGCCGACCGTCTCGCACCACCTGAAGGTCCTCACCGCGGCGGGGTTCCTCACCCGTAGTAAGCGCGCAACCTGGGCCTACTTCACCCTCGTGCCGGGGGCTCTCGACCGGGTCTCGCGCTTCTTCGCCATCACATAAGACCCAGCCGCTCCGCGGAGAGCATCGACGCTTGTCGATATTCTGCTACGCTTCATATCGAAGTTCATCTATGAATGAGGAGTGAAGTGAGCACGACTATCGCGCCCGCCCGTCTGGGAACACTGGACAGATACCTGCCCATATGGATCCTGCTCGCCATGGGCGCCGGTCTTGCCCTCGCCGTCCTCGCCCCCGGTTTCGGAGAGTTCCTTCACGCGGCGTCGATCGGCACCATCAGCATCCCCATCGCCATCGGACTGCTGGTCATGATGTATCCCGTCCTCGCCAAAGTGAGGTACTCCGACGCGGCGCTCGTCGCCCGCGACAAGCGGCTACTCATCTCCTCGCTCGTCCTCAACTGGCTCGTCGGCCCCGCGCTGATGTTCGCTCTCGCCTGGCTGCTCCTGCCCGACCTCCCCGAATACCGCACCGGGCTGATCATTGTTGGCCTTGCCCGCTGCATCGCGATGGTCCTCATCTGGAACGATCTCGCCTGTGGGGACCGCGAAGCAGCAGCCTTCCTCGTCGCCATCAACTCCGTCTTCCAAGTGATCGCGTTCGCCGCTCTCGGCTGGTTCTACTTGCAGATCCTTCCCACCTGGCTGGGCCTCTCCACAACCAGCGCCGAGTTCTCCATCTGGGCCATCACCCTCAGCGTGCTCGTTTTCCTCGGTATCCCCTTACTCGCTGGGTACCTCTCCCGCCGCATCGGAGAACGCCGCCGCAGCCGCGCCTGGTACGAAACGGTCTTCCTCCCCCGGATCAGCCCACTCGCCCTCGGCGGCCTCCTCTTCACGATCGTCATGCTCTTCGCCCTTCAAGGGCAGCAAGTCATCGACCGTCCCCTCGACGTCGCCCGCATCGCCCTGCCCCTCCTGGCCTACTTCATCGCGATGTTCCTTATTGGGTTCGGGACTGGCAAGACCATCGGCCTGAGCTACGAACGCACCACGACGCTCGCTTTCACGGCCGCCGGCAACAACTTCGAACTCGCTATCGCCGTCGCTATCGGCACCTTCGGCGCCACCAGCGGGCAAGCTCTGGCTGGCATTGTCGGTCCCCTCATCGAAGTCCCGGTGCTCGTCGGACTTGTCTACGTCGCCCTCTCGTTGCGCGGTCGACTTTTCCCCGCCACCAACGAGGATCTTCACATCGATCGCCGACGCGTGCAGGACATCACCACTTGAGCCCTCGGCAGCAGCAGCACTGTTGCCCACCATTGAAGGAACACTCATGATCTGTTATGAACACGCCACTCTGGACATCGCCGTTCCCGCGGTTGCCGTCTGTCCTCACTGCGGCGCCGCTCTCTGCACCGAGCATCTCCACAAGTGCGAGAAGGAGTCATTCTTCAACAACGTCGTCGGCAACCCTCGCCAGCTCGCGCCCAAAAGGGAGATGTGCTGCGCTTCCTGCGCCCAATCCCAATGCGCGAGCTGACACCCCAACGCCACGGATTTTAGGAGAAGACCCCAAATGCCAAGCATTCCGACCGTCTTGTTCATCTGCCAGCACAATGCGGGCCGCTCCCAACTGGCCGCCGCGCTGCTGGAGCACCTGGCCGGCGATCGATTCACGGCCAAGTCCGCCGGCCTTTCCCCCGCCGAGGAAGTGAACCCCGCCGTGGCCGCGACCGTCGCGGAATTGGGGATGGACATCACCGATCGACTGCCGCGCGCGGTTACCCCGGGCGACCTGGAAGCCGCCGACGTCGTGGTACTGATGAAGCCCGGGCTGGCACTGCCGTCCGCACCCCGTGGGGAGGTTCTTGAATGGTCTTTCCCCAACCCGGAGGCATGGGACGCCGACGCGGTGCGGCCATTCCGCGACGCCGTATCCCACAAGATCAAGACCACGTTCCTCGCACGCTGACGAACGCTGAAGGCTTCCGCCCAGCATTGAATTCACAGCCGCGTCGCCGAGTAGGGAATCCAAGACGGTGGGCGTACTCGCCCTGTGCATGAGACTCCCGGTCGAAGCTGCAAACGTCAGCCTCGGCTTGTGCGCCGGAACCGGTGTGTCAGCACCGCGGCGGTGATCGCGAAGGCCGCAGCGGCGAGACCGGCCGGCACCAGGAGGTACGGCACGACGACGAGCATGGAGCGGCCCAGGAAGCTCTCCACAGGTATGAGGCTGGCCAGGGTGCAGATGAAGCTCACGAGGGCCTGGACGGTCCACTGGCGGCCACTGTAGCGGAGAACGCGCACTCCGGCGCCGTCGTGCCACCACAGCCGTAAGGCCTTGGGGATCTTCACGGCGCTCTCCTGTCGCTCGGTGGCTCTATTGTCGCGTACAACGCCCCGGCCGAGAGAGAGTGCGGTCGGGGCATTGCTGCGCATGGGGCTATTCCTCGCTCGGCGGCGGTTCGGTGCCGAAGGTGCCGCTCCGCAGGTCGCCAAAGTAGGTCGGTCCATGCGAATCCTCGGTGACCCGGCCGACGACGGGCGTCACGATGACCAGGTGATCGAGGACAAGTTGATCCCACACCATGCAGTCGCGGTAGACGTGGCCGCGGTATGCGCCGTCCACGCCGTCGACGATGCGGGGCAGCTCGGTGGCGTGGATCGGGAGCAGAAGCGAGTTCTCGGGCGTCAGGGTGATGCTGTGCTCGGCTTTCGGGGCAGCGGACTGAGCAGCGTCGAGCATGGCGTCGACGAGTCGCTGCACATAAGTTCGTGCGCTGCTCATGCGTCGAACCAGCGCACCACGCCGTTCGCGGAATGCGCGGCTCGGAGGGCTTCGGAGGCGGCGCCGAGCGCGGCGGCGGCCCGTTGGAGCTCGGCAGAGGCGGTGACGGTTCCTGTCGCCCCATCCCCTCGGTTGTCCTCGCCGGCGTAGTGCTCGCCGTCGACGACGCGTGAGTGCCAGGCCCCGAGCTGCTGACAGACCTGTTCGAGGTCGTCGACGGTGGCGACCAGCTCACCAAGAAGCGTGTAGGAATCGAACGGCGCCGGGACGTCTCGGGTCGAGTGCACGAGGATTCTAGCCTGGGATGAGAGGTCGCGGGCGACCTCAACCTGACGGTGTTCTTCGTTCACGGCCATGTTTCTTACCTTCTCTGACGTCACGGACACGGCCGGGGCGGTGGGGCCCCGGCCGTGTCGTAGGTGGCTACTGCTGGTCGTCGCGGGTGTTCCGGCTGATGGTGACGGTCGCGCGAGCGAGGTCCGCGCCGATGCTGTCGGCGTCGATGACGCGGCCATACTGCTTGTTGGCGTCCTCGCCCCAGCTCGACGTGTGCTCGCGGCCGGTGACGATTACGGCGTCGCCCTTGTGCAGGGAGGCGGCCGCGTTCTCGCCCAGCTCGAACCGGGCCTCGATGAAGTGCGTCGTGGGGGTGTCGTGGGCCTGCCACTTGTCCTGTCGGTACTCCCCCGTGTTCTCGATGACGCGGAGCTTGGTGATCTGGATGCTCCCGGCCTGCACGACCTCGGGGTCGGCGGCCAGGTTTCCGGCGATGGTGCGGACGGACATGGTTCTCTCCTATCGGTTGTTGACCGGCGGAGAGTCAATATTGAGGGTTGCGCTATTCGCAAGCACGCGTCGATCCGCTCATGCCTTTGAGCGACAGCTAGCTGTATGAGGCCATG
>NZ_JBFBMZ010000014.1:0-29150 GCF_040687315.1 Microbacterium sp. NPDC064584 | reverse complement strand
TACCTGGCCGGCCTCGAAAAGGCCAAGGAGGCGGGCATCGACCTGTCCGGCATCCACTCCGTCGCGTCGTTCTTCGTCTCACGGGTGGACACCGAAGTCGACAAGCGGCTCAGCGCGATCGGCACGCCCGAGGCCGAGGCACTCAAGAGCAAGGCGGGCATCGCGAACGCGCGCCTGGCCTACGAGCTGTTCGAGGGCGAGTTCGCCACCCCGCGGGTCGCCGCACTCCGTGAAGCCGGCGCGAACGTACAGCGTCCCCTGTGGGCGTCGACCGGAGTGAAGGACCCGGCGCTGCCGGACACCCTGTACGTCACGGAGCTCGTCGCGGCCGGAACGGTCAACACGATGCCGGAGAAGACCCTCGAGGCCACGTTCGACCACGGTGTGGTCACCGGCGACACGATCACCGGGAACTACGACGACGCTCACGCGGTCTTCGCGGCGCTCGCCGGGGTCGGCGTCGACTTCGCCGATGTCACCCAAGTGCTCGAGGACGAAGGCGTCGAGAAGTTCATCGCGTCCTGGCACGAGCTCAAGGACACGGTCGCCCAGGCCCTCGCCGGTCCCGCCGCTGCGGCATCCGCAGTCTGATGGCTTTCGAGATCCACCTGACCGGCCACGTCAAGGAGGTCGTGCATGAGACGCTGCCCGGCCTGATCTCCGATCTGGTCGCCTCCGGCATCACCGCCGGCGACGGGTCGCTGTGGGGCCCCGACGCCGAGGCCGAAGTGTCGAAGCGCCTGGGGTGGGTGCAGGCCGTCTCGGTCTCGCGTCCCCTCGTCCCCGAGATCGAGGCGCTCCGCGCCGAACTGGTCGCGCAGGGCGTCACCCGCGTGGTGCTGGCGGGCATGGGCGGATCGTCCCTCGCTCCCGAAGTGATCGCGCAGACCTCCGGGGTCCCCCTCGTGATCCTCGACTCGACCGCGCCGAGCCAGGTGCTCGCCGCGGTCGACGGCGATGCCGAGGCAGGCGGACTCGAGCAGACCGTCCTGGTGGTGTCGTCCAAGTCCGGCTCCACCGTCGAGACCGACTCGGCGAAGCGGGTGTTCGAGGCCGCGTTCCGCGACATCGGCATCGAGCCCACGGGCCGGATCGTGATCGTGACCGACCCCGGCTCGCCGCTGGACGTGTCCGCGCGCGCCGAGGGATTCCGCGTCTTCAACGCCGATCCGACGGTGGGTGGTCGGTACTCGGCGCTCACCGCGTTCGGACTGGTCCCGAGCGGCCTCGCGGGCGTCGACATCGCCACCCTGCTGGACGAGGCGGAGGCGACGCTGCTCGAGGTGGCGATCGACAGCCCCGAGAACCCTGCTCTGGTGCTCGCTGCCGCGATCGCCGGAGGGGATCCGCGACGCGACAAGCTCGGGCTGGTCACCGACGGCACGCACATCGTCGGACTCCCCGACTGGATCGAGCAGCTCGTCGCGGAGTCCACCGGGAAGAACGGCACCGGCATCCTGCCCGTCGTCCTTCTCCCCGTCTCACCCGAAGTCGAGAACCCGCCGGCCGACCTGCAGATCGTCCGGTTCGTCGACGAGGCGAACGCGTTCCACTTCCGCGAGCATCACTTCGGCGAAGTGCTGATCAGCGGCTCGCTGGCGGCGCAGTTCATCGTCTGGGAGTACGCGACCGCCATCGCCGGCCGCATGCTCGGCATCAACCCGTTCGACCAGCCGGACGTCGAATCGGCCAAGATCGCCGCGCGCGGACTCCTCGACGAGCGACCCGCCGACACCGCACCGGCTCTTGCGCTCGACGGCGTCGAAGTGCGGGTGTCGGATGCCGCGCTCGCGGCCTCCGGAACCGTGGCCGGGGTGCTCGACGCCCTCTGGGCACAGCTTCCGGCGGACGGCTACGTGTCGATCCAGGCCTACGCGGATCGTGACCGCCTGTCGCAGCTCGAGGGCCTGCGCGAACTCGTCGCCGCCGACTCCGGGCGTCCGACGACGTTCGGGTGGGGCCCGCGCTTCCTGCACTCCACCGGGCAGTTCCACAAGGGCGGCCCGGCGAGGGGCGTGTTCCTGCAGATCCTCGAGCAGACGGACGTCGACCTCGAGATCCCCGGCCGGCCGTTCACGTTCGGTCAGCTCATCCGAGCCCAGGCCGCCGGCGACGCTGCGGTTCTCGCCGCGCACGGCCGCCCGGTGGTCACGCTGACCCTCACCGATCCGCAGGCCGAGGTGCTCACGCTCTTCGAAGCCGCCCAGTAGAAGCAGGATCCATGACTGTAGAGATCTCGCGCGGGCACAATCCGCTCCGCGATGCGGAGGACCACCGGCTGAACCGGATCGCCGGGCCCAGCGCCCTCGTGATCTTCGGGGTGACCGGCGACCTGTCGCGCAAGAAGCTCATGCCGGCCGTCTACGACCTGGCCAATCGCGGTCTTCTGCCCCCGGGTTTCGCCCTGGTGGGCTTCGCGCGCCGGGACTGGGAGGACCAGGATTTCGCGGAGGTCGTCAAGGACGCCGTGAAGGAGCACTCGCGCACCGAGTTCCGCGAGGAGACGTGGCAGCAGCTGCTGCAGGGCATCAAGTTCGTCTCGGGCGAGTTCGACGACCCGGACGCGTTCCGCCGCCTCCGGGAGACCGTGGACACCCTCGATGTGGAACGCGGCACGATGGGCAACCACGCGTTCTACCTCTCGATCCCCCCGAAGGCGTTCGCCCTCGTCGCCGAGCAGCTGCGCGCGTCGGGCCTCGTGGATGACACCGCCGACCGGCCCGAGCGCTGGCGGCGGGTCGTGATCGAGAAGCCGTTCGGGCACGACCTGGCCTCGGCGCGGGAGCTGAACGACGCGCTGCGCTCCACGTTCCCGACCGACTCGATCTTCCGCATCGATCACTACCTCGGCAAGGAGACGGTCCAGAACATCCTGGCCCTCCGATTCGCGAACGAACTCTACGAGCCGATCTGGAACGCGAACTACGTCGACCACGTCCAGATCACGATGGCCGAGGACATCGGCGTCGGCGGCCGGGCCGGGTACTACGACGGCATCGGAGCCGCCCGCGACGTGATCCAGAACCACCTGTTGCAGCTCCTCGCGCTGACCGCGATGGAGGAGCCCATCTCGTTCGACGCGAAGAACCTGCGCGCCGAGAAGGAGAAGGTCCTCGCGGCCGTCACGCTCCCGGACGACCTGGCGCGGTCGACGGCGCGCGGACAGTACGCCGGCGGTTGGCAGGGCGGCGAGAAGGTGCTCGGCTTCCTCGAGGAAGACGGGATGGACCCCGACTCCACGACCGAGACGTACGCGGCGATCACACTCGAGATCAACACGCGGCGCTGGGCGGGGGTGCCGTTCTACCTGCGCACCGGAAAGCGCCTCGGGCGCCGCGTCACCGAGATCGCCGTCGTCTTCAAGACGGCGCCCGAACAGCTGTTCTCCCGGAGCCAGACCTCCGGTCAAGGGCAGAACGCCCTCGTGATCCGCGTGCAGCCCGACGAGGGCGTCACGATCCGCTTCGGCTCGAAGGTGCCCGGCGCGGGCGCCCAGGTGCGCGACGTCACGATGGACTTCGGCTACGGTCACGCCTTCACGGAGGCGAGCCCCGAGGCCTACGAGCGGCTCATCCTCGACGTCCTCCTGGGCGATCCGCCGCTCTTCCCGCGGCACGAGGAGGTCGAGCTGTCCTGGAAGATCCTCGACCCCATCGAGGAGTTCTGGACGCAGCAGGGCGGCCCGCTCGAGCAGTACGCCCCTGGTTCCTGGGGTCCGGCATCCGCGGACGAGATGCTCGCCCGCGATGGACGCACCTGGAGGCGCCCGTGATCATCGACCTGCCCGACACGACCGTCAGCAAGATCTCGCGGGCCCTGGTCAGCGTGCGCGAGGAGGGCGGCGCGGTCGCACTCGGTCGCGTCCTGACCCTGGTGATCCTCACGCGGGAGGCGGCGCTCGAAGAGGTCGTCGAGGCCGCGAACGACGCCTCGCGCGAGCACCCGATGCGGGTGATCGTGCTCATGGTCGACGGAGCGGATGCCGACTCCCGGCTGGACGCGCAGATCCGCGTCGGTGGCGACGCCGGTGCGAGCGAGGTCGTGACGCTCCGCGCGCTCGGCGAGGCGGGCGAGAGCAATCTCGAGAGCCTCGTGACCGGTCTGCTGCTGCCCGATGCTCCCGTCGTCGTCTGGTGGCCGAACAAGACGCCCGAGTCGCCGTCGACCACGTCGATCGGTCGTATCGCGCAACGACGCATCACGGATGCCGCCACGAAGTCGGACCCGTCGGCATGGGTGGCCTCGCTCGGACAGAACCACGCACCCGGCGACACCGATCTCGCCTGGACGCGGCTCACGCACTGGCGCGAGCAGCTTGCGGCGGTCCTCGACCAGCCGCCGTACGACGCCGTGACCGCCGTTCAGGTGCGCGGTGCCGCGAGCTCCCCGTCCACGGCCCTGCTGGCCGCGTGGCTGCGCCTCATGCTCGACGTGCCGGTGGACTGGCGCTACCTGCCCGAGGACGAGTGGGCCGACGGGATCAAGTCCGTCCGCCTCAGCCGGGCGAGCGGGGATGTCCTTCTCGAGCGCTCCTCCCCTGCGATCGCGTGCCTGACCCAGCCCGGTCAGCCGCAGCACGACCTCGTCCTGCCGCGGCGCACGCTCCGCGAGTGCCTCGCCGAGGAGCTTCGTCGCCTCGATCCCGACGTCCTGTATGGTCGAGTGATCACCGAGGGCTGGGCGCTCTTGGAACCGGCGACGCAGGAGACGCATGGCTGATTACGTCATCGAGAAGCGCGTGGTGATCAGCACCGACACCACCGCCCTCGCTGAGTCCGTTGCCACCCGGTTCCTCAATCGCCTCGCCAAGTGCGGCGCCGACGGCGCGCTCGTGCACGTGTCGCTCACCGGCGGGTCGATGGGATCCGCGGTCCTGGCCGCCGCAGCCGCGAATCCGCGTCGCGACCGCGTCGACTGGTCGCGGGTGCACTTCTGGTGGAGCGACGAGCGTTTCGTCGGACGCGAACACCCCGACCGCAACGAGAAGCAGGCGCGCGACGCCCTGCTGGACGCACTGACCATCCCGGCGGCGAACGTCCACCACATGCCCGCGAGCGATGAGGGCATCGACCTCGAGGGCGGCGCGGCACGCTACGCCGCGGAGCTCGCCCGCTTCCCCCAGGACGACGGCACCCCCTGGCCGTCCTTCGACATCTGCTTCCTCGGCGTGGGGCCGGACGGTCACATCGCCTCGCTCTTCCCCGACCGGCCCGAGATCCTCCTGACGGACGAGGTCGCCGTCGCGGTGCGGGACTCCCCCAAGCCTCCCCCCGAGCGGATCACCCTGACGCGACCCGTCATCAACGGGTCGCGGCGCGTGTGGCTCGTGCTCGCCGGAGCCGACAAGGCCGCGGCGCTGGGGCTCGCCCTCGCCGGAGCCAGCTACGCGAGCGTGCCGGCCGCGGGCGCCAAAGGACGCCGACGCACGATCTTCTTCGTCGACGAGGCCGCGGCCTCGCAAGTGCCCCCGGAGCTCATCGACCAGGAGTACTGAAAAAGGCGCCGCACTGCGGCGCCTTTTTCACTTCGCTTCGGCGTCAGTCCTGGCCGCGACGGTCGCGCAGCTGCTTGAGCGCGTCGTCGAGGAGCTGCTCGGCCTCTTCTTCCGTACGACGCTCCTTCACATAGGCGAGGTGCGTCTTGTACGGCTCGGTCTTCGCCAGGGCCGGCGGATTCTCCTTGTCGCGTCCGGCGGGAAGGCCGGAGTGCGGCGAGTCGATCGTCTCGGGGATCTCCTCGTCGGGGATGCCGGCAGCGAAGTACCGGATCGTCTCGTTGCCGAGCGCATCCCAGTAGGAGATCGCGATGCGCTCCGCGTGGAAGCCGTGGTCCTGCTCGCCCATGGGCCCGGCACCGACTCGGGTGCCGCGGATGGCGTTTCCTCCGGTGGCCATCAGACGCTCTGGAACTTCGTGATCAGGCCGAGGGCCACGATCGAGACGAACCACGCGAGCGCGAGGATCACGGTGAAGCGGTTGAGATTGCGCTCAGCGAGGCCGGACGACCCCAGCGCCGATGTCATGCCGCCGCCGAACATGTCGGACAGACCGCCACCACGCCCCTTGTGGAGCAGGATGAGCAGGGTCAGCAGGAGGCTGGTGATGCCCAGGAGCACCTGCAGGACGAACTCGAGGATCTGCACAGATCTACGCCTTTCACCGCGCCCGTCACGGGCGCACGATCTCCCAGTATAAGCGCGATCAGACGCCGACGTGCTTCTGGTACCTGATGATGGCCGCGAACTCGTCGACGACGAGGCTCGCGCCGCCGACCAGGGCGCCGTCCACATCGGGTTCACGCATGAAGCTGGCGATGTTGGCGGATTTGACCGATCCGCCGTACAGCACACGGGTGCGCTGCCCGGCATCCGGACCGAGCTTGGCCGCGACGACCTCGCGGAGCTTCGCGCACACCTCCTGCGCCTGCTCGGGCGACGCGACCTGACCTGTCCCGATCGCCCAGACCGGCTCGTAGGCCACCACGATGTCGGCGTCGGCCGGGACGCCCTCCAGCGCCACCTCGAGTTGGCCGACGGAGATCGCCGTGGGTCCCGACTCCTCGCGCTGCTCCAAGGTCTCGCCGACGCAGATCACCGGCACCAGCGAATGCCGCAGCGCCGCCTGCACCTTCGCGGCCACGACCTCGTCGGTTTCGCCGTGATACTCGCGACGCTCGGAGTGCCCGATGATCACGTACGCGCAATTGAGCTTGGACAGGAACGCACCCGACACCTCGCCGGTGTACGCGCCGGAGTCCTTCGTCGACAGGTCCTGCGCGCCGAGGGCGAACGGGATCTTGTCGGCATCCAGCAGCGTCTGCACGGTGCGCAGGTCGGTGAACGGGGGGAAGATCCCCACCTCGACCGAGTCGTCGAGGTGCTTGGCCTCCTTGAGCGCCCAGTGCAGCTTCTGCACGAAGGCGATCGCCTGCTGGTGATCCAGGTTCATCTTCCAGTTGCCCGCGATGAGCGGGAGTCGCGCTACGACCATCCGAGGACCTCCAGTCCGGGGAGCTTCTTGCCTTCGAGGAACTCCAGGCTCGCGCCGCCGCCCGTGGAGATGTGACCGAACTGGTCGTCGCGGAATCCGAGCTGCCGCACCGCCGCCGCGGAGTCGCCGCCGCCGACCACACTCAGGCCGTCGACCTCGGTGAGCGCCTGAGCCACGGCTTTCGTGCCGGCGGCGAACGGAGCGAGTTCGAACACGCCCATCGGGCCGTTCCAGAACACGGTCCGGCTTTCGCGGATCGCTTCCGCGAAACGCGCGGCCGTCTCCGGCCCGATGTCCAGACCGAGGCCGGAGGCGCCGAACGGTGTGTCTTCGATCGCGTCCGCCGCGGTGACGACGTGCTCGGCATCCGCCCCGAATTTCGATGCCACGACGATGTCCGTGGGCAGCACGATCTCGACGCCGGATTCCTCCGCAGTGCGCAGGTACTCGCGCACGGTGTCGAGCTGATCGGCTTCGAGCAGGCTCGCGCCGACCTTGTGGCCCTGAGCGGCGAGGAAGGTGAAGAGCATCCCGCCGCCGATGAGCAGACGGTTCACGCGCGGCAGCAGGTGCGAGATCACGCCGAGCTTGTCGCTGACCTTCGAGCCGCCGAGGACGACGGTGTACGGGCGCTCCGGGGTCTCCGTGAGCCGGTCCAGCACGTCGAGCTCGGCCGCGATGAGCAGGCCGGCCGCCGACGGACGGATCTCGGCGAGGTCGTACACGCTCGCCTGCTTGCGGTGCACGACGCCGAATCCGTCCGAGACCAGCACGTCGCCGAGCCCGGCGAGCTGCTCCGCGAACGCGCGGCGCTCGGCGTCGTCCTTCGAGGTCTCCCCCGGGTTGAAGCGGAGGTTCTCGATCACGGTGACATCACCGTCCTCGAGGGCGGCGACGGCTTCCTGCGCCGACTCGCCCACCGTGTCGCGCGCGAACGCGACAGGCTTGCCGAGGAGCTCGGAAAGACGCTGCGCAACGGGGGCGAGGCTGTACTTCGCGTCGGGAGCCCCGTCGGGGCGACCCAGGTGCGAGCAGACGACGACACGCGCACCCTGTTGGATGAGCGCGTTCAGGGTGGGCAGCGACGCCCGCACGCGGCCATCGTCCGTGATCTGGCCGTCCTTCAGGGGGACGTTCAGATCACAGCGGACGATGACCCGCGTGCCGGCGAGCGAACCCAGCGATTCCAGGGTGCGCAGAGGCATGTCAGAGCGCGCTCAGAGGCTTTCGCCGACGTACTCGGTGAGGTCGACCAGACGGTTGGAGTAGCCCCACTCGTTGTCGTACCACGCCGAGACCTTCACGAGGTTGCCGCTGACGTTGGTCAGCTCCGCGTCGAAGATCGACGAGTGCGGGTTGCCCTGGATGTCGCTGGAGACGATCGGGTCCTCGGTGTACTGCAGGTAGCCGGCCAGGCGCCCGTCGGCGGCGGCGGCCTTGTAGGCGGCGTTGACCTGGTCGACCGTGAGGCCCTC
Source organism: Microbacterium sp. NPDC064584 (assembly GCF_040687315.1). NCBI lineage: Bacteria > Bacillati > Actinomycetota > Actinomycetes > Micrococcales > Microbacteriaceae > Microbacterium > Microbacterium sp. NPDC064584. Next base: position 20,686 of record NZ_JBFBMZ010000014.1, on the reverse strand, counting down.
GGTCGGTGTCACGATCGTGAGGTCCACGATCGAGCCGGTGGGGACCGGCACGCGGTACGAGGATCCGCTCAGCTTGCCGTTCAGCTCGGGGAGCACGTGACCGATGGCCTTGGCCGCACCGGTCGATGCGGGGACGATGTTGATCGCGGCGCCACGGGCGCGACGCAGGTCGCTGTGCGGTCCGTCCTGGAGGTTCTGGTCGGCGGTGTACGCGTGCGCGGTCATCATGAACCCGCGCTCGATGCCGAACGCATCGTTGAAGACCTTCGCCAGGGGGGCGAGGCAGTTCGTGGTGCACGAGGCGTTCGAGATGATCACGTCGGTCTCGGGGTTGTAGTCGCCCTCGTTGACGCCCATCACGACGGTGACGTCGTCACCGGTGGCGGGTGCGGAGATCAGGACCTTCTTCGCGCCGCCGGCGATGTGCTTCTTGGCATCCTCGGCCTTGGTGAAGCGTCCGGTCGACTCGATGACGATGTCCACGCCGAGCTCGCCCCAGGGGAGATTGGCCGGGTCGCGCTCTTCGAAGACCTTGATGGTCTTGCCGCCGACCGTGATCGAATCTGCATCGTACGTGACGTCCTCGGCGAGGACTCCGCCGACGGAATCGTACTTCAGCAGGTGGGCCAGCGTCTTGTTGTCGGTGAGGTCGTTCACCGCCACGATGTCGATGTCCGCGCCCTGCGCGAGAGCCGCGCGGAGGTAGTTGCGTCCGATGCGGCCGAAGCCGTTGATTCCGATCTTGACAGCCACGGAAGTTCTCCTGAGATGTGTCGTGCGCGAGTGCGCGGTGAGTGCGGTTGCAGACGAGGACAACGGCGTCCCGGTGAGGTCATCCCACCGGGACGCCGTCACACGCTATGACAGTACCAGCAGGCCCGAGGTCTTCTCGCGGGCGGCGTCGAGGCGCTGCGCGACGTTCTGCCAGTTCGCGATGTTCCAGACGGCCTTGACGTAGTCGGCCTTGACGTTCAGATAGTCCAGGTAGAAGGCGTGCTCCCACATGTCCAGCTGGAAGATCGGGACGGTGCCCTGCGCGGTGTTGCTCTGCTGGTCGAAGAGCTGCTGGATGATCAGCTGCTCCCCGATCGGGTCCCAGCTCAGCACCGCCCAGCCCGAACCCTGGATGCCGGTGGCGGCCGCGGTGAAGTGGGCCTGGAACTTGTCGAAGCCGCCGAAGAACTCGGTGATCGCGGCCTGCAGCTCGCCCTCGGGCTCGCCGCCTCCGCCGTCGCTCGCCGGAGCGAGGTTCGTCCAGAAGATCGAGTGGTTGACGTGACCGCCGAGGTTGAACGCGAGGTCCTTCTCGAGCTTGTTCACGTTCGCCAGGTTGCCGGTCTCCCGCGCCTCTGCCAACTGCTCGAGCGCCGTGTTGGCGCCGGTGACGTACGCCTGGTGGTGCTTGTCGTGGTGCAGCTCCATGATCTTGCCGCTGATGTGCGGCTCGAGGGCTGCGAAGTCGTAGGGGAGGTCGGGCAAGGTGTACTTCGCCATGTTCTCTTCTTCCTGTCGGCGCTGAGCCGATACTCCTCGGCCCAGCGAGAATGACGTCTTCATCCTATCGAGCAGCAACGCGCGGCCGCCGGGGTTGCTTCCCCGGATGACACCCACTATCGCCGCTACGATCGCCGGATGAGTCGGCATCCCGAACCGGTGATCGAACGCTGGGCGGCCTTCACGGGCGATCCCGACGGCGGCAATCCCGCCGGCGTCGTCGTCGGCGCCGATGCGCTCTCGGAGGCGCGCATGCAGCGGATCGCGGCCGACGTGGGCTACGCCGAGACGGCCTTCGTCAGCGGCGCAGGCCGGCGGCGCGGCATCCGGTACTTCTCCCCCGTCGCGGAGGTGCCCTTCTGCGGTCACGCGACCGTCGCGACGGCGATCGCTCTGGCGCGGACCGAAGGCGACGGCATGTTCGCGTTCGAGACCCGGGTCGGCGAGGTCGCGATCACGACACGCATCGACGCGGGGGTGCGCGCGGCATCCTTCACGAGCGTCGAGCCGTGCGTCGAGCCCCTCGCCGATCGGCCGCTCGACGCGGTCCTGGCGCTGATCGGTGCGGAACGGGCCGACCTGGACGCCGCGCACCCGCCGATGCTCGCGTATGCCGGCAATCGGCATCCCCTGATCGTCCTCGCGGACAGCGAACTGTTCGAGACGTTCGCGTTCGACGCCGGCGCTGCGCGGGCTCTCATGGATGCCGAGGGCTGGCCGGCGACGATCATCGTGCTCCGCGACCTCGGCGATGGCCGGTGGGATGCGCGCAACATCTTCCCGGTGGGCACGCTGGTCGAGGATCCGGCGACCGGCGCGGCCGCCGCCGCGACCGGCGGCTACCTGCGTGCGACCGGGGCCGTGCGGCCGCCGGCGCGCATCGTCATCACCCAGGGCCGGCACGTCGGCCGCCCCGGAGTGCTCACGGTGGATGTCCCGGAGACGGGCGGCATCACGGTCTCCGGAAGCGCTGTCCCGATTCCCTGATCAGTCCTCGGCGCCGACCGGCACGGCGGACTCGGTGTCGGGGATCCCCTCGACCTCGGCCTTCTTGTCGGCCATCGCGAGCAGTCGGCGGATGCGTCCGGCGACGGCGTCCTTCGTCAGCGGGGGGTCGGCGTGGTGGCCGAGCTCATCCAGGCTCGCGTCGCGGTGCGCCAGGCGCAGCGCGCCGGCTTCGCGGAGGTGCTCGGGCACCTCCTCACCGAGGATCTCGAGCGCCCGCTCCACGCGTGCGCACGCCGCGACGGCGGCCTGCGCAGATCGACGCAGGTTCGCGTCATCGAAGTTGACGAGTCGGTTCACCCCGGCGCGGACCTCGCGGCGCTGGCGCATCTGATCCCATTCGCCCGCCGCACGCTGGGCACCCATCTGGGCGAGCGCCACTCGGATCGCCTCCCCCTCGCGCACGACGACGCGCGGCACACCGCGCACCTCGCGGGCCTTGGCGGGGATGTTCAGGCGGTGCGCCGCACCGACGAGGGCCATCGCCGCCTCGGGCGCGGGGCAGGTGATCTCCAGCGCGGCCGACCTGCCGGGGTCGCTGAGAGTCCCGGCAGCCAGGAACGCGCCGCGCCAGATCGCCGCGAGATCGCCGCGCGATCCGGTCGTGAGCTTGTTGGGCAGGCCGCGGACCGGCCGGCGCCGCTGGTCGAGCAACCCGGTCTGCCGAGCGAGGGTCTCGCCGCCGTCGATGACCCGGACGGCGTAGTGGCTGCCGTTGCGGGCACCCGACCCCTGCACATGGACGAGTTCGGGACGAACGCCGTAGATCTCCATGAGGTCGCGCGCGACCCGGCGGGCCAGCGGATCCGAATCCAGTTCCGCCTCGACGGCGACGCGGCCGGCGATCGAGTGCAGGCCGCCGGAGAACCGCAGGAGCGAGGTCAGCTCGGCTACGCGAGCCGTGGGGCTGGGATCGCGTACTGAGGTCAGTTCGGCCTTCACGTCAGCGGTCAGCGACACGGATCTCCTCGTGGTGGGCGTTGTCGGGTGGGGGAACGACGGTCCAGCCTACTCGCGACCCAGGTCCCTGTGCTTCACCCGGACGGCCACCCCGGGAAGCGCCGACAGACGCGCAGCGAGCTCGCGAGCCATCGCGACGGAGCGGTGCTTGCCGCCGGTGCATCCGACCGCGACGACCGAGTGGCCCTTGTTCTCGCGCTGATAGCCGGCCAGGACCGGTTCGAGCGCGGCGGCGTACGAGTCGAGGAAGTCCGACGCGCCCTCCTGGGCGAGCACGTAGTCGCGGACGGCCTCATCCTCGCCGGTGAGGGCGCGGAGTTCGTCGTTCCAGAACGGGTTCGGCAGGAATCGCATGTCGGCCACGAGGTCGGCGTCCGGCGGCAGTCCGTACTTGAAGCCGAAACTCATCACCGTCACGGTGTGGCGCGCGGCATCCTCGGCGGAGAACAGTTCGATCACGCGCGTGGCGAGCTGGTGGATGTTGAAACCCGACGTGTCGATCAGCACGTCCGCGCTCTCGCGCACGATCGCCAGTCGCTCGCGTTCGAGGAGGATGCCGTCCAGGATCGTGCCGTCGCCCTGCAGCGGATGGGGGCGGCGGACCGCCTCGAACCGGCGTACGAGCACGTCGTCGGACGCGTCCAGGAACATCGTCCGGACCTGACGACGGCTGCGCTGCAGCGCGCGGGTCACTTCGGGGAGGTCGACGAACAGATCGCGTCCCCGCACGTCCACGACCACGGCGACCCGCGGCAGCGCGCCGGCCGCAAGCTCGGTGAGGTCGAGCAGCGGGCGCAGCATCTGGGGCGGCAGGTTGTCCACGACGTACCAGCCGAGGTCCTCCAGCGCGTCGGCGACCGTCGACCTGCCGGCGCCGGACATGCCGGTGACGATCAGCACCTCCCCGCCGTCGCGATGGTCGGCCGAAGCCGCTTCCTCAAGGTCCGTCATGGCCTCCGCCACCTGCTCCCCGCGCGCGCTCGACTCCGGGTGCCCAGCCTACCCACTCGCCAGGTGGGCATGGATGGCAGCCGCGAGCTTCGGCCCGACGCCGGGCAACTCGGTGATCTCCTCGGGCGTGGCCTGCTTGAGTGCCGCGACGGAACCGAAGTGACGCAGCAGCGCCTTGATGCGCGCCTCCCCGAGTCCGGGCACCTCCGCCAGCACGCTCTGGATGTCGCGGCGCCGGCGCCGGCGCTGGTGGGTGATCGCGAAACGGTGCGCCTCGTCGCGCAGTCTCTGCAGCAGGTACAGCGCCTCGCTCGTGCGCGGGAGGATGACCGGATACTCCTCCCCCGGCAGCCACACTTCCTCGAGTCGCTTGGCGATCCCGCACAGTGCGATCTCCTCGTGCCCGGCATCCGCGAGAGCGCGCGCGGCCGCCTCGACCTGCGGCTTGCCGCCGTCGACGACGAGGAGCTGCGGCGGGTACGCGAAGCGGGGCCGTTTGGGCGCGGTGGAATCCGGATCCTCCACCGGCTCCGGGCGGTCCAGGTACGCCAGTCGCCGGATCAGCACCTGGTACAGCGAGTCGGTGTCGTCCGTCGTCTCGCTCACGCCGAAGTTCCGGTACTGGTCCTTGCGCGGCAGGCCGTCCTCGAACACGACCATGGACGCGACCACATTCGTGCCGCCGAGGTGGGAGACGTCGTAGCACTCGATGCGCAGCGGCGCTTCGCTGAGTCCGAGGGCCTCCTGCAGGTCCGTGAGCGCCTGCGTGCGGGCGACGTAGTCACTCGTCCGTCGAGTCTTGTGCAGGATGAGCGCCTGCTGGGCGTTCAGGGTCGCCGTCTTGAGCAGCTCCGCCTTGCGACCCCGCTGCGCGACCTGGATGCTCACCTGCTTGCCGCGTCGCTCGCGCAGCCACATCTCGAGTTCGGCCGCGTCCTCGGGCAGTGCGGGGACGAGGACCTGGCGCGGGATGTCGGCGGCGGCGGCATCCCCGTACGCGCGCTGGACCACCTGATCGACGAGATCGGCCCCGTCGATGTCGATCTCCTTGTCGATCGTGGTCGCGCGCACACCGCGGACGCGGCCGCCGCGGATCACGAACTGCTGCACGGCGGCGCTGAGCTCGTCCTCCGCGATGCCGAAGAGGTCGGCATCCGTGTCCTCGGACAGCACGAGCGCGCTCTTGTTGAGTACGGCGTCGATCGCCTGGAGCCGGTCCCGGTACACTGCTGCCGCTTCGTAGTCCATCGCGGCGGACGCCTCGCGCATGCGGGCGTTGAGCTCCCGCGAGAAGCGCTGATCGCCGCCGGCCATGAACGCGACGAAGTCATCGACGATCGCGCGATGCTCCTCGATCGTGACCTTCATCGAGCACGGGCCGCCGCAGCGGCCGATCTGCCCGGGGAAGCAGGGCCGCCCCGTCGCCATCGCCTTCTTGTACGACGCGTCACTGCACGTGCGGATCGGGAAGACCTTGATCATCAGATCGATCGTGTCGTGCACCGCCCACACCTTGGGGTACGGGCCGAAGTACTTCGCACCGGGAATGCGCCGGTTGCGTGTCACGATCACGCGGGGAGCCTCGTCGGCGAGCGTGATCGCCATGAACGGGTAGGACTTGTCGTCGCGGTAGCGGACGTTGAACGGCGGATCGAACTCCTTGATCCACATGTACTCCAGCTGCAGGGAGTCCACGTCGCTGGCCACGACCGTCCACTCGACGGATGCCGCGCTCGTGACCATCCGCCGCGTGCGCTCGTGCAGCGTCCGCAGCGGCGCGAAGTAGTTCGACAGCCGCGCGCGCAGGTTCTTCGCCTTGCCGACGTAGAGCACCCGGCCCGAGGCGTCCCGGAACCGGTACACCCCGGGGTTGGTCGGGATCTCACCTGGGCGCGGTTTGTACGCGACCGTCGGTCGCGCCGTCTTGGCCACCCCGGATCACCCGGCCTTGCGCACCGCAGACAGGCCGAGCACCTCCGCCAGGAACGCGCCGGTGTGGCTGCCCTCGACCCGCGCGACCTGCTCGGGCGTGCCGGTCGCCACGATCTGCCCGCCGCCGGAGCCCCCCTCCGGTCCGAGGTCGATCACCCAGTCGGAGGACTTGATCACGTCGAGGTTGTGCTCGATCACGATGACCGTGTTGCCCTTCTCGACCAGGCTGCCGAGAACCTCGAGCAGCCGGGCGACGTCTTCGAAGTGCAAGCCGGTCGTCGGCTCGTCGAGGACGTAGATGCTGCGGCCGTTGCTGCGGCGCTGGAGCTCGGTGGCGAGCTTCACGCGCTGCGCCTCGCCGCCGCTGAGCGTCGTCGCCGACTGGCCGAGCCGGACGTAGCCGAGGCCCACGTCCACGAGCGTCTTCAGATACCGGTGGATCGCCTGGATCGGCTCGAAGAACTCCGCCGCCTCGGCGATCGGCATCTCGAGCACTTCGGCGATGTTCTTGCCCTTGTAGTGCACCGACAGCGTGTCGCGGTTGTATCGCTTGCCGTGGCACACCTCACAGTCGACGTACACATCGGGCAGGAAGTTCATCTCGATCTTGATCGTGCCGTCACCCGAGCACGCCTCGCAGCGCCCGCCCTTGACATTGAAGCTGAAGCGCCCGGGCTGGTAGCCGCGTGCCTTCGCCTCGGGTGTCTCGCTGAACAGGGTCCGCACCCGATCGAACACGCCGGTGTACGTCGCCGGGTTCGAGCGCGGCGTACGGCCGATCGGCGCCTGGTCGACGTGGACGACCTTGTCGAGGTTGTCCAGGCCCGTCACGCGGGTGTGCTTGCCCGCGATGCGCCGCGCGCCGTTCAGACGCGTGGCGAGGACTTCGTACAGGATGCCGTTCACGAGCGACGATTTGCCCGAGCCGCTGACCCCGGTCACTGCCGTCATGACGCCGAGCGGGAAGTCGACCGTGACGTTGCGCAGGTTGTTCTCGCGCGCCCCGACGACCGTGATCATTCGCTTCTTGTCGATGCGACGTCGCTTCTTCGGCGTCGGGATCGACCGTCGGCCGGCCAGGTAGTCGCCCGTGATCGACTCGCTGTCCGTGAGGAGTTCGGCGAGCGGACCGGAGTGCACCACGTGACCCCCGTCGACGCCCGCGCGGGGTCCGATGTCCACGACCCAGTCGGCCGCGTGGATCGTCTCCTCGTCGTGCTCGACGACGATGAGCGTGTTGCCGAGGTCGCGCAGGGTGAGCAGCGTCTCGATGAGCCGTCGGTTGTCCCTCTGGTGCAGGCCGATCGACGGCTCGTCCAGCACGTAGAGCACGCCCGTGAGTCCGGAGCCGATCTGCGTGGCCAGGCGGATGCGCTGCGCCTCGCCGCCGGAGAGCGAACCGGCCGAGCGGCTGAGGCTCAGATAGTTCAGCCCGACCTGCAGGAGGAAGTTCAGGCGCGCGCGGATCTCACGCAGGACCTGCGCGGCGATCTTCGCCTCGCGCGGAGTGAGCTCGAGTTTGTCGAAGTACTCCTGGGCATCCGCGAGGCTCAGGCGTGCGGCATCCGCGATGGAGTGGCCGTGGACCAGGACGGCGAGCACTTCGGGCTTGAGTCGGTCGCCGTTGCACGCCAGGCACGGCACTTCACGCAGGTACTCGGACCACCGCTGGCGCTGCGAGTCGGAGTCGGCCTGGATGTACTGCCGCTCGATGTACGGCACGACACCTTCGAAGCCCGACGAATAGCGCATCTCGCGGCCGTAGCGATTCTTCCACTTGACGGTCACCTTGTAGTTCTCACCGCGGAGCACGGCGTCCTGCACATCGACCCGCAGGTCGCGCCACGGGGTGTCCAGCGAGAAGTTGAGGTCGGACGCGAGTCCCTCGAGAAGGCGTTCGTAGTACTGGAAGAGACCTTTGCCCTGCGTGGTCCACGGGATGAGGACGCCTTCGCGGATGGAGAGGTCCTCGTCGCCGAGCATGAGGTCGACGTCCACGGACATGCGGGTGCCGAGACCGGAACACGTCGGGCACGCGCCGAACGGCGCGTTGAACGAGAAGGTGCGCGGCTCGATCTCGGTGAGCTGCAGAGGGTGGCCGTTCGGGCAGGCCAGTTTCTCGGAGAACGACTGCCAGGCGGCGTCCCCCTCCTCATCGACGAAGTTGACCTGGACGATGCCGCCGGCGAGGCCCAGGGCGGTCTCGACGGAGTCGGTCACCCGGCTCAGGATGTCGTCGCTGGCCACGAGACGGTCCACGACCACCGCGATGTCGTGCTTGTAGCTCTTCTTGAGCACGGGCGGCTCGGCCAGCTGGATGAGCTCACCGTCGACCACGGCACGCGCGTACCCCTTCGCCGACAGCTCCTTGAACAGGTCGACGAACTCGCCCTTCTTCTGCGAGACGACGGGGGCGACGATCTGGTAACGGGTGCGCTCGGGCAGCTCCATGAGCTGATCGGCGATCTGCTGGACGGTCTGCCGCTGGATCACCTCGCCGCACTCCGGGCAGTGCGGTACCCCGATGCGCGCCCAGAGCAGACGCATGTAGTCGAAGATCTCGGTGATCGTTCCGACGGTCGATCGCGGGTTGCGGTTCGTGGACTTCTGGTCGATGCTCACCGCGGGACTGAGACCCTCGATGAAGTCCACGTCGGGGCGATCGACCTGTCCGAGGAACTGACGCGCGTAGGCGCTGAGCGACTCGACGTAGCGACGCTGCCCTTCGGCGAAGATCGTGTCGAACGCGAGGCTGGACTTTCCGGATCCGCTCAGACCGGTGAAGACGACGAGCGAGTCGCGGGGGATGTCGAGGTCGACATCCTTGAGATTGTGGACACGGGCGCCCCGGACACTGAGCTTTCCACTGGTGTTTCCGGGCGCGGCGACGGGGACGATGGGCACCGCACAAGTCTAGGCGGGGCCTCCGACACGAAGGTCGGAGGCCCCGCCCGCGGGTGCGCTGTCAGCGAATCAGCGGACGCGGACCGTTCCGGAGACCTCGCTGCCGAGCGTGCTCGCGTCGCCGGAGTACACCGCGGTGATGCGGTGTCGGCCGGCCGAGAGCCCGGTCAGATCGAACGTCGCGGAGCCGTCGACGATCTGCGCGGAGCCGATCACCACATCGCCCTCGCGCAGCTGCACCGTTCCGGTGCCGGTGCCCTTCGTGCGGACCGTCACGGTCGCACTGACGTCGCCTCCGCGCCCGTCCTGCTTCGTGCGCAGGCTGAGGGTGGACTTCTCTCCGATCGTGATCGGCACGGAGACCTCGGTGCCGGTCGTCGCGCCCGTGAGGGTCAGCTCCGCGGCGCCCGGGCGGACGTTCGGCGGCAGCGTCACCGAGATCGACGCCGTGCCGTAATCGTCGTAGATCGCGGTCCCGACGGTGTTGTCCACGGGGAAGCGCCCGAGCTCGCGACCACCCGAGCTGACGATGATCTCGCTGTCCTTCGCGTCACCGGGCGCGGTCATGGCCCAGGACTTCACCTGGAAGGATGCCGTTCCCCGCGGTGCGTAGGACGCCGGCGAGCCGGCGGCCGGAGCAACCTCGACGGCGCGCTGCGAGTAGTCCACCGCCAGCGGCGAGCCTGCCGGGGCGAACTGCCCGAGGTAGTCCACCATCGCAGCGAGATCGACCTTGCCCGTGTCGCGGCGGTTCGCGCCGTTGGCGAACTCGCGGAAGTTGTCGCCGCCGCTGGAGAGGAACGAGTTGACCGTGACCGAGTAGGTCGCGGCCGGGTCGATCGGCTCGCCGTTCAGCCACATGCCGGTGACGGTGCCCCGCGGAGCCTGGTAGGTACGGCCCTCTTCGTTCTCCGCCGTCGTGGGGTTGTCGCGCTGGGTCTCCGTCACGGTCTGCTGGGTGTAGGTGTACTCGAAGCCCTCGGACGCGCCGAGTCGCAGGTACGGCCGGGTCGGCAGAGCGTTGTAGGCATCGCGCTGCCACTGCTGCTCGAGCACGGTCTTGATCTGGGCGCCGGTCAGCTGCAGGTTCACGAGCGTGTTCGCGAACGGCTGCACGACCGCAGCCTGCTTGTAGGTGAGCGTCCGCGGGTACGCGCCGGTGCCCGCATCCGTCCCGACCATGTCCTGACGGAGTCCGCCCGGGTTCATGAACGCGATCTGGGCGCCTCCGGACTCCGGCGCTTCGGTCGCCCACTGCTGGACCTCGGCGACCAGGTTTCCCAGCGTCGATTCGCCGCCGCGGTTCTCGGTCGTGCCGTTCGCGAGCTTCGCCCGGTTGAATCCGCCGGCGATCTCGCCGAGGGGCTCCGCACCGAGCACGTCCGCTTCGGCGATCGCCTCGGCGACGAGAGCGGCCACCGCCGAATCGGGCGCCGCAGCCTGCGGGGCGATCGCGATGATGTTCTGGGTCTTCGCGCTCACGACACCGGTGCTGCCGTCCACGGTGAACAGCAGCTGGTTCAGGTTCGTGCCGTACTGACCCGCGGAGACCACGGGTCGGTTCACGACCGGGCGCTGCTCGTTGGCCCACTGCTGCACGGGGTACTCGCAGTTGTAGGCGAGGTGGGTGTGACCGGAGACGATCGCATCGACGTCGGCCGAGACCCCGCCGACGATCTCGCCCCACGTGGTCCCGGCGGCGATGCCCTGCTGGCAGTCGGTCGTCGCCGCGCCCTCGTGCACGAGCATCACGACGAGATCGGCGCCGGCGCTGACCAGTTCAGCGGCCTCGGCGTTGACGGAGTCGACGATGCCGCGCACCTCGATGTCGGCGATGCCGGAAGGACTGACCAGTGCGGGCAGCTCTTCGGTGACCGCGCCGACGAACCCGACCTGCACGTCGCCGAATTCCTTGATCCACGTCGCCGGGACCGCGTCATCGCCGGTCGCGCGCACCTTCAGATTGGCGGCGATGTACTGCCATTCCGCGCCGCCGTACGGGTTCGTCACCGCATCGTAGGGCGCCATCACCCGGTTGACGAGGTCGTCGTAGCCCTGATCGAGCTCGTGGTTGCCCACCGCCGAGACCTCGAGGCCTGCCGCGTTGAGCGCGTCGATCGTCGGCTTGTCACTCTGGATGAACGACTCGAACGTCGATGCGCCGATCAGGTCGCCGGCGGCGGCGAAGACCGTGTTCGGGTTGGACGCGCGCAGCGACTGCACCACGCCCGCGAGCTTCGCGGCGCCTGCCTCTGTGCCGTTCGCGGCGATGCGGCCGTGGAAGTCGTTCGTGGCCAGGATCTGCACCTGAGTGGGATCGGCCTGAGCGGCGGGCGCGGCGAGAGCACTCGCTCCGAGTGCCGCGGCGGTGAGAGCAGCTGCGGCGGCGAAGCGCCGGGCGCCGCGCGGGTGTGACCTTGATCGCATGACGTTCCTCCGATGGGGGATGAAGAAGGAGATGGTACGAGTTCGGGTCGTGCACCCTCGCACCGCTTCGAGACTATGGTCAGCGGCGACGCGAATCCAGAGGGATGAGAGATTGTTCACGCATCGTTGCCCGCACGATGCCCCGCCCACGGTGCGAGCGCATCACGGAGGGCCACGAGCGCGTCGGCATCGGCCCCGACGGCCGCCATGACGCGCGCCGGCACCTCCAGTGCCTCATCGCGCAGCCGCCGGCCGGCGTCGGTCAGACCGACGTCGAGCGCCCGCTCGTCGTCAGGACGGCGCCGGCGCGTCACGAGCCCTTGCGCCTCGAGTCGCTTCAGCAGCGGCGAGAGCGTGGCGGACTCGAGGGCGAGCTCGTCCGCGAGATCGCGCACCGAACGCGGTGCCGCTTCCCACAGCGCCAGCATCACGAGGTATTGCGGATGTGTGAGGCCGAGCGGTTCCAGGATCGGCCGGTAGATCGACACCACGTTGCGCGCGGCGGTGACGAGCGCGAAGCACACCTGGTTGTCCAGTTTGAGCAGGTCTTCCGCGGCTGTGGACGAGTTCGGCATCCGATTAGCATAGTGCGTGAATCATTCGTACACTAAGTGATATGCCCACGCCGGATGCCGAACCCCGCCGACCGCTCCGGGAACGCGTCCGGGAGGCCGGCGGCTGGTACGCCTGGATCAACGCCCGGCTCATCTCGATCGCCGGCCCCGCGTCGGTCGGTCCCTACGAGACGACTCCCCCACCCACGGTCGCCGAGCGCGCGGAACGCGCGTGTCCGCTGTGCGGGCAGCCGATGACGGCTCACTCGTTCGACAGGTCGGGCCCGAAGCCCCTCATGCACTGTCCGTGATTCAGGCGTGGCCGGCGCGCTCCATGGCGCGCAGCTCCTTCTTCATGTCCTGGACCTCATCACGCAGTCGTGCGGCCAGCTCGAACTTGAGCTCGCCGGCGGCGGCGAGCATCTGGTTCGAGAGATCGAGGATCGTCGCCTCCAGCTGCTCGGCGCCCTCCGCGGCGATTCCTTCGCGTCGCAGGCGCGGTGTCGGCGACTTGCCCTTCCCGGACTTCGTCTTCGCGGCATCCCGCTTCGACATCATCGCGGCGGTGTCCGCGCCTTCGCGCGCCAGCACGTCCGTGATGTCCGCGATTTTCTTGCGCAGCGGCGTCGGGTCGATTCCGTTCTCGAGGTTGTAGGCGATCTGCTTGTCGCGCCGGCGGTCGGTCTCCTCGATCGCCGCGCGCATCGAGTCGGTCATGGTGTCGGCGTACATGTGGACTTCACCGGACACGTTTCGTGCCGCGCGTCCGATCGTCTGGATCAACGAGGTCCCCGACCGCAGGAACCCCTCCTTGTCGGCATCCAGGATCGCCACGAGGGAGACCTCGGGAAGGTCGAGCCCCTCACGGAGCAGATTGATGCCGACCAGCACGTCGTACACGCCGGATCTGAGCTCGGTCAGCAGTTCGACCCGGCGCAGCGTGTCGACGTCGGAATGGAGGTAGCGCACACGCACGCCGTGCTCGCCGAGGAAGTCGGTGAGCTCCTCGGCCATCTTCTTGGTGAGGGTGGTGACCAGGACGCGCTCATCGCGCTCGGCACGCACCCGGATCTCTTCCAGCAGGTCGTCGATCTGTCCCTTGGACGGCTTGACGATGATCTGCGGGTCGATCAGACCCGTCGGGCGGATGATCTGCTCGACCACTCCATCGGCGATGCCCATCTCGTAACGCCCCGGCGTGGCCGACAGGTAGACGGTCTGACCCACACGGTCCTTGAACTCATCCCACCGCAACGGGCGGTTGTCCATGGCGCTGGGCAGGCGGAAACCGTGCTCGACGAGCGTGCGCTTGCGGGAGGCGTCGCCTTCGTACATCGCGCCGATCTGCGGAACCGTCACGTGCGACTCGTCGATCACGACGAGGAAGTCGTCGGGGAAGAAGTCCAGGAGACAATGCGGCGCCTCGCCCGGCGCACGTCCGTCGAGGTGGCGCGAGTAGTTCTCGATCCCCGAGCAGAATCCGAGCTGCTGCAGCATCTCGAGGTCGAACGTCGTGCGCATCCGCAGGCGCTGAGCTTCGAGCAGCTTTCCCTGCGACTCCAGCTCCTTGAGCCGCTCGGCGAGCTCGACCTCGATCGTCCCGATCGCGCGCTGAACGGTGTCGGTGCCCGCGACGTAATGCGACGCGGGGAAGATCGGGACGGAATCGAGCTTCTGGATCACGTCGCCGGTGAGCGGATGCAGCATGTAGAGCGCTTCGATCTCGTCGCCGAACAGCTCCACGCGGATCGCGTACTCCTCGTACACGGGGATGATCTCGATCGTGTCGCCGCGCACCCGGAAGTTGCCGCGGGAGAAGTCGACGTCGTTGCGGTTGTACTGCATCGCGATGAACTTGCGGATGAGCGCATCGCGGTCGTAGCGCTCCCCCACCTGGAGCGCGACCATCGCCCGGAGGTACTCCTCCGGCGCACCGAGTCCGTAGATGCACGACACGGTCGAGACCACGACGACGTCGCGACGGCTCAGGAGCGAGTTGGTGGTGGAGTGGCGCAGTCGCTCGACTTCGGCATTGACCGAGGAGTCCTTCTCGATGAAGGTGTCGGTCTGCGGGACGTACGCCTCGGGCTGGTAGTAGTCGTAGTACGACACGAAGTACTCGACCGCGTTGTGCGGCATGAGGTCGCGGAACTCGTTCGCGAGCTGGGCCGCCAGGGTCTTGTTGTGGGCGAGGACGAGGGTCGGTCGCTGCACCTGCTCGATGAGCCAGGCGGTCGTCGCGGACTTGCCCGTTCCGGTCGCACCCAGAAGCACGACGTCGGTCTCACCGGCGTTGATGCGCGCCGCCAGGTCGGCGATCGCCTGCGGCTGATCTCCGGAGGGGACGTACTCGCTGACGACCTCGAACGGCCGTACGGATCGTGTCGTCTGCATCCTTCCAGGGTAGGCGGGGCCTCCGACATCAAGGCCGGCGTTCGCGCTCAGCCGAAGCCGCCCCCGCCGTCGAATCCTCCGCCGAGCCCTGAACCGTCGAAACCGCCGCCGAACCCTCCACCGTCCCAGGCTCCGCCGTCGAAGCCCGCGGAGGCGTCCATGCCCGACGAGCCCGGGTCGAACGTGTCGCCGACCCATGCCGGCTCGTCGCCGACGGTCAGGGAACCCGCACCGACGGTGAAGTAGGCCGACACCGCAGACGCCGTCATGAACTGGTAGGCCACGAGCGCCATCACGCCCGTCTGCATCATCATCGCCCGAGGGTCGACGTACGAGTCGTCCGCGGTCGCGGTGCGCGTCCGCACGGCGGCTTCGGCGGCGGCATCCGGAACGTCACCGGCGGCGGCGCGCTCGGCCCGCCGCTCCTCCGCGCGGCGGACGAGCCGGGCCAGGACGTGCGGGTCCTCGGGAGACGCGGATCGCTCGGACTCGGACATGAAGGGGCGGAGCTGCTCGAACATCTCGCGGCGGCGCTGCGCCGGCACATCGGCGAAGGCCGCCGCGTGCGCGCTCTCGATCACACTCGCCGGGAGGGTGTTGAGCAGGTACACGTAGCGCGCGATGCGCTCTTCCTCCGTCACGGCGGCAGAGTGCTTGCGGCGGCGGAATCCCGAGAACAGGCCCATGGCATCTCCTTCGTCGGGGCTTCCGATTTTACCGCCGCAGGCCCCGCCGGGCGCCGACGAGCGCGCCCAGACGCGACCAGAGGTCATCCGCCTGCGCGAGCGTGCGCTCCAGAGGGCCATCGGTCTCGATGACGACGTCCGCGATCGACAGCCGCTCCTGGTCGCTGACCTGCGACGAGATCCGGGCCGCTGCCTCCTGCTCGGTCATGCCGCGCAGCTCCACCAGCCGGTGCGCCCTGACCTCCGCGGGCGCATGCGCCACGACGATCAGATCCCACGGATCGGCGAGGCGGGCCTCCGCCAGCAGCGGCACGTCGTACACCACCACCGCATCGGGGTCAGATCCGAAGGCCTCGTCGAACTGCCTCTGGGACTCCACCCGCACGGCCGGGTGCACGATCGCGTTCAGCCTGCCGACCGCCTCGGGATCCCCGAAGACCCGAGCCGCGAGGGCCGCCCGATCCAGCGCACCGTCCTCGCGGAGCATGCCGTCGCCGAAGGCGTCCGCGATCGCGCGGAGGACCGGGGATCCGGGCTGCTGCACATCGCGGACGACCTGGTCGGCGTCGACGATGACTGCGCCATGCTCCGCGAGGCGCCGCGCGATGGTGGACTTTCCCGAAGCGATGCCTCCGGTGAGGGCGATGAGTGGCATGAGACGAGCATTCCATGCCCGCGCGCAGAACCTCAGCCAGTCTTGAGCCTCGCCTGAGCCGCGGCTGAGCGGAGCGCCGTATCGTCGGTGTCAGCCCGATGAAGGCGAATCCTCGGACGGTGTTCGAGGAGGACAGCCATGCAACACAGCAGTCCCGCTCTCGGTGCGGAGGGATGGCGATCGTGGGGGCGATCGCCATCCCATAACCCCCCGGTGCGCCCATGAGCGGCCTCGTCGACGGGTCCGAGACGCCGTTGTGGGATATCCTGGCCGACGTTCGGGCGTCGCCGATCGATTCGCCCGCGCCGGAAGGTGCAGAGGTGGAAGAAGCGCGCGTCGCCGTCGTGATCGAGGATGAGGAAGACATCCGGTCGCTGCTGTCGACGGTCCTCACCCAGGCGGGGTTCACCGTCCACGGCGCCGGCACCGGAGAAGAAGGCCTCGAGCTCGTCCGCACCCACGGACCGATCGTCACGACGCTCGACGTCAACATGCCCGGCATGGACGGCTTCGAGACCGCGAAGCGGATCCGTGCCGTGAGTTCGACCTACATCGTGATGCTCAGCGCGCGGACCGAGGAGATCGACGCCCTGCAGGGCCTCGAAGCGGGCGCCGACGACTACGTCGCCAAGCCGTTCCGACCCCGCGAGCTCCGCGCGCGGATCGACGCGATGCTGCGCCGCCCCCGTCACCATGTCGCCACCGTCCCGGTCGCCACGATCGGCGAAGACGAAGGCGCGGTCGGATGGCTCGAGCACCGCGGCGTCCGTCTCAACCCCGACACCCGCATCGTGACGGTGGACGGCGAGGATCTCGAACTCACCCGCAGCGAGTTCGACATCCTCGCGGACCTGCTCGGCTCGGGACGACGCGTCCGCGCCAAGTCCGACCTCGCCCTCATGCTGCGCGGTGAGCAGTACACCGGAGTCGAATTCGTCAGCGACAGCGACGCCCGGGCGATCGAGGTGCACGTCGCGAACCTCCGCCGCAAGCTCGGCGAGTCGGCTTCGCAGCCGCGATGGATCGAGACCGTGCGGGGCGTCGGCTACCGGCTGACCGCGTAGCTCTCGCTCATCCACCGCACGTACCGATCCCAGGGGTCTTCCACGCCGGCACGCACGTGCTCGATGTGTTCGAGCAGTCGCCCGCTGAGCCGGAACCACTCGGTGGTCGCGAACCGTTCCGCGGCGAACTGCTCGTGTCGTCGACGTTCGAGCCGGCGATCACCGCGCTCGAAAGCGAGCAGCTCGTCATGCCAGAGGGCGCGCAACCGCTGCCGTGGATTGCCGGACGTGCCGATCTTCACGCGGTCGGCCACCCGGAGGTAGTACACGACGTCGACCCTCGGCGGCGGAAGCTCGTGGTCGACGAGTTCGCCGTGGCGCCACTCGCAGACGGCGCACACCCATGCGGACGGGTAGCGGATGCCGATCCTCGAGCCGCAGAGACGGCACGGTGACGGCAGCGCATCCGTCACGCCGTACCGGCGCTGGTCCCACTCCCCTGCAACGGCCAGGTGATGCTCGCACAGCGCGAGCGGAGCGTCGGCCGGGACGTCGGCGCGGCATCCGTCTACGAGGCACGGCGGTGCGGAGTCGATCACCCGCTCAAGATACGTGCCACCGACGACACAGGCCGCCACCCGAAGGTGACGGCCTGTGTGGTTACAGCGTGTGGATCAGCGACCCGACAGCTTCTCGCGGAGAGCCGCGAGAGCCTCGTCGTCGGCCAGGGTGCCGCCGGCGGAGCTGTCGGACGAGAACGAGCTCGATGCGGAGCTGGTCTCGGTCGGGGCTGCAGCCTCGGCCTCGGCGGCCTTGGCGACGGCAGCCTTGTGCTGCTCCCAGCGAGCCTGGGCGGCGGCGTACTCCTGCTCCCACTTCTCGCGGGCCTCGTCGGAGCCTTCCTTCCAGGCGTTGGTCTCCGGGTCGAAGCCCTCGGGGTACTTGTACTCGCCGTTCTCGTCGTACTCGGTGACCATGCCGTACAGGGCGGGGTCGAACTCGGTGCCGAACGGGTCGACCGACTCGTTGGCCTGCTTGAGCGACAGCGAGATGCGGCGACGCTCGAGGTCGATGTCGATGACCTTGACGAACACCTCCTCGCCGACGGACACGACCTGCTCGGCGAGCTCGACGTGCTTGCCGGAGAGCTCGGAGATGTGCACGAGGCCCTCGATGCCGTCCGCGACGCGCACGAACGCGCCGAACGGAACGAGCTTGGTGACCTTACCGGGCGTGACCTGTCCGATCGCGTGCGTACGCGCGAAGACCTGCCACGGGTCCTCCTGGGTGGCCTTGAGCGAAAGCGACACGCGCTCGCGATCCAGGTCGACCTCGAGGATCTCGACGGTGACTTCCTGACCCACCTCGACGACCTCGGAGGCGTGCTCGATGTGCTTCCACGACAGCTCGGAGACGTGCACGAGGCCGTCCACACCGCCGAGGTCCACGAACGCACCGAAGTTGACGATCGACGAGACCGTGCCCTTGCGGACCTGACCCTTGTGCAGGTTGTTCAGGAACGACGTGCGCGACTCGGACTGCGTCTGCTCCAGCAGCGCGCGGCGAGAGAGCACCACGTTGTTGCGGTTCTTGTCGAGCTCGAGGATCTTCGCCTCGATCTCCTGGCCGAGGTACGGCGTGAGGTCGCGGACGCGACGGAGCTCGATGAGCGAGGCGGGGAGGAAGCCGCGCAGGCCGATGTCGACGATGAGGCCACCCTTGACGACCTCGATCACGGAACCGGTGACGACACCGTCGGTCTCCTTGATCTTCTCCACGTCGCCCCAGGCGCGCTCGTACTGGGCGCGCTTCTTGGACAGGATCAGACGGCCTTCCTTGTCCTCCTTCTGGAGAACGAGGGCCTCGACCTGGTCGCCGACCTTGACGACCTCGTTGGGGTCGACGTCGTGCTTGATCGAGAGCTCGCGCGAGGGGATGACACCCTCGGTCTTGTATCCGACGTCGAGGAGGACCTCGTCGCGGTCGATCTTCACGACGGTTCCTTCGATGAGGTCGCCGTCGTTGAAGAACTTGAGGGTCAGTTCGACCGCGGCCAGGAAGTCCTCAGCAGATCCGATGTCGTTGATGGCGACCTGCTTGGTGGCCGGGGCGGTCGTTGCGATAGTCATGTAGTGGGTTGTCCTTGTTGGGTTGGGATGTCGGGCTTCGACGCACGGACACACGTGTGCCGCAGGTCTCCGCGAATGGATTGTGAGTGCGATGTCACGCGCGCACGGCAATGAAGCCACACGGGTGACATCTCAGAGTATCAGAACGCCCTCCCCGACCGGAATGTTCCCTCACCCGGCCCGCAGGCCGGCCTCGAGCCGGTCGAGCCCGTACTCGAACGCCTGCTCGATGTCGCCGTCGAAGCGGAACGATCCCGAGTTCTCCATGTTCACGAAGCCCGTCGCCCAGGCGGTGAGCAGACGCGCGGCGTCCAGCGCGGCATCCGCCCCGACGAGCTCGGCGGTCGCGTTCAGCAGCGGCACGGCCGCGCGAGCCATCTCGTCCTGCGCACCGTCGATCGCGAACATGAGGCGGAAACCCTCCGGATGCCGCCGGGCGAAGTCCCGGTAGGTGTGGGCGATCGAGCGCAGGCTCTGGTCGGACCGCTCCAGCCGGTCGGCGAGATCGCGTGCGGAGGCCTCGACGACGAGGGTGAGGAGCGCGTCACGATCGCGGACGCGCTTGTACAGCGAGGGCGCCCGTACTCCGACGCGTTCCGCAACCGCCTGCATCGTGAGACCGGAGGGACCACCGGTCTCGAGGATCTCCCTGCCCGCTCCGACGATGTCCGCGAGCGTCGTGCGTTCCGGTGTGGGCATCGTGTTCTCCCGTCAGCGACCGATGGCTATTGACCTAAGCTATCATGGCTATGTACCGTAGCCATCACATCACCACCTCCGGAGGCCGCCATGAAGCTCGCTCCCCACCTGCACCGCATCGGCAACGACATCGTCGCCGCCTACCTGATCGACACTGCGGAGGGCGTGACCGTGATCGACGCCGGGCTGCGCGGCCATCACCGCGATCTGACCCGCGAACTCGCGACGATGAACCGCTCGCTCGCCGACGTGAAGGGCATCGTGCTGACCCACGGAGACAGCGATCACCTCGGCTTCGCCGAGCGCATGCGGGCTGAACAGGGTGTCCCGGTCTTCGTCCACGCCGCCGACGCGGACCGCGCCAAGGGCGGAAAGAAGCCGGCGGTCGCGATGGGTCCGTTCCGCATCGGTGCGCTCCTCCGATTCTTCGGGTACGCGCTACGCAAGGGCGGCATGCGCACCCGCTATCTGACGGACGTCGTCGAGGTCGCTGACGGTGATGTCCTCCCCCTGCCGGGATCACCCGTGGTCGTCGGGATGCCGGGCCATTCGCCGGGGAGCATCGCCGTGTTCGTCCCCTCGGTGCGCTCGTTGTTCGTCGGCGATGCGCTGACGACCACGCACGTGCTGACCGGCCGCGCCGGCATGCAGCCGGCACCGTTCACGGACGACCCCGAGCTCGCGCTGCGATCGTTGGACCGTCTTGCAGATCTCGACGCGGAATGGGTGCTCCCCGGACACGGAACGCCGTGGCACGGGAGCCCTGCCGACGCGGCCTCGGCGGTGCGCGCCGCCCGCTAGCTGTACTCGGCAGTCACGTTGGTAACACTCGGCTGAGGGGTGTGCCGTTGATGGCGGTGTGGTGGCGATGAGCGTTGTAATGCTCGATGAA
>NZ_JBFBMZ010000013.1:0-41805 GCF_040687315.1 Microbacterium sp. NPDC064584 | reverse complement strand
TCATCGAGGACAGGGGGGACCAATCATGCCGAGCCCGGCAGGCTGTCACCGTCCAGCATGCTCACCGAACGGCTACGAAGAAGGTAACGGGGGGGATCAGAACGGGACGTTGCCCGCGCTGCAGTACGAGCCGGGGGAGTGCACGCCGTGCGCGATGCGCAGTTCGGCCTCGTCGTCCTCGCTCGCGAGCGGCGCGATCTCCACGGGGACGTTCCAGGCGAAGGGCTCCTCCGTCGGCTCGCGTCGCGCGCGCTCGCGCAGGGCGACGGGCACCAGCCGCAGACGGCGGTCGACCCACTCGGCATCCCACGGGCCCTCCGCCGCGATCTGGCGCGCCGAGCGGAACTCGTAGTAGATCGTGCGGCGCAGGCGATTGCCCTGCACGGCCTCGCTGCCGTGGACGATCATCACGTCGTGGACCAGGACGTCACCGGGCTCGAGCTCGACCTGGATGACGCCGGGCGCATCCCACCCGTACTCCTCCTGCAGCTGGCAGACATCGACCGGCGCGAGGTGCGAGCCGGGCGCGACACGCAATGCGCCTTCGCCTGCACGCGAGGCGTCGAGGTACACGTCGATGTTGAAGATGCGGTGGGTCCGGGGGTGCACGGCGTCCTGGTGCCAGTCGATCGCGGCGCCGTCACCGGCGTCCTTGAAGACGAGCGACTCGTAGGTCGGCACGAAGTCGGCCCCGGCGAGGCTCTCGGCGATCCCGAGCACCGCGGGGCTGCCGAGCAGCTCGAGAGACGCCGACCGCCCCTTGCCGTGCAGGTAGTCCACGCGGAACATCCGGCGCTCGCCGCCGCGGACCGCATAGTGGTAGTCGACCGCGGCCGGGTCGTCTTCCGTGACGTCGCGCCCGTCCGCGATCCACCCGACGGCGGCGGACTGCAACCGCTCGAGCAGGGGGGCGGGGATGCGGTTCTTCAGGACGAGATAGCCCTCGCGGTCGAAGCGGGCGACCTCCTCGTCGGTGAGGTGGTACTCGCGCCGTGTGGCGCTCGGCGTGGCCAGGGCGGTGGTCATGGGGTCCTCCTTCGGATCGGTGACTTCCAGGCTAGGGCGCAGGATTCCGCAGATCTTCCGCTGGGATGTGACAGACTTCCGGGATCATGAGTTCATTGCACGATGGACGTGTCGAGCGCTCCTCCTTCGGCCTCGCGTGCTGGTCGGGCGACGCGGGCGGCATGACACTCGCGCACCGACACGACGACCTCGAGTTCAACCTCGCCGACACCGACCTCGAATACGTGATCGACGGCCGTCCCCATGTGCTGCGTGCCGGCACCGTCGCCGTGTTCTGGGCGGCCCGGCCGCACCGGCTGCTCGAGGCCCCGACCGCCCGCACCGTCACCTGGCTCACCGTGCCGCTCGGCCAGGCGCTCGCGTGGCGGCTGCCGAAGGTCTTCATGGCGCGGATGCTGCGCGGCGAGGTCCTCGGAACACCTGCCGCCGGCGGCAGGTGTCTGGATGACCTCGTCTCGCGGTGGCAGGACGAGCTCACCCCGGGCGGCGACGCCGTGCGGATCGCCCGCACGGAGATCGAGGCGTTCGCGCTGCGGGTCGCGCAGGCGAGCGGTGCTCTGCATGCGGACGCCCGGCCGGACGCGTCCGGCCCGGAGGCGGCAGGAGCGATGGCGGCATTCATCTCGGAGGAGTACGCGCGCGACATCTCCGTCGCCGACGTCGCGGCCCACGTGCATCTGAACCCGCAGTACGCGATGACCGTGTTCCGCCAGGCACTCGGGATCACGATCGGGGACTATCTCGCGCACTGTCGCGTCGCCGCGGCGCAGCAGCTCCTGCTCGAGTCGGACATGGCTGTCGCCGAGGTCGGCTACGCCGCGGGGTTCCGCTCGCAAAGCCAGTTCTACGACCGCTTCGCGCGCTGGTGCGCTCAGTCGCCCGCCGCCTACCGCCGCTCCCTGCGCCCGGCCTGAACCCGCGCTCGCGAGACTGCACCGGAGCGCCGAGACGTAGGCGATTCCCCTCGGTCTCGGCGCTCGGATGCAGTCCCGCGGATAGGCGGGCGGGGGCGCGCGTCAGGCGGACTCGCGCCAGACGATCTCGCAGTCCAGGAGCGTCTCCCCGGGGGCCGCGTCGCCGCGCAGTTGCGCGAGCACGAGCGCGGCGGCCTCGCGGCCGAGCCCTTCGGCCGGCTGGCGCACGGTCGACAGCGCAGGCAGCGTCCGTCGTGCCCACGCGCTGTCGTCGAAGCCGACCACGCCCACATCGATCGGCACGCGTCGACCCGCGGCGCGCAGGGCTTCCATGGCGCCGGCGGCGACGGCGTCGGATGCCGCGAACACCCCGTCGATGTCCGGGGCGCGCTCCAGCAGTGCCGTCATCCCGTCTCGGCCCGCGGAGTACGAGTACAGCGGCACCGGCTCGATCAGGCCGGGGTCGAACCGGTCGCCGAGGGCGTCGGTGAATCCGGCGAGACGGTCCGAGCCGGAGTCCCGGTCCAGCGCCGCCGCGATCATCCCGACGCGTCGGCGGCCGGTCTCGAGCAGGCGCGAGGTGATCGCCCGTGCCGAGCCGCGGTTGTCGATCACGACGAACGCGGACGAGGAGGCGCCGGGCGGGTGCCCCACGAACGCCGCCGGCAGCTTGAGCTTATCGACCACGCGCGCGACCGGGTCGTTCGCACGGGCCGAGACGATGATCGCGCCGTCGACGGAGCCGCCGGAGAGGTACCGTGCGACGCGGTCGGTGTCGCGCTCGGAGTCCACGATGAGGACCGCCATCTGGTGGTCCGCCTCGGAGAGCGCCGCGTTGGCCCCGAGCAGGATGCCGCCGATGTTGGGGTCCTCCACGAACAGCGAGTGCGGCTCGTGGACGATGAACGCGACGGACTCGGTGCGCTGCATCACCAGGTGCCGCGCGGCGGTGTTCGGGACATAGCCGACTTCGGCGATCGCCGCCTCGATCGCCTCGCGGGCGGATGCCGACACATACGGATCCCCGTTGACGTACCGGCTGATCGTGCCCCGCGACACGCCCGCGACGACGGCGACATCGTGCACGGTGGCACGGCGAGGGCGCCCGGAAGTGGTCGACACGCGACAACTGTATCGGTCGGAGGTGTTGACACACGGGAGTGGGGGTGTCATTCTGTGTACGTTCACAGAAGCTCAGAGATGATCTTCTTCTCCAAAAACTGTGCACGTGCACACACCGACGAAGACGCCGACCGGGAGCCCGCTTGAATCGCTCACTCGCCACGACCGAGCCGAAGCTCGCCCGGCCGCGCTATGAGCACCGGGGCATCGACTTCGGCTGCGACTACAACCCCGAGCAGTGGGACCCCGCCGTCTGGCGCGAGGACGTCGCCCTCATGCGCGAAGTCGGCGTCAGCCTGGTCGCGATCAACATCTTCGGATGGTCCGATCTGCAGGGGCCCGACGGCGGCATCGACTTCTCCCGCCTCGATGAGATCATCGGGCTGCTCCATGACGCGGACATCCGCGTGAACCTCGGCACCGGCACGTCATCGCCGCCGCCGTGGCTCGCCGCGCGGCATCCCGAGATCCTCCCCATGACGATCGACGGCACGCTGCGCTACCCCGGCGGACGCCAGGCCTGGTGCCCGAGCTCACCGGTGTTCCGCCGTTACGCGCTCGACCTGGTCGAGGCCGTCGCCGAGCGCTACGGACAGCACCCCGCCGTCGCCCTGTGGCACGTCTCGAACGAGCTCGGCTGCCACAACGCGCACTGCTACTGCGACGTGAGCGCCTCTTCGTTCCGGCGGTGGCTGCGCGAGCGGTACGGGTCGATCGCGGCACTGAACCGCGCCTGGGGGACCAGCTTCTGGAGCCAGCGGTACACCGACTGGGACGAGATCGGCACGCCGCGCCTCACTCCCGCGACGCGCAATCCCGGTCAGGTCCTCGACTTCTCGCGCTTCAGCTCCGCCGAGCTGCTCGGCCACTACCGCGCCGAGCTCGAGGTCATCCGCCGTCACAGCCGGGTGCCCGTCACGACGAACTTCATGGTCACGGCGCACATCCGCGAGCTCGACTACTGGACGTGGGCTCCCGAGATGGACGTGATCGCCAACGATCACTACCTGGATCACCGGCTCGCCGACCCGTCGTCCGAACTCGCGTTCGCGGCCGACCTCACCCGTGGACTCGCCGGCGGCGGACCGTGGATGCTGATGGAGCACTCGACCGGCTCGGTCAACTGGCAGCCGCACAACCTCGCGAAGGCCCCGGGCCAGATGCTGCGGGACTCCCTGCAGCACGTCGCACGCGGCGCGGACTCGGTGTGCTTCTTCCAGTGGCGCGCCTCGCTGCAGGGCTCGGAGAAGTTCCATTCCGCGCTCATCCCGCACGCCGGCACCGACTCCGCCCTGTGGCGCGAGGCCGTCGACCTCGGCGCCGTCCTCGAGCGCATGGGTGAGGTCGCGGGCACGCGCGTGGTCGGCGACGTCGCGATGCTGTTCAGCTGGGAGGCGTGGTGGGCGACGGATGCCGAGAACCGCCCCAGCTCCGCGGTCTCCTACCTCGATCAGGTGTGGGCGACGCACCGTGCGCTGCGCGAGGCCGGCGCGACCGTCGACATCGTCCGCCCCGGCGCCGACCTCACCGGGTACCGGCTCATCGTCGTCCCGGGCCTGCACCTCGTCCGCGATCACGAAGCGGCCACGCTCGACGCCGCCGTGCGGGCGGGCGCGCACGCGCTCGTCACGTTCTACAGCGGCATCGTGGACGAGGACGACCGCGTGCGGCCGGGCGGCTATCCCGGTGTCTGGCGCGATCTGCTCGGCATCCGCGTCGAGGAGTTCTCGCCGGTCCTGCCCGAGCAGGAGGTCCTGCTCGAGTCCGGGACGCGCGCGTCGCTGTGGACCGAGCGCCTGACCGCGACCGACGCGGACGTGCTCGACCGGTTCGTGGGTGGTCCGGCCGGTGGTCTGCCCGCCCTCACCCGCCGGCGCGGGACGGACGGCGCGGGCGACGCGTGGTACCTCGCGACCCTGCCGGATGGCGCGGGCCTCGCGCGCATCATCGACCAGGCGCTGACCGCCGCGGGTGCCGATCGCGCCGCCGGTGCACGTGCGGGTGTGGACGTGGTGCGCCGGGTCGCGGAGGACCGCAGCTACCGCTTCATCATCAACCACGGCAGCGAAGACGTGCTGCTGAACGCCCGAGGCGTCGACCTCGTCACGGGCGAGACCGCCACCGGGACGATCCGCGTCCCGATGGGGGCCGTCCGCGTGATCCGAGAGGACGCCGTCTCATGACCGCACAGACCGCCACCGAGGTCCTCGTGACCCCGAAAGACCGGAGACGCGCACCGCGTCCGCCGAAGAGCAAGGTGCACCACAAAGGTGCGATCCTCTTCTTCGTCGCCCCGTTCGCGCTGCTGTTCATCCTCTTCTACCTGATCCCGATCGGCTACGCGATCTGGCAGTCGCTGCTCGTCGTCGAGCGCGACGGCACGTTCGGTGAGGCGAAGGAGGTCTTCGGGGGGCTCTCCCAGTACATCCTCGTCTTCCAGAACGAGGCGTTCTGGACCTCGGTCGGCCGGGTGCTGCTGTTCGGCATCGTGCAGGTGCCGGTCATGCTCGGCCTGGCGCTGCTCTTCGCGCTGCTGCTTGATTCCCCGCTGCTGAAGGGCAAGAAGTTCTTCCGGCTGGCCTTCTTCGTCCCTTACGCCGTCCCCGGCGTCATCGCGGCGATCATGTGGGGCTTCCTGTACTCGCCGAACCTGTCTCCGTTCACCGTGCTCACGGGCAACATCGACTTCCTCTCCGCAGAACTCGTCCTCTGGGCGATCGCGAACGTCGTGACGTGGGTCTTCGTCGGGTACAACATGCTCATCATCTACTCGGCGCTCCTGGCGATCCCGAGCGAGATGTACGAGGCGGCGCGCCTGGACGGAGCGGGGCAGTTCCGCATCGCCTGGTCGATCAAGATCCCGATGGTGCGACCCTCGCTCGTCCTCACGGCGATCCTGTCGATCATCGGCACTCTGCAGCTGCTCGCGGAGCCGCAGGTCTTCCGCTCGTTCAGCTCCGCCGTGACGAGCACGTACACCCCGAACATGACGATCTACGCGACGTCCGCGATCCCGAACGTGAGCCTGGCCGCGGCGTTCTCCGTCGTGCTGGCGCTCGCGACCTTCATCCTCTCGTTCACGTTCTTGCGCATCACCCGACGGAAGGCAGAGGCATGACCCGCGTGACGGATGCCGACACCCGCGCGCTGCGGGCGTCCTCGGCGGCGACTCCCAAGGCGCGTGGTCCCCGGGAGAGCATGCTCTCGCGCGGCGTCGCGATGCTGATCATGGTGATCTTCACCCTGTACTTCCTGATCCCGATCTGGTGGCTGCTGGTCGCGTCGTCCAAGGATCGCGGCGACTTGTTCACCACGAACCCGCTGTGGTTCGCAGATTTCAACCTCTGGAACAACATCGTCGCGCTGCTGAACTACGACGGCGGCGTCTACATGCGCTGGATCGTGAACAGCATCGGCTATGCCGGCGTCGGCGCCCTGGTGGCGACGGTGCTCGCCGGAATGTGCGGCTACGCGCTGGCGAAGTACCGCTTCCGCGGTCGCGAGGTCCTGTTCAACGTCGTGCTCGGCGGCGTACTCGTGCCGGCCACGGCGCTCGCGCTGCCGCTGTTCCTCCTGTTCAGCCAGGTGCAGCTGACCAACACCTTCTGGGCGGTGTTCCTTCCGAGCATCGTGAGTCCGTTCGGCGTCTACCTCGCCCGCGTCTTCGCGGAGGCGAGCGTCCCCGACGAACTCCTCGAAGCCAGCCGCCTGGACGGCGCCGGCGAGATCCGGACCTTCTTCACGGTGTCGATCCGCCTCATGCTCCCCGCGCTCATCACGATCTTCCTGTTCCAGTTCGTGGGCATCTGGAACAACTTCTTCCTGCCGCTGATCATGCTGCGCAGCGAAGAGCTGTTCCCGGTGACCTACGGCCTGTACGCGTGGAACTCCACGATCAACCAGTTCCCCGAACTGCGCACCTTCGTCCTGGTCGGCGCGCTGCTGTCGATCATCCCGCTCATCATCACCTTCCTTCTTCTTCAGCGGTACTGGCGCACTGGACTCGGCGCCGGCGCTCTGAAGTGACAGACCCGCCCGGAACCTGCCGGTCGGCCCTTGCAAGTAACCAGCAACGAAAGAGAAATCATGCGTCACATGAAGAAAGCAGCTGGCGTCGCGATCCTCGCGACCGTCGCGCTGACGATGGCTGCGTGCTCGTCCAGCGGTGAGAGCGGAGGCGGCAGCGACGCCGCCGCGTGCGCACCGTCCGAAGGCGACGTCACGCTCACGTTCACGTCGTGGATCCCCGGCATCGAAGACGCCGTGGCGATCTGGAACGACGCGAACCCCGACATCCAGGTCGAGGTCCAGACCGGGCCGTCCGGCAACGCCGGCACGTACCAGAACTTCTTCAACCAGCTCGAGGCCGGCAACGCCCCCGACCTCGGCCAGATCGAATACGACGCGATCCCGAACTTCCGCGTCCAGGACGGCCTGGAGGACCTCGCCGCGTGCGAGGACGTCGTCGCGGCGGAAGACCAGTTCCTGGACTGGACCTGGGGGCAGGTGAGCCTCGGCACCGAGGACGAGGTGTACGGCATCCCGCAGGACCAGGGCCCCATGGCTCTGTTCTACCGCTCGGACCTGTTCGAGCAGAACAACATCCCGGTCCCGACGACGTGGGAGGAGTACAAGTCGGCGGCGGAGCAGATCCGCGCGCTCGGCGGCTACATCACCAACTTCTCGCAGTCCGACATCAACCAGTTCGCCGGTTTCGTCTGGCAGGCGGATGGGCAGTGGTTCCAGAACGATGGCAACGAGTGGACCGTGGAGCTGACCAGCGACGCGTCCGAGACGGTGGCCGACTACTGGCAGGACCTGATCGAGAACGACCTCGTCGCGGTGTACCCGCCGTGGACGGATGAGTGGAACAACGCCTACAACTCCGGCGAGGTCTGGACCTGGAACTCCGCGGTGTGGGGTGCCAACTCGATCGCGAGCGGCGCTCCCGACACGGCCGGCAAGTGGTCGGTCGCACCGGCACCGCAGTGGGCTGCCGGCGACGCCGCAGCAGGCAACTGGGGCGGTTCGTCGATCGCCGTCTTCAAGGGCACCGACCACCTCTACGAGGCGGCCAAGTTCGCGCTGTGGCTGAACACCTCGGAGGAGGCGCTCACGTCGCTCAACGAGACCGCGGCGATCTACCCCGCCACGAAGGCCGGACTCGAACTGCCCGTCCTGCAGGAGGGCGTCGAGTTCTACGGCGGACAGAAGATCTACGACGTCTTCGCCGAAGCCGCCGGCCAGGTCAACCCGGACTTCGTCTGGGGTCCGACGATGACGCAGACCTACGCCGACGTGTCGGACGGGTTCAAGGCCGCGATCGCCGGTGACGGCACGCTCGCCGACGCGCTCGCCGACGGCCAGGAGAAGACGATCGCCGCTCTCGAGGCGCAGTCGATCCCGGTCGCGAAGTAGTCTCTGCGAGTGATCCATCACCTCCGTGCCGCGGGTGTCAGCCTCCTGGTCGACACCCGCGGCACGGGCGTGCCCGCGGTCCTGCACTGGGGTGCCGATCTCGGCGAGCTGACGCCTGCCCAGGCCGAGGCCGTCGCCGCGGCGTCCGTCCCCGCCGTCGGGCCGTCCTCGATCGACCTTCCGTTCCGGCTCTCGCTCGTGCCCACGTGGGGCGACGGGTGGAGCGGCCGGCCCGCACTGCAGGTGTCGCGCGACGCGGCGGGAGCCGACGGCGCCGCGGCCGCGGAACGCGCGCGCACGCCCATGCTGACGCAGCGATCGGATGCCGAGCCCGGTGTCTCCGCCGCCGGTGATCAGTCGCTGCGGCTGGACCTCGTCGACACCGACGCGCACTTCGGCGTCGGTGTGGAGCTGGCCCTGTCGCCGCAGGGCGTGCTGCAGATGCACCTGGAGGTCTCGAACATCGGCACCTCGCCGCTGACGGTCGCGAGGGCGGCGTCCGTGCTGCCGATCCCGGCGCGCGCGGGCGAACTGCTCGACTTCAGCGGCGTCTGGGGCAGGGAACGACGGCCGATCCGCCGGACGCTCGAGCACGGCATCCACAGTCGTGAGGGCCGGCACGGCCGCGGCGGTCACGAGAGCGCCTTCCTGCTGGCGGCCGGAACCCGTGGGTTCGGCTTCGGCGCCGGCGAGGTGTGGGCCGTGCACGAGGCGTGGAGCGGCGACACCGAGCTGTGGGCGGAATCCTCACCGCTCGGGGCGAACGTCCTCGGTGCCGGCGAGCTGCCGGCGCCGGGAGAGATCGTCCTGGCGCCCGGCGAGACGTACACCGCACCATGGACGGTCGCGGTGTACTCCGCGACCGGGCTCGGCGGGATCCCCGACCGGGTCCACCCGTGGGTGCGCTCGTGGTCGACGATCGCGAGGGAACGGCCCGTCACGCTCAACACGTGGGAAGCCGTCTACTTCGACCAGTCGCTCGAGCGTCTCGAACCGCTCATCGAGGCGGCATCCGTCGTCGGTGTCGAGCGCTTCGTCCTCGACGACGGCTGGTTCCACGGGCGGCGCGACGACCACCGCGCTCTCGGGGACTGGACGGTCGACGCCGGGGTCTGGCCCCACGGACTCGGCCCGCTCATCGACCGCGTGCACGCCGGCGGCATGGAGTTCGGGCTGTGGGTCGAGCCCGAGATGATCAGCGTCGACTCCGACCTCGCGCGCGCCCACCCCGACTGGGTCATGGGGCGTGCGGGGGCGAACGAGTGGCGCTTCCAGCGGGTGCTCGACCTCGGCATCCCCGAGGCGTCCGACCACGTCTATGCGCGTCTGGACGCGCTGCTCGCCGAATACCCGATCGCCTACCTCAAGTGGGACCACAACCGCGACCTGCTGGAGGGGTCCTCCCATCGCCAGACCGCGGCGGTGTACGCGCTGATCGATCGGCTGCGGGCTGCGCACCCGCGGGTCGAGATCGAATCGTGCGCGTCGGGCGGCGCCCGCATCGACCTCGGGATCCTGAGACGCGTGGACCGGGTCTGGCCGAGCGACACGAACGATCCGCTCGATCGGCAGGGCATCCACGCCTGGACCTCGCTGATCGTCCCGCCCGAGTACCTCGGCGCGCACCTGGGCGATGCGCGGGCGCATCTGACCGGGCGGTCCGCCGACCTGTCCTTCCGGATGGCGACCGCGCTCTTCGGCAGCGCGGGCATCGAGTGGAACCTCGCCGCCGCGACCGACGCCGACCGGGCTGCGGTCGCGGCGTGGATCGGCGAGTACCGGCGACTTCGGCCGCTGCTGCACGGCTCGCGTCCGGGCGGTGCGCGCGTCGTGCGCGCCGACGGGCCGGACCCTGCGATCGCGGTCCACGGGGTGGTCGCGGGCGATCGGTCGCACGCCGTGTTCTCGGTCGCGGCGCTGGCCGCCACGGCGGCGGCCGTCCCCGAGGCCGTGCGGCTGCCCGGCCTCGACCCGCGGGCGACGTATCGCGTCGCGGTGCTTCCGCTCGCCGGCGATCCCGGGGTGATCCAGGACGCCCCGCCGCCGTGGACCGCGGCCGGCTCCGTGGAGCTCCCCGGCGTCGCTCTCGCCGAGATCGGCCTCCCGATGCCGCTCCTGCTGTCCCAGCAGGCCGTGCTCCTCGAGGTCACTGCGGTCTGATCGGTGCGAAAGCGCGGGGCGAAATCGCGCATTCGGTGACGATCGACCGCGCGAGGTCGCAGAATCGCCCCGCGCTTTCACGTGGACGGCGAGAAGCCCGGCCCGCGTAGCCTGGACTGATGAGCTCCGCGCGCACTGCCCTCGAGATCGCCGACTGGCGCCGCCGCGTCTTCGCGCTGTACGACGCCGTCCGCGCGCAGGACGATCCCGAAGAGGCGCACGAGCTGTGGCGCATCGAGCGAGACGACCTGATGGCGCGGCACCCCGCGACTCCGTTGCTCGAGCCCGCACGCCTGCTGTTCGAAGGCCTCTCGATCGCGCCCTACGACGCCGCGTGGCGGTACGAGCTGCCGATCCTCGAGGCCGAACCCGGTGGGTTCGAGTTCGCGACCGGCACCGACGGGGTGGTCCCGTTCGAGCGGATCGGGCGCGTCGAGATCCCGGATGCCGGCCCCCTCGACGTCTGGCGCCTGATGACGTACGGCGGGGGAGTGTTCATCCCCGTCCGCGACGCCCTCGCCGGGTCGGGGACGTACGGCGGCGGCCGCTATCTGATCGACACGATCAAGGGCGCCGATCTCGGGTCCGACCCCGGCCGCGGCACGATCGTGCTCGACTTCAACTTCGCGTACAACCCGTCGTGCGCATACGACCCGGCCTGGGCGTGCCCGCTCGCGCAGCCGGGCAACGTCCTGCCGATCGCCGTTCCGGTGGGCGAGCTCTACGCCGGCTGAGACGCGCGCGGCAGCAGCGCTTCGCGCACCGAGCGGTGCAGCCAGCGCACGTAGTCGTCGTGCGACAGGCCCGCACCGTCGACGAGCCGCGTGTAGGTCTCGGCCATCGTCAGCACCCACAGTGTCGCCACGAGCTCGTCGTGCGGCACATCGCCGCGCAGCCACCCGCGCGCGTCGAGCAGCGCGAGGGAGGCCGTGAGCTTCGCGCGCACCTCGGTCATGACCGCATTCCATCCCGCGCGCAGTCCGGGATCGGATGCCGACGCCCACGCCATCCAGAGGCGGTGGGAGCGCGCGTTCCACGCGATGATCGAGGCGAGCGACAGGTCGAGGTACTCCTCCACCGTGGCCGCATGCACGAGGGCGTCCAGCTCGCGGTCGGGATCAGCGGCGGTGTCGCCGGTCATCATGGCCCGCACGACCGACTCGATCAGATCGGACTTCGATCCGAGCTTGTGCAGGTATGCCAGCGAGACGCCCGCGGCGGAGGCGACGTCCGCGAGCGTCGTCGCCTCGAAACCGTGCTCGGCGAAGAGGACCGTGGCGGTGTCGATGACGTGCGCCCGTCTCTCGAGCGCGGTGCGCTGTCTTCGGGTGGCGTCATATCGGCGAGGATGCGACATCGTGTTCACATTTCGGTATGGTCGAACAGCACCTAATTCGGGGGGTGCACCCGATTTTCTCACGGACGCCCCGGCATGTCCGCGTCGCGCGTGGGAGCGGGCCCCGCGGCGCGCGCGTGTGGGGGCAGCGCGCGCCGCGGTCTTTCGCCGTGGGTCAGGGCGTGCGGTGCGCCGCGTAGTACTCCAGCAGCGAGCGCGTCGACGCGTCCTGCGCCCCGAGGGCTGCCGCATCGCCCTCGATCGCCGGGGCGATCTGCAGCGCGAGCTGCTTGCCGAGCTCCACGCCCCACTGATCGAACGAGTTGATGCCCCAGATCACACCCTGCGTGAACGTGATGTGCTCGTACAGCGCGACGAGCTGGCCGAGCACGCGCGGCGTGAGGGCGGGCGCGAAGATCGACGTCGTCGGCCGGTTGCCGGCGAACGTGCGCGCGGCGACGAGCGGACCCGTCGTCCCCTCGGCCTCGACCTCCTCCGCGGTCTTGCCGAATGCGAGGGCCTTCGTCTGAGCGAGGAAGTTCGCCAGGAAAAGCCCGTGCACGTCGCGTCCGTCGTCGGTCAACGGGTAGGCGGGGTTCACGAACGCGATGAAGTCCGCCGGGATCAGCCGGGTCCCCTGGTGGATGAGCTGGTAGAACGCGTGCTGTCCGTTCGTGCCGGGCTCGCCCCAGAACACCTCGCCGGTGTCGGTCGTGACGGGCGAACCGTCCCACCGCACGGACTTGCCGTTGGATTCCATCGTGAGCTGCTGCAGGTACGCGGCGAAGCGGCTGAGCTGCTGCGCGTAGGGGAGCACGGCGTGCGTCTGGGCGCCGAGGAAGTTCACGTACCAGACGTTCAGCACACCCATCAGGACCGGCACGTTCTGGGCGAGCGGAGTCGTGCGCACGTGCTCGTCGACATCGTGGAACCCGGCGAGCAGCTCGCGGAACACCCCGGGCCCGAGCGTGATCGCGAGCGACAGACCGATCGCGGAGTCCACGGAGTACCGGCCGCCGACCCAGTCCCAGAAGCCGAACGCGTTCTGCGGGTCGATGCCGAAGGCGGCCACCTTGTCGAGGGCGGTCGAGACGGCCACGAAGTGGTGGGCGACGGCATCCGTCCTGGCCGCGTCGGTCGCCGCGATCGCTCCGGACGCCTCGAGTCCCGCCCACAGCCAGTCGCGCGCGAGACGCGCGTTCGTCAGGGTCTCCAGCGTCGTGAAGGTCTTCGACGCGACGATGAACAGCGTGGTCTCGGGGTCGAGGTCCGCGGTCTTCTGCGCGAGGTCGGTCGGGTCGATGTTGGAGACGAAGAGGGCGCGGATGCCGGCATCCGCGTACGGGCGGAGTGCTTCGTAGATCATCACCGGACCGAGATCCGATCCGCCGATGCCGATGTTCACGACGTGCGTGACCTTCTTGCCGGTCACGCCCCGCCAACCGCCGTCACGCACGCGATCTGCGAAGGCGCTCAGCGCATCGAGCACCTCGTGCACGTCGTGATCGACGTCCTGCCCGTCGACCTCGAGCGGAGGGATCGCTCCGGCGGGCCTGCGGAGGGCCGTGTGCAGGACGGCGCGGTCCTCGGTCGTGTTGATGTGCTCGCCGCGGAGCATCGCGGCATAACGCTCGGCGACGCCCGTCTGCTCGGCGAGGGCGACGAGCGAGCGCAGGATCTCGTCGGTGACGAGGTTCTTCGACAGATCGACGTGCAGGTCGCCGACGGTCCGGCTCAAGCGCTGTACGCGCTCCGGGTCGGCCGCGAACCAGCCTCGGAGATCGGGGTGGAAGGAATCGCGATGGGCGAGCAGCTCGGCCCAGGCGGAGGTGGACGTGGGATCGATCGGAGCGGTCACGTCCCCACGGTAGCGCCGAGAAGGGGGGATGACGATGTCGGAGATCGGTGTGACCATGGCAGGAGGTGTGGACTTCCGGGCCGGCCCAGGGCTCGGTGCGAACGAGAGGCTTTCGATGACGGAGCAATCGGACAGTGCGGCGTCGCCGGCGGGTGCGCCCGCGCACGTTGCGCAGCACCAGCCGGGCCCGCGCACGATGCGCAGCTTCTACCAGGTGCTCGCCAACACCGCGATCGCGAACATCACCTCGAGCTACCTCTGGTGGGCGCTGACGTTCTGGGCGTACCTCGAGACGAAATCCGTGCTCGCGACCTCGATCATCGGCGGGTCGTACATGCTGCTGGTCGCCGTCTTCGGAGTCGTGTTCGGCGCGCTCGTGGACCGCATGAAGAAGAAGGCGGTGATGGTGCTCTCGAGCACGATCACCCTCACGACCTATCTGCTCGCGGGCGCGCTGTACCTCTCGTTCCCCGAAAGCGTCCTGGTCGACTGGGGCGGGCCGTGGTTCTGGGTGTTCGCCGGGGTGATCCTGATCGGCGGTGTCGTGGAGAACCTCCGCAACATCGCGCTGTCGACGACGGTCACCCTTCTCGTGCCGGCTGAGCGCCGAGACAAGGCCAACGGCCTGGTCGGGGCCGTGCAGGGCATCGCCTTCATGGTCACGAGCGTGTTCTCCGGACTCTCCGTCGGGCTCCTCGGCATGGGATGGACCGTCGTGATCGCGATCGTCGCCACGGCGCTCGCGCTCCTGCATCTCCTTTTCGTCCGCATCCCGGAGCGCGGCGTCGCACACGTCGAGGGCGGGACGCCGAAGCTCGACTTCCGCGGCATCATCCCGGCGGTGATGGTGGTCCCCGGCCTGCTCGCGCTCATCCTCTTCTCGACGTTCAACAACCTCGTCGGCGGGGTGTTCATGGCGCTCATGGACCCCTACGGCCTCACGCTGTTCTCGGTCGAGATGTGGGGCATCGTCCTCGGTGTGACCAGCGTCGGCTTCATCGCCGGCGGGTTGATCGTCGCCCGCTTCGGTCTCGGCAAGAACCCCTTGCGGACGATGCTGCTCGTCAACATCGGCATCGCCGTGCTCGGCATCGGGTTCGTGATCCGCGAGTTCTGGTGGCTGTACGCGCTCGGCATCCTCGTCTTCATGGCGCTCATGCCGATCGCCGAAGCCGCCGAGCAGACGATCATCCAGCGCGTGGTGCCTTTCGAGAAGCAAGGGCGCGTGTTCGGCTTCTCGGCGAGCGTCGAGTCGGCCGCGGCGCCGGTGTCGGCGTTCATCGTGGGCCCCATCGCCCAGTTCTGGCTCATCCCGTTCATGGCGTCCACGCAAGGGCAGGACACGTTCGGCTGGCTTCTCGGCGACGGGGAGGCGCGCGGAATCGCGCTCGTGTTCGTGATCGCGAGCCTGGTTCTGCTGGTGATCGTGCTCCTCGCCTTCTTCTCGCGGCCCTACCGGCAGCTGTCCGCGGCGTACGCCGCAGCCCCGCCGTCGCTGGAGACGGATGCCGCGGAGGAAAGTACCGAGACGGCGATCGGCGACGCGGGCGAGGGGTTGCGTTCCAGCGTCCGCTGACGGCCTCGGTCCGCGCCCAGGGCGGTGTGCCAGGCTCGCAGTATGACGTCAGAGAATCCCTACGCGGCGCGCCCGTGGCTCGCGGCCTACGCCCCCGGCGTGCCCGACACGATCGACGAGGTCACCCAGACCCTCTCCGACATGATCGAGGGCAGCATCCGGAGCCATCAGAAGGCGCCCGCGCTGGAATTCTTCGGTGCGCGCACGACGTACCGCGAGCTCGGTGAGCAGATCGAGCGCGCCGCGGAGGGGCTGCGCCGGCTGGGGGTGACCCACGGCGACCGGGTCGCGATCGCGCTGCCGAACTGTCCGCAGCACGTCGTGGCGTTCTACGCCGTGCTGCGGCTCGGCGGGATCGTCGTCGAGCACAACCCGCTCTACACCGCCCGAGAGCTGCGTCACCAGTTCGAGGACCACCAGGCGCGCTTCGCGATCGCGTGGGACAAGGTGTACGACACGCTGGACGGGTTTCCCGCCGACCTGAAGCTCGAGCGCATCGTGAGCGTCGACATCACCGAGGCGATGCCGTGGACCACCCGGGCGGCCCTACGGCTACCGGTCGCGAAGGCCCGGGAGGCACGGGCGGCGCTGACCGCGACGCCGCGTGCGAAGAAGGTACTCGCGTGGCGTTCGCTCGTGGACGGCCGACGGCTCAGCAAGCGGCATCCGCGCCCCGTCCTCGATGACATCGCGCTCCTGCAATACACGAGCGGCACGACGGGCACCCCCAAGGGGGCGATCCTCACACACCGCAACCTCCGCGCGAACGCGATGCAGGGGCGCGCCTGGGTGCCGGGCCTGCACGAGGGCGAGGAGACCTTCTACGGCGTCCTCCCGCTCTTCCACGCGTACGGCATGACGCTGTGCCTCACGTTCGCGATGAGCATCGGGGCCAAGCTCGTCCTGTTCCCGAAGTACGACGCGAAGCTCGTCACGGATGCCGCGAAGAAGTCCCCGCCGACCTTCCTGCCCGCCGTCCCGCCGATCTACGACCAGCTCGCCCGCGCGGCCGAGCGCGGCGAGATCGACCTGACCTCGGTGCGGTTCGCGATCTCGGGCGCGATGAGCCTGCCGGTGGACACCGTGGCGCGGTGGGAGGAGGTGACCGGCGGACTGCTGGTCGAGGGTTACGGGATGACCGAGACCTCCCCGGTCGCGCTCGGAAACCCGATCGGACCGTCCCGGCGTCCCGGCACCGTCGGTGTGCCGTTCCCGAGCACGGACATCCGGGTCGTGGACCCCGCGGACCCGCACACCGACTTGCCGTTCGGGGAGGCGGGCGAGCTGCTGATCCGCGGGCCGCAGGTGTTCCAGGGCTACTGGCGGCGACCGGCCGAGACGGCGGACTCACTCCTGCCGGGCGGCTGGGTCCGCACGGGTGACATCGTCACGGTTTCGCCCGACGGGTTCGTCACGGTCGTCGACCGGCTCAAGGAGATCATCATCACCGGCGGCTTCAACGTCGCCCCGACCGAGGTCGAGGCGGCGCTGCACGCCCACCCGGATGTGCTCGAGGCGGCCGTCGTGGCGCTCCCGCGCGCCGGCGGCGAGCAGGTCGTCGCGGCGGTCGTGCTCCGCGAGGGGGCCGTCCTGGACCCGGAGGCGCTGCGCGAGCACTGCAAGCAGCACCTGGCGGCCTATAAGGTGCCGCGGCGCTTCTTCCAGGTCGACGAACTGCCCCGGTCGCTCATCGGCAAGGTGCTGCGCCGCCAGGTGCGCGAGCAGCTGCTGCGCGACGGCGACTGACCCGGCCGCCGGCGCCCGGCGCTTCCCTGCCACTCGCGAGAGGGCAGTTATGTAGGGTTTCTGCGGCGTGTCGCCCTACATTTCTGCCCTTTCGCGAGCGGCAGGAGGGGTCAGAGCGCGGGGGTGCGCGGGGGTGGGGTGCGGCGCGGGCGCAGCGACTCGAAGCCCGCGGCCCAGCGCAGCAGCTCGGTGTCGGAATACGCCGGACCCGCGAACGTGAGGCCGACCGGCATCCCGATGTCGGCCATCGTGCCCATCGGCACCGTCACGGTCGGGATGCCGAGGTGGCGGATCGCGAGGTTGCCGTTCGCGACCCACACCCCGTTGCGCCACGCCGCGATCGCGGACTCCTCGTTCACGTCGGCATCCGCCGGACCGACGTCCGCGACGGCGGGGAAGACCACTGCGTCCAGGCCGAGTCGGGTCATCCACTCCTCGAGGTCGATCCGCCGCGTGCGCTCGAGCCCCTCGAGCCCCGCGCGGATGAGCGCCGCGAGCGACCCGTTGAGCGGATCGGACATCCCGTTCGCTCGGGCGCGCGTCACGTACTCCGAGATGTCGATGTCGAACGAGCCGTAGCGGTCGGGGAGGGCCCCCTCGGGATGCGGGAAGATCTTCGGCCCGTCCACTTCGGCCAGCGACGACAGGCCCGGCTGCCCGTTCGCGGCGAGGAAGTCGTGCCAGGACCACATCGACAGGTCCCAGATCTCGGCGTCGAAGAATGAGCTCGGCACGATGCCCCGGTCGAAGATCGACGGCGCCCCGGCGCGGTCGGCCTCGTAGTTGCTCACCACCGGGAAGTCGACGACGACCACCTCGGCGCCGGCTGCCTCGAGATCGTCCCGGGCCTGAGCCCACAGGTCGAGCACCGAGGCGCGCGGCTCGATGCGCTGCCCGGTCGATGCGCCGATCCCCGGTCCCGTACCGGCATCCGGATCCTCGCCGAGGTACATCGCGGGGATGCCGAACCTCCTGCCCGCGAGCGCCGACGAAGCCCCGTCCGCCAGGGCGGGGTACGACGACGGCCGCACGGTCGACGAGCGGGGGATCGGCACCCAGGGCTGCACGCGCCAGAAGTCGCCGCGCGTCTCGTCATCGTCGGCGACAATCACATCGAGCACCTCGAACAGGTCCGCCATCGAGCGGGTGTGCGGGACCACGACGTCCATCGTCGGCACGAGCGGCCAGTTTCCGCGCACCGAGATCACGCCGCGTGACGGGGTGTACGCACACAGCGCGTTGTTCGACGCGGGCGCACGGCCGCTGGACCACGTCTCCTCGCCGAGCCCGAACGCCGCGAACGACGCGGCGGTGGCGGTGCCGGAGCCGTTCGACGAGCCCGAGCCGAACGCCGAGGTCAGGAAGTCCGCGTTGTACGCGCTCTCCGCCCGGCCGTAGAGCCCGCGCTGCATGCCCCCGTTCGCCATCGGCGGCATGTTGGTGAGCCCCACGAACACGCACCCGGCCGCGCGCAGGCGCTCGATCGAGAACGCGTCTCGCCGTGCGACGAGGTCGGCGAACGCGGGCGAGCCCGATGCGACGGTCCGCCCGCGCACCATGTAGCTGTCCTTCGCCGTGTACGGGATGCCGTCCAACGGGCCCCGGAGCGTCCCGGACGCGCGGCGCATGTCCGACGCCTCCGCCTCGGCCCGGGCGTCGGGATTCAGCT
The DNA here is from genome assembly GCF_040687315.1 of Microbacterium sp. NPDC064584. Lineage (NCBI taxonomy): Bacteria > Bacillati > Actinomycetota > Actinomycetes > Micrococcales > Microbacteriaceae > Microbacterium > Microbacterium sp. NPDC064584. Next base: position 22,980 of record NZ_JBFBMZ010000013.1, on the reverse strand, counting down.
CCACGATCGCGTTCAGGCGTATGCGGCTCTGGTCATATCTCGCGATGCGCGCGAGATAGGCGTCCAGAAGGCTGACCGCGGTCTCGTCTCCGGCGTCGAGTGCGGCGCGCAGATCGGCGATCGAGGCCTCGACGACGTTCATCGGCCGGCCCGTGGCTGCTGCTGGGTGATGCAGTGGATGCCGCCGCCCCGCTGCAGGATCGGGCGGGCGTCGATCGTGACCAATTCCCGTCCGTAGGCCTCGGCGAGGATCGCGGCGGCGCGCGCGTCCGCCTCCGGTTCACCGTAGCCGCACGCGATCACGCCGCCGTTCACCACCAGATGGTTGGCGTAGTTCCAATCCACGAATCCGTCCTCGTCCCGCAGCGTCGCCGGCGCGGGCAGCTCGATGATCTCGAGGTGCCGGCCGGCGGCATCCGTCGCCTCTTCGAGCACGGCGCGGATCTGCCGCACGACGCCGTAGTCGGGGTGGGCGGGATCGTCCTGCCAGTGCAGCAGCACGCGGCCCGGCGCGGCGAACGCGGCCACCATGTCGACGTGCCCGCGGGTGCCGGCCGATTCGTAGTCGCGCGTGAGCCCGCGCGGCAGCCAGATGACCTTCGTCGCACCGATCGTGCGCTGCAGCTCCCACTCCACGCGTTCCTTCGTGGCGTACGGGTTGCGGCGCGGGTCGAGCTGCACCGTCTCGGTCACGAGCACCGTCCCCTCACCGTCGACGTGGATGCCGCCGCCCTCGTTCACGAGCGGGGACGGCAGGTGCGTCGCCCCGGCGAGGCCGGCGACGGTCGCCCCGATGCGGTCGTCCCGCTCCCACGTGGCCCACGCGTTCGCGCCCCAGCCGTTGAAGGTCCAGTCGACGGCGCCGAGCGCGCCGGCCTCGTCGAGGACGAAGGTCGGGCCGATGTCGCGCATCCAGAAGTCATCCAGCGGCGCGATCTCGATCTCGACGTCGGCGGACAGGCGCGCACGCGCCTCGGTCACGGCCGAGGGGTCGACGACCATCGTCACGGGCTCGAAGCGCGCGGCCGCGTTCGCGACAGCCGCCCACGTGTCGCGGGCCTCATCCGCCGAGTCGGCGTCGTCGCCGAGCGTGTTGCCCACGCGCGGGAAGGCCATCCAGATGCGCTCCTGCGGCGCGAATTCTGCGGGCATGGTCCAGGTCATCGGGTGCTCCTCACGGGCTCGCGGTCGGCGATGCTCTCATTGTGACGTTCGGGGTGCACGGGCGCACCGGGGGAGAATGCGGCCGCCGGGCCAGCGGCGCCGGGGCGGGCGGCGGGGTCGCGGTACGGCTGCATCGTGCGCCACAGCAGGGCGTAGACGGATGCCGCCAGCGCCGGCCCCGCGATCGAGGACAGGTCCGCGCCGCCGAGCGCGGCCGAGATCGGTCCGGTGTACAGCGTCGTGTTGACCATGAGCACCGCGACCGTGGTCGCGAGCACCATGGCGATCGTGCCAGGGGCGAACCAGCCGCCCGTGTACCAGAACGGGCTGCGGCGGCTCGTGTCGTTGAGCGCCACGCCGTCGTAGCGTCCACGACGCAGCACGATGTCGATCGCGTAGATCGCCACGAGCGGCCCCATGACGGCGACGGCGATCTCGATCGCGTAGCTCAGGGTGTCCAGGAACCGCGGCGCGCCCCACAGCAGGTAGCCGGCGAGCACCGCGGCGACCACGCCGACGATGACGACCGAGACGGCTCGGCGGATCCGGGGGACGAACGCCTGCGCGTACAGTCCGGTCGAGTACGAGCACAGGACGTTGTTCGCGAGCGTGCCGACGATGATCGCGAGGAGGAACACGGGGTAGAGCCAGGCCGGGATGATCTCGGCGATCGCCGTCTGCGGGTCGGTCATGTCGATCGCGGTCGCGGCGAGCACGCCCATCGCGGAGATCAGGACCGAGGGGACGAACCCGCCGAACGCGGTCCAGAGCACGATCGCGCGGCGCGACGTGGCGCGGGGGAGATATCGCGAGTAGTCGGCGCTCGTGCCCCAGGACAGCGGGCCGGACGCCACGATCGTGAAACCGAGCAGCAGGAGCGCGATGTTCTCCGTGGCGGGCAGCGCTTCCGGGGTGTACGACCAGTCGGTCGCGCCGATCACGAACACGGCGACCGCGGCGAAGCACAGGCCGACTGCGACGGAGAGGTACCCGCTGAGCTTCTCGATCGTGGCGTGCCCGAAGACGCTGACGATCAGACTCAGCGCCGACACGGCGACCAGCAGCAGCACGGCGAGGGAGTCGGGCACGACCACGCCGACGCTCGCGAGCAGCGCCTGGCTGGCGAGCGTCGTGAACGCCAGGTTCAGCACGATGTAGAACAGACCGATCAGGACGCCGAGTCCCGATCCGAACAGCGCGTTGCCGCGCACGCCGAACATCGCGCGCATGATCATGACGCTCGGGGTGCCGGCGGCCGGACCGCTGACGGCGATCCAGCCGATCACGAACCACCACAGGTTGCCCAGCACGCACAGGGCGAGGGACTCCCACAGGCCGAGTCCGAGCAGCATGAGGATGCCGCCGAACACGAAGTTGAGGTACAGCACGTTCGCCGCCGCCCAGATTCCGAACAGCGAGCGGGGCCGGCCGTGGCGCTCGGCATCCGGGATGCAGTCGATGCCGCGGGTCTCGATGTGACCGGCGACGTCGCCGGTCCGCGCGGTGATGCTCATGTCATCCGCTTTCGTTGCCATTAGTATTGATCAAGCGATCAATAGACCAGACGGTACCTACACTGGCGGAGACATGTCAAGCACTTCGGCGAAACCCCGCACGCGCAAGTCGCCCGCCGAGCGATCGGCCGAGATCCTCGCCGCCGCGACCGAACTCGCGCGGGAGCAGGGCCTCAGCGCGCTGACGCTCCGCGCCGTGGCGGAGCGTGCGGGGGTGGCGTCCGGTCTGATCGCGCACTACCAGCCCTCGATGGACGAGCTCGTCGCGCGCGTCTACACGGATCTCGTCGACGCGGAGATCCGTGAGGTCGAGATCGAGATCGGTGCTGTGGCGAGCCCGGCGGAGCGCATGGCGGCGCTGCTGGAGACCCTGCTGGACGGCACGCGTGAGGACATCACGGTCGTCTGGGCCGAGGCATGGGCGCTGGGGCGGCGCAACCCCGCGCTGGCGGACGCGGTGCGCGCGCAGATGGACGCGTGGCATCGGATGGTGGCCGCGCTCATCGAGGAAGGCCGGGCTGCGGGCGACTTCACCGCCGACGCCGCGGATGCCGCGTGGCAGCTCCTCGGCATGATCGACGGCCTGAACGCGCAGTCCCTGGCTCGCGGTGTCGAGGCCGAGGGGTCGGCCGCCAAGATGGCGCGGGCGGCGGAGATCCTGCTCGGGGCTGCGCCCGGTTCGATCAGGGCGCGCTGACCGGCGTCACGGAACGAGCGAGTAGAAGCGGAAGAAACCGAACTCGCCGACCGGCAGGACCTCCACGTCGCGGAATCCGGCCTCGCGCGCATATTTCTGCAGTGTCGTCGGGCGCATGACCGTGCCGGTGGCGACGGTCGGTCGGTGCGACATGCTGTCGGGCAGGCACACGAACAGGCTGAAGCCGTACATGATGCGCTCGATGTCATCGCCCGGAGCGGTGAAAGTCTCTGCGACCGCTTCATCCATGATCACGATCGGGCCTCCGTCGCGCACCGCCAGACGCATCGAACGGAGCACATCGACGGGCCTCGGCATGTCGTGCAGGCATTCGAAAGCGAAGGCGGCATCGAACGGCCCGAACCCCGACAGGCCGTCGGCGTCGGCGTTGTGGAAGCGCACGCGTTCGGCGACCCCGGCCTGCAGGGCGTTGCGACGAGCGGCCTCGATCGACGGGTCGTCGACGTCGAACCCGTCGACCTGCAATCCGGGATGTGCGAGTGCGAGCGCGATCGAGGACCAGCCGGCGCCGCTGCCGACATCGGCGACGCGCGCGCCGGGTCCTTCGAGCAGGGAGCGGATGCCGTCCACACGGCCGAGCGCATCGGGGAGGCGATCGAACCACGGCCGGTTCATGTCGGCCTGGGCCTCGCGGGCGTCCGGGCCGAGCTGCTCCCAGCTCACACCCTCCCCGGTCCGGTAGGCCTGCAGGAGGTCGGGGAGCGTCGGTCCGGCGGCGGCGAACATCCGCGCGAGGGGGGCGAGGTAGCTCAGGCTTCGCTCGTCCGTGAGTACTTCGGCCGGGCCCGGAGCCAAGGCGTACCGCCGCTCGTCAGGAGCGGCATCCGGAGTCGACTGCACCGCGAGGATGCCCGACACGGCCTGATGCTCGAGCCACTCGCGGCAGTAGCGAGCGTCGGTACCGGTGCGTTCGGCGAGCTCGACCGGCGTGCGGGGGCCCGACTCGGCGAGGGTGCGATACCAGCCGAGCCGGTCGCCGACGTAGACGGAGAGTGTCTCGGCCATGCCGAGGGCAGAGGCGAAAAGGCGCTCCGCGAACTCGTCTGCGGTGGGGTCATCGTCCTGGCTCACGGCGCGCTCCCTTCGGCGAAAGTCTGCCGCGCCGCACCCGCGTGCGCCATCCCCATCGCCGCGCGCGACGAAAGGGTCACTATCTGTCGCTTCCCGCGCCCGGAGGCGGCAGAAAGTGCCACCTGAGCGCGCCGGCCCGGTGTTCAGGGGACAGCTTCTGCCGCTTCCCGCGCCCGGAGGCGGCAGAAACCGCCACTTGAGCGGAGCAGCTCAGCGGATCAGCTGCTCCCACCCGTCGCCGTCGGCGTGCTCGAAGATCAGGTTCGTCTCGGTGTGGGCCACCGCCGGGTGTCCGGTGAGGTGTGCGAGGACGAACTCGCGCAGCTCAGCGGCGTCGCGCGCCATGACGTGCAGCAGGAAGTCGTCCGCGCCCGCCATGTGAAACAGGCTCAGCACGCCGGGCAGGCTCGGCGCGGCACGCCGGAAGGCCTCGATCTCTTCGCGCGCGTGCTTGACGAGCCGGATCGCGATGAGGGCCTGCACGGTCGCACCCAGCGCGAGCGGGTTGAGATCGACCCGGTAGCGCCGGATCACGCCGCTGGTCTGGAGCCGGCGCAGGCGCAGCGACACCGTCGACTCCGCGATGCCCAGAGTCGAGGCGAGCGATGCCCCCGACGCGCGGGCGTTCGCGGTCAGGGCCCGCAACAGCGCGCGGTCTGTCCGGTCGAGTTCAAGGACCTGCGCCATGGGGCTCCTTCGCCGAGCGATGGGTGAAGATTCTTCGACCGAGTCTATCGATGGATCGGCATCCTCCAGGGGCGATTGCCGATTCGCGCAGTTTCTGTTGTCCTCGACGCATGGATCCCCGTCACCATCGCCTCGACACCCGCGCCGTCCACGGCGGGATGCAGGGCCTGCGCGAAAGCGGCGCACACGTCCCGCCGATCGACTTCTCGACCACGTACCCGTTGCCCGATGTCGACACGGGCGGGCTGGCGTACGAAGAGCTCGCAACCGGGCACGACCTCGGCCCGGGTCGCAGCGCGGTGTACCAGCGGCTGTGGCAGCCGGGGGTCGCGCGGTTCGAGGACGCGCTCGCCGACCTCGAGCACACCGAGGGTGCGGTCGCCTTCGCGAGCGGCATGGCGGCTTTGGCTGCCTGCCTGATCGCGACCGCGACCGCGGGAAAGCCCCACATCGTCGCGGTCCGACCGCTCTACGGCGGCACCGATCACGTGCTCGAGAACGGCCTGCTCGGCACGACCGTGACCTGGGCGCAGGTCGACGGGATCGCCGCAGCGATCACGCCGCAGACGGGTCTCGTGATCGTCGAGACCCCGGCCAACCCGACGCTCGAGCTCGTCGACCTCGCCCACGTGGTCGACGCCGCCGGCGGCGTGCCCGTACTGGTGGACAACACCTTCGCGACACCCGTCCTGCAGCAGCCGGCGCGCCACGGCGCGACCCTCGTGCTGCACAGCGCGACGAAGTATCTCGGTGGCCACGGCGACGTCATGGGCGGCGTCGTCGCGACGAACGAGGAGTGGGTGCGGCGGCTGCGTCAGGTGCGCGCGCTCACCGGGGGACTCCTGCACCCGATGGCCGCCTACCTTCTGCATCGGGGTCTGCGGACCCTCCCGCTGCGCGTGCGCGCCCAGCAGCGGACCGCGCAGATCCTGGCCGAGCGCATCAGCGCTCATCCTGCCGTCGCTCGTGTCTTCTATCCGGGGCTTGCGGGTCAGGATCCCGCGGGGCTCCTCGGCCGGCAGCTCGACGGACCCGGCTCGATCATCGCGCTCGAACTCGCCGGCGGATACGACGCGGCGGCGCGGTTCACCGAGTCGTGCGAGCTGATCGAGCACGCGGTCTCGCTCGGCGGCATCGACTCGCTCGTGCAGCATCCGGCGTCGCTCACGCACCGCCCCGTCGCGGGGGAGGCGAAGCCGGGCGCGGGGGTCGTGCGCCTGTCGATCGGTCTCGAGGACGTCGATGACCTCACGGATGACCTGCTCGTGGCGCTCGCCGCTGCGGACGCGCTGTCGGATGCCGCACCCGAGCTGACCCGCACGCCCACCCCGGCCTGACCGCCGGCTTCCGGCATCCGCGGGTTAGCGTGGAACGCATGCCATCGACTCCCTTCCGCTCACTCGAGGACTACATCGCCCTGCCCCGCGTGGAGGCGCTCGCGCTCTCGCCGGACGGCACCCGTGCCGTGCTCACGGTCGCCACGCTCAAGAAGGACGGCACCGCGTACGAGCGCTCGCTGTGGGCGGTCCCGACCGACGGATCGGGGGCGCCGGCGCGCCTGACCCGCTCGGCCAAGGGCGAGTCCAGCGCCTCCTTCACGGCCGACGGCGGCATCCTGTTCGTGTCCGCCCGCGCCGACAGCGAGGCCGACGAGGACGACGACTCGGCCCAGCTCTGGCTGCTGCCGGCGACCGGCGGCGAGGCTCGACCGGTGACCCGGCTCGCGGGAGGAGTCGGATCGATCGCGGCGGTGGCACAGGACGCCTCCCGCGTCGTGCTGAGCGCCGAGCTGCTGCCCGGCGGCGAGAGCCTGGAGGCGGAGGCGAAGCTGCGGGCGCTCCGCAAGAAGAAGATGGTCTCCGCGATCCTGCACGAGTCCTACCCGGTGCGCTTCTGGGATCACGACCTCGGTCCCGCCGAGCCGCACCTGCTCGGCCTCGACCTCTCCGCACTCGCCGACACGGTGGCTGCTGTTCCCGCCGAGTCCGATGATCGCGCGCCCGGTGACGCGGTCGACGAGGGCGGGGATGCCGGCACGCCCTATCCGGCGACGCTGCCGCGCCCGGTCGACCTGACTCCCGCCCCGGGTCGCACCGCCGACATCGCCGGCGCCGCCCTGACCCCCGACGGCACGACGCTCGTCGCCGCCCTGCGGATCCCCGAGACCCGCGACGGCCGGTTCGCGCTCGCTGCGATCGATGTGGCTACCGGGGAGCGCACCTGGATGTTCGAGGAGGCAGGGGTCGACTTCGAGGCGCCGGCCGTCAGTCACGACGGGCGGACGCTCGCCTACCTGCGCTCGGTCCGGAACACCCCCGCGGGGCCCACCGACATCGAGGTCTGGGTGTCGGACATCGACGGCGGCAACGCCCGTCGCATCGCGACCGAGTGGGATCGCTGGGCCTCGAGCCTCGTGTTCGCCGCGGACGACACCGCGCTGATCGCCACGGCCGATTCCGACGGCCGGGGTCCCGTCTTCCGGCTGCCCCTGGACGGCGGAGCCGCCGAGCAGCTCACCCACGACGACTTCACGTACACGCACGTGAGCGTCGACCGATCCACGGGCGGGGTCGTCGCGCTGCGCTCGAACTGGGTCGCGCCCGCCCACCCGGTCCGCATCGCGCCCGACGGGTCGGTGACGCCGCTCGTCACGCCCGCCGTCCTGCCCGTCGCTCCCGGGTCGATCACCGAGGTCGACACGACCGCCGAGGACGGCGCGCGCGTGCGCGGCTGGCTGCTGCTGCCCGAGGGCGCCTCCGAGGATGCGCCCGCCCCGCTGCTGCTGTGGATCCACGGCGGACCGCTGAACAGCTGGAACGCCTGGAGCTGGCGCTGGGCGCCGCTCCTCGCGGTCGCCCGCGGGTATGCCGTTCTGCTGCCCGACCCCGCCCTGTCGACCGGATACGGGCTGGAGTTCATCGCCCGCGGCTGGAACAGCTGGGGCGGCAAGCCCTACACCGACCTCATGTCGATCACGGATGCCGTCGTCGCCCGCCCCGACATCGACGAGTCCAGGACCGCGGCGATGGGGGGCTCGTTCGGCGGCTACATGGCGAACTGGATCGCCGGGCACACCGACCGCTTCCGCGCGATCGTGACCCACGCGAGCCTGTGGGCGCTGGACCAGTTCAGCGGCACGACCGACAGCTCCGACTACTGGCAGCGCATCTTCACGCCCGAAGCGATGATCGAGAACTCCCCGCACCGCTTCGTGGACGGCATCCGCACGCCCCTGCTCGTGATCCACGGAGACCGGGACTACCGGGTGCCGATCGGCGAGAGCCTGCGGCTGTGGTCCGAGCTCGCCGAGCATCACGCCGGCCCGGACGGCTCCAGCGTCCACAAGTTCCTCTTCTACCCGGACGAGAACCACTGGGTGCTGAAACCGCAGCACGCCGTGGTCTGGTACGAGACGGTGTTCGCGTTCCTGGACCAGCACGTGCACGGCGCCGACTGGCGCCGCCCCGAGCTCCTAGGCTGACCCTGCAGTCCGCGAGAGGGCACAAATGACCCTCTCGCGCGGCGTGTCGCCCTACATAAGTGCCCTCTCGCGAGCTGCAGGGGCGCAACGCGAAACGCGGACGCAACAGATTTCCGCGACACTGTGGGGATGTCCACAAAGGTCTCGCTCACTCACCACACCGGGTACACGTTCGCCCGACCGGTGTCGGTCACCCCGCACGTCGTGCGCCTGCGGCCCGCCCCGCACGCGCGGACGCCGATCGAGGCCTACTCGCTCGAGGTGAGCCCGCCGAACCACTTCATCAACTGGCAGCAGGATCCTTTCGGCAACTGGGTCGCGCGCCTGGTCTTCCCCGAGAAGATCGATCACCTCTCGGTCACGGTGAGCCTGGTCGCCGACATGATGGTGATCAACCCGTTCGACTTCTTCATCGAGGAGTACGCCGAGACCTTCCCGTTCGAGTACGAGCCGAGCCTGAAGGCCGACCTCGCTCCCTACCTGCGTCCGGTCGAGGGCAGCGACCAGGCGGCGGTGTGGAAGCAGTCCTTGCCGCCCGTCCCCGCCGGGGGGATGCCGACCGTCCCGTTCCTGGCGGGGCTCAACTCCGCGGTGCACCGCGATGTCGCGTACGACGTGCGGATGGAGCCCGGGGTGCAGACCCCCGACGAGACCCTCGGGCGGGCGATCGGCTCGTGCCGCGACAGCGCGTGGCTCCTGGTGAGCCTGCTCCGCCAGTACGGCCTCGCCGCCCGGTTCGTCTCGGGATACCTGGTCCAGCTCGCCGCCGATCAGAAGGCCCTGGACGGCCCGAGCGGCACCGAGGTCGACTTCACCGACCTGCACGCGTGGACCGAGGTGTACATCCCGGGTGCCGGATGGGTCGGCATGGACCCCACAAGCGCGCTGTTCGCCGGCGAGGGCCACATTCCGCTCAGCGCGACTCCGCACCCCTCCAGCGCCGCGCCGATCCAGGGCGCCACCGAGCCGGTGGAGGTCGCGTTCGAGTTCCGCAACGAGGTCATCCGCATCCACGAGGATCCGCGTACCACGAAGCCGTACACCGACGACCAGTGGGCGCGGATCGACGCGCTCGGGCTCGCGGTCGACGATCGCCTGCGCGCGGGCGACGTGCGTCTCACGATGGGCGGCGAGCCCACGTTCGTCGCGCTGGAGAGCGCCGACGAGGAGGGCAAGACGAGCCCGCAGTGGAGCACGGATGCCGACGGCGCGCACAAGCGCGAACTCGCGAACGTGCTCGCCGAGCGCCTGCGCAGCACGTACGCGCTCGGCGGCGTCGTGCACCGCGGGCAGGGCAAGTGGTATCCCGGCGAGCCCCTCCCGCGCTGGAACATCGCGCTGCAGTGGCGCACGGACGGTCAGCCGCTCTGGAGCGACGCGTCCCTGTTCGCCGACCCGTGGGGACCGGATGCCGATCCCGAGGCGCCCCGCAACGCCGAAGCCCTCGCCCGCGCGGTGACCGCGCTCCTCGGCATCCCCGATCGACGGCTCCTGCCCGCATACGAGGATCCGTTCGCCGCGCTCGCCGCCGACGTGCGTCAGCCGGAGGGGCCGCGTCCCGGCGTGGACGAGAGCGACCTCGACGTCGCCGCCGCCGACCGCACGGTCACCACGCCGACCGGCTGGGTCCTGCCGCTGACGACCGAGGGGGAGTGGACGAGCCCCGCCTGGAGCTTCCGCCGCGGGCGGCTCGTGCTCCTTCCCGGAACCAGTGCCGTGGGACTGCGGCTGCCGCTGGACTCGGTCTCGTGGACCGACCCGGAGCACCCGGGGGAGCCCTCCTATCTCGAAGCGGGCCCGGCGCTGGAGTCCCGCATCCGCAGCGTCCCCGTCGTCGACCCGGAGGAGGCGCGCACGACGGCGCTCGCGTTCGAGGCCCGGGACGGCTTCGTGCACGTCTTCCTGCCGCCAACGATCGAGCTCGAGGCGTACGCGGACCTCCTGGCCGTCATCGAGCGGGCGGCCGCTCTCACGCGGTGCCGGATCGTGCTCGAGGGCTACGGTCCGCCCCCGGACGCGCGGCTCACGCAGCTCGTCGTCACCCCCGACCCCGGGGTCATCGAGGTCAACGTGCAGCCGACCTCGTCCTGGGAGGAGCTCCGCCACCTCACCGTCACCCTGTACGAGCAGGCCAGGCAGAGCCGGCTCGCGACCGAGAAGTTCGACCTCGACGGTCTGCACACCGGCACGGGCGGCGGCAACCACCTCACGCTCGGCGGCACGCAGCCCGTCGACTCGCCGCTGCTGCGGCGTCCCGATCTGCTGGCGAGCCTGATCACGTACTGGCAGCGGCACCCGAGCCTGTCCTACCTGTTCTCGGGGCGCTTCATCGGGCCGACGAGCCAGGCGCCGCGGTTCGACGAGGGCCGGCCGGAAGCCGTGTACGAGATGGAGATCGCGCTGCAGGAGGTCCGCCGGCTCACGGGGGCGGCGCGCGAGCTCGGCGAAGAGTCTTCGCCGTGGCTCATCGACCGGGCGCTGCGGCACCTGCTCACGGACCTCACCGGCAACACGCACCGCGCCGAGTTCTGCATCGACAAGCTCTACAGCCCCGACTCGAGCCGGGGACGCCTGGGTCTGCTCGAACTGCGCGGATTCGAGATGCCGCCGCATCCGCAGCTCGCGCTCGTCCAGGCGCTTCTGGTGCGGAGCCTGGTCGCGATGTTCTGGGAGAAGCCGTACGAGGCGCCGCTCATCCGGTGGGGAACCCGCCTGTACGAGGACTTCCTGCTGCCGGAGGGCGCGACCGCCGACATCGCGGAGGTCGTCGCGGACCTGCGGGACCACGGCATCGCGTTCGAGGCGGAGTGGTTCGACGCGTTCACCGAGTTCCGCTTCCCGCGCATCGGCGTGACGCGGCTCGAGAACGGCGTCGAGCTCGAGCTGCGGCAAGCGATCGAACCGTGGAACGTGCTCGGCGAGGAGGTGACCGAGGGTGGCACGTCGCGCTACGTCGACTCGTCGCTCGAGCGCATCCAGGTGAAGGTCGCCGGGCTCGATCCGCGCACCCACCTCGTGACGTGTCAGAGTGTTCCCGTGCCTCTGACCTCGTCCGGCCCGGCCGCGGAGTACTACGCCGGCGTGCGCTATCGCGCGTGGCAGCCGTACTCGGCGCTGCACCCGACGATCCCCGTGCATGCGCCGCTCGTGTTCGACGTCGTCGACATCGCCTCCGGGGTGAGCGTCGGCGGCGCGACGTATCACGTCGTCCACCCCGGCGGCCGGTCGTACGAGCGGCCCCCGATCAACTCGAACGAGGCCGAGGCTCGGCGCGCGAGCCGGTTCGCGCCGCACGGCCACACGGCCGGCCGGCTCGACGTAGCCGAGCTCCGCGAGAAGGCCCGGCGGGCCGCCACACCGGACTATCCGCACACGCTCGACCTGCGGCGGGTGCCGCTCTCGTGAGTCTGCTGCGCGACTACGCCGCCGCGATCTCGCAGCCCACGCTGCCGCTCGCGGGCACCGGCGCGCGCTTCGACGAGGTCGTCGGACCCGACGGCGGGCTGCGGCCGGCATGGAAAGGCATGGCCGCGGTCGCGGTCGAGCTGACCGGGATCGAGATCGGCCGGATCGACGACGAGATCGCGACCCTTCTCGCCGATGACGGCGCGACGTACGGCAACCCCGAGCAGGGGACCCAGCCCTGGCAGCTGGACCCGATGCCGCTCGTCCTGGATGCCGCGACCTGGGCGCGGCTCGAGGTGGGTCTCGCGCAGCGCGCGGAGCTGCTGAACGCGCTGCTCGCGGACCTGTACGGCGAGCAGCGGCTCCTCTCGGAGGGCATCATCCCGTCGGCCGTCGTGTTCGGGCACTCCGGCTACACGCGGCCGATCGTCCGCCGCCGCGGGCACGACCCTCAGCCGCTCATCCTCGCCAGCACCGACCTCGGCCGCGACGCGGCGGGCGAGTGGCGGGTGCTCACCGACCGCGTGCAGGCGCCCTCCGGGCTCGGCTACGCGATGGAGAACCGGCGGATCCTCTCGCGCGTGCTGCCCGACCTCTACGAAGAGGCGGGTCTGCACCGCATGGAGCCGTACTTCTCGGCCGTCCGCTCGGCGCTCCTCCAGGCGGCCCCCGCTGAGATCGCCGACCCGCGCGTGGTCGTCCTCTCGCCGGGAACGCACTCCGAGACCGCGTACGACCAGGCCTTCATCGCGAACATCCTCGGCTTCCCGCTCGTGCAGGGCGAAGACCTCGTCGTGCACGACGGCTGGGTGTGGATCAAGCCCGCCGGCTTCCCGCAGCATGCGCCGCACGAGCGCGTGGACGTGATCCTGCGGCGCGTGGATGCCGAGTGGTGCGATCCGCTCGAGCTGCGCGCCGGATCCCGGCTGGGCGTCGCCGGTCTCACCGAGGCCGTGCGCCGGGGCCGGGTGCGCCTCGTGAACGGGCTCGGCGCCGGCGTGCTGGAGAATCCGGGACTCATCCCCTTCATGCCCGCCGTCTGCGAGCGTCTTCTCGGCGAACAGCTGCGCCTGCCGGCGGTGCCGACGCAGTGGTGCGGCGACGACGAGGGGCTCGCCGCCGTCCTCGCCTCGCTCGATCAGCGGCCTGCGACGGAAGCCCGGGCGCTCATCATCCGCGAGATCGACGGTCGCGCCGCTGATCTGTCGGGTCTGGATCCCGCGGAGCTGCGCGCGCGGATCCTCGCGGCGCCGCACCGCTTCGTGGGACAGGAGCGCCTCCCGCTCTCGCAGGCGCCGGCGTGGGGGAGCGTGGGTCGCACGTCGGGCCGGGCGGGGCCGCATCCGCTCGTCCTGCGCTCGTTCACGGTCCGCGACGGCGCGATCTACCGCCCGCTGGTCGGCGGACTCGCCACGCTCGTCGACGACCGCGCCGCCGCGCCCAGCACGAAGGACGTCTGGGTGCTCAAGAACGCCCCGACCGATCCCGACCAGGGCATCGTCGAGGTCGCTCCCGTGCCGCTCACTCGAGCGGTGCCGGTGCTGTCCCCGCGCGCGGTGGAGGACATGTTCTGGTCGGGCCGGTACACCGAGCGCGCCGAAGACCTCGTCCGGCTCGTGATCACGGCGAGCGCGTACGCCGAGCAGCTTGACTTCAGCTCGAGCACGCAGGGCGGGGCGGCCGTCCGGGCGCTCATCGGCGTCCTGCAGCGGCTGTGCGGGACGCGCTACGGCGACCCGGATCTCGAGCAGCGCTCGCTGCTGCTGGACGCCGATCGCCCCGGCTCCGCCGCCCACTCGCTCCAGCGCCTGCGCGACGCGCTCGAGGGCGTCCGCGATCAGCTCTCCGTCGACACCTGGCGCGCTTTCGGCAGCACCGACCGGGCGATGCGGGCGCTGCGCACGTCGCGCCGGACGCAGATCGCCGAATCGGCCAGTCGCATGCTGGGCGGCATCCTGTCGCTGCAGGGCGTGACGGCCAACATGATCCGCGACGACGGCTGGCACGCGATCGAGGCGGGCCGCTACCTCGAGCGGGCGCTGCAGGTGTGCACGCTGCTCGCGTCGACGACGACCGCGTCGCACGGGATCGGCGTGGACCGCGCGGTGCTCGGCGGCGTGCTGATGGCCGCGGAGAGCTCCGTGACGCACCGTCGCCGCTACCGCGGCGTCCTGCGCACCGCCGACGTGCTCGAACTGCTGCTGCTGGACACCGGCAACCCCCGGTCGGTGGCGTTCGCGCTGGATCGGCTGCGCTTCCATCTCGCGGCCCTCGCCGCCTCGACCGGCTCGACGCGCCCCGAGCGGCTGCTCGAGCACCTCGAGGACGCGCTCGAGGCGGTCGACCTGCCGGCGCTCACCGTCCCGGTCGACGGCCGCCGTCCGCGCCTGGACGAGTTCCTCGCCGAGACCCGCGCCCAGCTGCATCGCCTGGGCGATGCGATCGTGCATCTGCACTTCGCCGCCGGCCCTGAGCCGCAGCCGCTGTCGTCGCTGAGCCTGATCGAAGTGAGCGGAGCCGACGCATGAGATACCGCGTGTCGCACCGCACGACGTACACGTACGACGACGACGTCTCCAGCAGCTTCGGAATCGCACACTGCCGGCCGCGCGAATTGCCGTGGCAGCAGGTGGCCTTCCGGACGGTCACGATCGATCCGGCGCCCGGCGACGTCAGCGACGACGTGGATTGCTACGGCAACGTCGTGTCGTACTTCCACGTCACCGAGCCGCACCTGCAGCTCACGATCGACGCGCTGAGCGAAGTGACGGTCGAACCCACTGCCTACGATGCCGACGCGCTCGCCGAACCGTGGGAGTGGGCGCGCCCGATCCTGCACCCGGAGATCCGCGGCGCGTGGTCGGCGGCCGAATTCGCTCTGGAATCACCGAAGGCCCGGCACGTGGACGCCGCCCGCGCGTACGGCGCGGCATCCCTCACGCCGGGGCGCCCGATCGGCGAGGCCGTGACCGATCTGATGCACCGGATCAAGACCGATTTCCACTACGACAAGACCGCCACGACGGTCACGAGCACCGTCGCCGACGTGTTCGACAAGCGGGCGGGCGTCTGCCAGGACTTCGCGCACCTCGCCCTCGCGTGCCTGCGCAGCCACGGCGTCGCCGCTCGCTACGTCAGCGGGTATCTCGCGACGACCCCGCCCCCGGGGAAGCCCCGCATGGTCGGCGCCGACGCGTCGCACGCGTGGGTGGCCGCGTGGCTGCCGGGTTCGGACCAGTGGCTCGCGTTCGATCCGACCAACGACCAGTGGACGGCCGACCGGCACGTCACGGTCGCGTGGGGCCGGGACTACGGCGATGTGCCGCCGGTGAAGGGCGTGATCTTCACAGAGGCGAAGAAGTCCACGCTCCGCGTCGCGGTGGATGTCGCCCCGCTCACCGAGCTCGCGCAGAGCTGACCGCAGATCATCCCCCGATCCGCAAGGGCCGGGGGCCGATCGGTTCGACGTGCGAGCCTGAGAAGGTGAAAGCCTATCGATGCCGCGTGTGCAGCAGTCCCCTCTTCTTCGAGAACTCCCTCTGCGTGACTTGCCGGACGGGCCTCGGGTATTCGCGTGACGAGCGGCAGATCGTCCCGGTCGACCTGCAGGGCCGCTACGTCGACGCGACCGGGCTCATCTGGCACGTCTGCCGCAACCTCGACCTGTCGGGATGCACGTGGCTCGCGCCGCTCGAGGGCGGCCAGTGCTTC
This sequence comes from Microbacterium sp. NPDC064584, assembly GCF_040687315.1. NCBI lineage: Bacteria > Bacillati > Actinomycetota > Actinomycetes > Micrococcales > Microbacteriaceae > Microbacterium > Microbacterium sp. NPDC064584. Next base: position 7,229 of record NZ_JBFBMZ010000013.1, on the reverse strand, counting down.
AGCTGCGCGCTCACGCGAACGCGCCCGAACGACGCGGATGCCGCGGGAATCGCGAACTTCCCGGTCGCCGAGCGCGCGAAGAGGTATCTGATCGCCGAGCTGGATGAGCTCGGCTTCGCCGTCGTCGGCAAGGACGCGGCGACCGGTGGCGATCCGGTGGACGGACTGTGCTTCGACCTGCTCTCCAGCACCGACCGCAACGTGGTGATCGGGCACGACGAAGGGGTCGTCACGATCGATCTCGCCGAGAGCGATCCCGCCTACCGCGAGCGGGTCCGCGGTGAGCTCGATGAGCCGTACCGCACGATGCTCGGGCACTTCCGGCACGAGGTCGGGCACTACTTCGAGTGGCAGCTCGTGGAGAAGGGGGCGGATGCCGGCCTCCTCGCGCGCGCACGTGAGCTGTTCGGCGACGAGACCGTGGACTATCAGGAGCAGATCGACCGGCACTACTCCGACGGCCCGCCCGCGGGGTGGGAGGAGCGGTACCTCACGATGTACGCCACGATGCACCCGTACGAGGACTTCGCCGAGACCTGGGCGCACTACCTGCACATCTGCGACACGCTCGACACGGCGGTGCACTACGGACTGATCGGTGACGAGCGCGGCTCCCGATCGTTCCGAGAGCTGGTCACCGAGGTCTGGGTGCCGCTGTCGACCGCGCTCAACGCGATCAACCGGTCGATGGGCAAGGACGACCTCTACCCGTTCGTGATCCCCGCTCCGGTCCTGGACAAGCTCGAATTCGTCGCGTCGCTGCGACCGTAGCGGATACGACGAAGGGCGCCGACGGATGACCGTCGGCGCCCTTCGGATGATCAGGCGCGCTTGCGGCGTCCGACGATGAGGCCGTAGATCAGCAGGACGATGATCGAACCGCCGATGGCCAGGAGCCAGGTCTGCAGCGAGAAGAAGTCCTGCAGCGGCGCGTTGAACAGCACGCTGCCGAGCCAGCCGCCGAGCAGGGCGCCCACGACGCCGAGCAGCAGCGTGATGAGCCAGCCGCCGCCCTGCTTGCCCGGGAGGATCAGCTTGGCGATGGCGCCGGCCAGCAGGCCGAGGATGAGGAATGCGAGGAAACCCATGGTGTGTCTCTGTTTCTGTCGAGGTGATGGTGCTGTGAACCTCCGCACGGGGTGGAGGCCGTGCCCGAACGTATCCCAGGCGCGACCGGCCGGAGGGGGGCTTGCGCACTAGGGTGAAATGCCCCTCGCGTGCGTCGGGCGCGCGCGGGACGGACCCGCGGGGGGCCAGGAGGATGCCGTGCTCGACGTGATCGGCGACGTCATCCCGTTCGGGATCGGCGTCGCGCTGAGCCCGTTCCCGATCATCGCCGTACTCCTGCTTCTCACCGCGCCGGTCGGGCTCGCCGGGAGCAGCCTGTTCCTCCTCGGCCGCGCGGCGGGCTTCGCGTTGCTCACCGCGCTCTTCGCCGTCGTGTCGGATCTGATCGACCAGGCCGCGGGATCCTCCGTCCCGGCAGCCGTGCTCCGGCTCGTCCTCGGCGTCGTGCTCGTCGGCGTCGGCATCCGCAAGCTCGTCCGGCGCTCGCGCGCGGACGGAGCGCCCGCGCTGCCGGGCTGGATGCAGTCGATCGAGCGCACCGGCCGGGGCGGCGCGCTGCGGCTCGGGTTCGTCCTGACGGTCGTGAACCCGAAGGAGATCGCCTTCGCGGCGGGAGCCGGGCTCACGATCGGCGGGGCGTTCCTGCCGATCGGTCAGGCGATCGGCGCCGGCGTGCTCTTCGTGGTGCTCGCGTGCCTGAGCGTGGCGATCCCGGTGACCCTGGTCGCGGTCGCGGGGGCGCGGGTCACGCCGGTCCTGCGGACGGCGAAGGACTGGCTCGTCGCGAACAACGCGATCGTGATGGCTCTCGTGCTGATCGTCATCGGCGCGATGCTGATCGGGAGCGGCGTATCGGGGCTGCCCGGCTGACCGCTTCGGGATAACCCGACGGGAGGATTCCGGATGCCCCCGGCGCGCGCGGCGGCGCGCATCAATACCGTGGAGCCATGACCTCCTCGACCCTCGCTCCGAGCGCCGCTCCCGCCGCCCCGCCGCCGTCACGATCGCCGCTGCGCGATCCGCTGCGGATCGCCGGAGCCATCGCCCAGCTCGCCGCCCTCGGCGTCGTGGGGCCCGTCGTCTTCACGGTCCTCGCCACGCTGCTCGGGGTCGGGCTCGGACTCGTCCCCGTCCTCGGCATCGGCCTGGTCTTCCTCCTCGGCTTCGTCTACGCGCTGTACGGGGTGGCGTGGTTGGAGACGGCACGCGTGGACGGGCTGTATGCGCTGGGCCTGCCGGGCCTCGCGCCGCGTCGGCGGACCACGCCGGGCTTCGGCGGCTTCCTCCGTGTCGTCTGGCGGCAGTTCATCGACCCGTCGATGTGGCGCGCGATCGCGAGTGCCGCGATCGGGACGGTCCTGGGTCTGATCGTCCTGCCGCTCGTGTCGGTCTTCGCGTCGGCGATCGTGCTCGTCTTCGCTCCGCTCTTCGCCCGCAGCGGCGCCGTCACCCTCGCCGGCACCGGCATCGAGGTGCCCGTCTCGTGGGCGGTCGTCACCGGGATCCTGGTCGCGCTCGTCGCCGTGGCCGCGATCATCGGTCTCGCCGTGCTCCACGCCGTGCTCGCTCGCGCGATCGTGGTGCCCACCCGTGAGGCCCAGCTCGTCGAGCAGGCGCGCACATCCGACGTCCGCCGCGAGGGGGCGATCCGGGCCTCCGAGGTCGAGCGCACCCGCATCGAACGAGACCTCCACGACGGGGTGCAGCCCCGGCTCGTGTCGGTCGGGATGACGCTGGGTCTCGCGCAGCAGAAGATCGACGACGACCCCGAGGCGGCGAAAGCGCTGCTCGCGGAGGCGCACACCTCGACGAAGGCCGCCATCACCGAGCTCCGGCAGCTCGCGCGCGGCATCCACGCGTCGGTGCTCGATGATCGGGGGCTGGATGCCGCCCTCTCGGCTCTCGCCGGGCGCTCGCCCATCCCCGTCCAGCTCGACGTCCGCATCGATCGGCGCTGCGACAGCAACGCCGAGGCCGCCGTCTACTTCTGCATCGCCGAATCGCTCACGAACGCCGCGAAGCACTCACGCGCAACGGGCTGCCGCGTGCTGGTCCGTCAGCGCCCGGACGGGAGCCTGTGGGCGCGCGTCGAGGACGACGGGATCGGCGGCGCGCAGGTGACGCCCGGTGGCGGCCTGGACGGCATCATGAACCGCGTCCTCGCCGCAGGCGGCACGGCACGGCTGGACAGCCCCCAGGGTGGTCCCACGTCTCTGGAGGTGAGCGTCCCGTGCGCATCCTGATCTGCGAGGACTCCGTCCTGCTGCGTGAAGGGCTCGTCCGCGTCCTGGAGGACTCCGGCCACGAGGTGGTCGCCGCCCTGGCGGACGCGCGGACCCTCGAGGAGACCGTCGAGCAGACGGTGCCCGAGCTGTGTCTCCTCGACGTGCGGCTTCCGCCCACCTTCACCGACGAGGGCATCCGAGCCGCGCTGAGACTGCGGGCCCGGCATCCCGATCTCCCCCTCCTCGTGCTCTCGCAGTACGTCGAGGAGCGCTATGCGAGCGAGCTCATCACCGCCCACGGCGGAGCGATCGGCTACCTGCTGAAGGACCGGGTCGCGGACGTGTCGGACTTCCTCGAGGCAGTCGCCCGCATCAGGGACGGCGCAACGGTCCTGGATCCCGAAGTGGTCGCGCAGCTGCTCAGCCGCCGACCCCGCGATGAGCGGATGCAGCGCCTCACGCCGCGCGAGGCGTCGACGCTCGCACTCATCGCCGAGGGTCGGTCGAACCAGGCGATCGCGGCAACCCTCTTCGTCTCCGAGGCGAGCGTGGAGAAGTACATCACCGCGATCTTCCAGAAGCTCGAACTCGAGCCGGACGAGTCCGGCAACCGGCGGGTGCTGGCAGCGCTCGTCCACCTCGAACACGGCGGCCCGCAGCCGCAGACAGGAGCAGGATCATGACCATCGCACCCCCTCCCGCGGCTCCCGCGGCCCCGACGCCGCCGCCGACCCGGGGTTCCTCCCGCGTCGTGGCGATCCTCGCGATCGCGCTCGGCGCGGCGGTGATCCTCGGGGCGCTCGGCTCGGCGGTGTTCTCCACCGTCGCCGCCGCGAGCGTCCGCACCGAGAGCCGCAGCGTCGATGTCGGGGGAGTGAGCGAACTCGATGTCAGTGTGGATGCCGCCTCGCTCCGCCTCGAGTTCGCCGACGTGTCCGAGGCGACGCTTCAGGTGACCAGCGGTCTGGGGGCGGGCTCGTGGACTCTTCGCACTGACGGCGACACCCTGCGGGTCGCCTCGCCCCAGCGCTTCGGTCCAGGCTGGTGGGTCTTCGGCGGTGAGGTGCGGGCGATCCTCACGCTGCCGCACGACCTCGCCGGCGACGACCTCGACGCCACGCTGGAGCTCGCCGCCGGCGATCTCACGGTCGATGGGCGGTTCGGCGACCTCGGCATCGACGTCGGCGCGGGCCGGCTCTCGGTGGACGGATCGGCCACGACGCTGACCGCCGAGCTGAGCGCGGGCGGAGCGGACATCGACCTCGCGGACGTGACCGAGGCCGGCTTCTCGGTCAGCGCGGGCACGATCGATGCACGCCTGACCGGCACCGCGCCGCGTACCGTGACGGTGGACGTGAGCGCGGGTGGCCTGGATCTCGAGCTCCCGGACGGCGCCTACGACGTGCGCTCGGACGTGTCGGCCGGCGAGTTCGACAACGGGCTGCAGACGCAGGCCGGCGCCCGCAACACGGTCGACGTCACGGTCTCGGCCGGGACGGTCACGATCGACAGCGCCCGCTGAGAACGCCGCCGAGAGGGATCGCCTGGCTACCAGGCGATCCCTTTCGCCGTCTCGAAGTCGCGCAGCGACTGGTCGGCGTACGAGATCGACCACGTCACGACGGCGTCGGGTGCCGCATCCGAGGTGCCGACATAGCCGAGAACCTGCCCCGCGGTCGGGCTCTGCGCGTGCGCGCGGCCGAGCAGCCCGGCACACGCGACGGCATAGTCGCTGAACGCGTCCAGGGCCAGGTCATCGAGTTCGACCGAACCCTTCATGTCGTGGAACTGCCGCACGTAGAACGCCCGGCCGTTCGCGGCGAAATGACCGAGGAACGGGTCGGAGACGGCCTGCAGCACCCGTTGGAGCCCGACGACCCGGTACCCCTCGCCGTGTGCGGCGATGCCCTGGGTGATCCGCGCGGGTTGAGGGATGCGCCCGTACTTGGACAGCACCGACTCCCCGGCCTCCTTCACCTGGAGCAGGAGCGCGTCCTCATCGGCCCCCTGGAGCAGCTGGAGGTAACACCGGGTGCCGACGCTGCCCACCCCGACCACGCGGCGGGCCAGATCGGTCGGCTCGTACTGCGCGAGGACGGTGTCGATGTCGATGCTGACCGTGTCCCGATACTGCGCGAACAGCGCGTGGACCGATTCGGCCCGCTCGGCGCCGGCGACGTGTTCGGCCTCGTCCAGGCGGAAGCGCACCATGGTCGGCGGGTTCTCGACGAAACGCACTTTGCCGTCGGCATCCCGTTCCGTCGTCCGGCGGATCGCGCGTGCGGACGTGCGCCGTTCGGCCGCGGCGAGGGCGTCGCGCAGCACCCGTCGCCCGTCGCGGCTCATCTGCCGGCGCGCGGATTGGACGTTCAGGTGCAGGAAGTACCGGTCGGAGGGACTCAGCCGCACCATCCGGCGCAGCACCGAGACGTACGAGGCGATCGCCCGCCGGGCGACCCCCTCGATGTCGCGCTCGGCGTAGCCCGCCTCGCGACCGCCGACCACGACGCTCGTCACGAGTCGCTTCAGGTCCCACTCCCACGGCGCGACGGCGGCCTCGTCGAAATCGTTCAGATCGAAGACGAGCTGGCGCTCGGGCGAGGCGTAGAAGCCGAAATTGCTGATGTGGGCGTCGCCGCACGACGCGACCAGGATGCCGGAATGCGGGTCCCGGCCGAGGTCGAGGGCCATGAGCCCCGCGGTTCCCCGATAGAACGCGAACGGGCTCGCGAGCATGCGCTGCATCCGCAGCGGCACGAGTTCGGGCACGCGCGTCGCGTTCTGCTCGCGCAGGTGGGCGATGACGTCGCGTTCGGCGGGCCGCCGCTCGGCGAGCTCGGAACGCGCGACGACGCGGCGGAGGCTCTTGCCCAGCTCGCGCGCTTCGGCCCGGGAGAAGTGCGCGCGCTCGGTCAGCAGGTCGGGTGCGTCCAGGGGCATGGCGCCATCCTCCCGCACCTCGGACGCGATGACCCCGTGTGCGGGAGGATGGAGTCATGCTGAGCATCCCCACCGTGACCCTGAACGACGGCGTGGCCTTCCCCGAGCTGGGACTGGGCACCTACAAGCTGCAGGGCCCGGAGGGAGTGGCCGCGATCGTCGCGGCCATCGACAGCGGCTACCGACTGTTGGACACCGCGGTCAACTACGAGAACGAGGGCGAAGTCGGCGAGGCGGTCCGCACCGCCGGCGTGGACCGCGCCGAGCTGCTGATCACGACCAAGATCCCCGGTCGTCATCACGGACGCGCGGAGGCGCTGGAGAGCACCAAGGCCTCGCTCGCGCTGCTGGGCCTCGACCGGATCGACCTCTCGCTCATCCACTGGCCCAACCCGAGCGTGGGCAAGTACCTCGATACCTGGCGCGGGATGATCGACGCCCGGGAGCAGGGGCTGGTCCGCTCGATCGGCGTGTCCAACTTCACGGCCGCGATGCTGACCGAGCTCATCGACGAGACCGGCGTCACGCCCGCGGTCAATCAGGTGGAGCTGCACCCCTACTTCCCCCAGGCGGAGCTCCGTGCCTTCCACGCCGAGCACGGCATCCGGACCGAGAGCTGGAGCCCGCTGGCGCGTCGATCCGAGCTGCTGCAGGAACAGGTGCTGCAGGAGATCGCCGGCACCCACGACGTGACTCCCACTCAGGTCGTGCTGCGCTGGCACACGCAGCTGGGGAGCACGCCGATCCCGAAGTCAGCCGATGCCGACCGTCAGCGCGAGAACGCCGATGTCTTCGGCTTCCGCCTGACCGATGACGAGGTGTCGGCGATCTCCGCGCTCGAGCGCGGTCGGCTGTGGGACGGGGATCCCGATACCCACGAGGAGATGTGAGGGCGTCCGGAGCCTAGATGTACCCGGCTGAGACGTTGGTGACGTTTCGGGGGTTGCGCTGAGGAGAACCTCCGGGGCTTAGTGGAAGTGCTTACGTTCCCTAATC
>NZ_JBFBMZ010000012.1:0-94324 GCF_040687315.1 Microbacterium sp. NPDC064584 | reverse complement strand
GCCGAGCCCGCACGCCCCGAGCTCTACCTCACCGCCTGACCATCACCCACCATCAGGATGCAACGGAATAACACCACACCACGGGACTTGACCGCCGTCCGCCGCGCGACCGGCTGGGAAGTGAGTCGCTGGGGCTGGGATCAGGCGCCGAGCTTCGCGTCCTTCGCCGCGCTCATGCGTCGGCTGCGCTTCACAATCTGACTGCTGTCCCCGCCCGGCCTCCCGCCGACATGGTTGCTTCTGCGCCGAGATGGTCGTTCTTCCCTCGAGATGGTCGTTCTTCCCCCGAGATGGTCTGCACGATCTCGAGGGGAAACCCACCATCTCGAGGGGAAACCCACCATCTCGGCGAGAAACCCACCATCTCGCGAGGAAACCCACCATCTCGGCGGGGAGGGGCGGAGGGGGGGACGTGGGGTGGAAACGCGACACGCCCGAGTTTGCGACACGCCCGGGGTGCACGTAGACTAATGAAGTTCCACACTCCGGGCCCCTTCGGGCGTGCCCGGATCACTGCCAGGCAGTGCATAGGCGGCGCGAGAGCGCAGGGTCCTAGGCCGCAGGCAGGAGAACGAAACTTCCCACACCAGCATCCCGGAGACGGGAGCGCATCCGTGCGCGGGCGGGCGGGGGAACCGGAGGCTCCGGCCGTCGGGTTGACAGCAGAACAGTGGTGCAGCATCACCGCCGCAAGACGGTGAGCGAAGTGCCCAGGGCGAGGGAAGAACCCTTCCACGCCTTCGTGCGTCCAATGCGGTTCGGATCCCGAGCACGTAAGACGCGTAAAGAGAGAGAGCAGACAATGGCGGGACAGAAGATCCGCATTCGCCTGAAGTCGTACGATCACGCCGGCCTGGACTCGTCGGCCCGCAAGATCGTCGACACCGTGACCCGTGCCGGTGCCACGGTCGTGGGCCCCGTGCCCCTGCCGACCGAGAAGAACGTGATCTGCGTGATCCGTTCCCCGCACAAGTACAAGGACAGCCGCGAGCACTTCGAGATGCGCACCCACAAGCGTCTGATCGACATCATCGACCCGACGCCCAAGGCCGTCGACTCGCTGATGCGCCTCGATCTGCCGGCTGACGTCAACATCGAGATCAAGCTCTGAGGTCCGACATGGCTGACATCAACTCCAAGATTTCCAAGGGGATGCTGGGCACCAAGCTCGGCATGACCCAGGTCTGGAACGAAAGCGGAAAGCTCGTTCCCGTCACCGTCATCGAGCTCGCGCCGAACGTGGTCACCCAGGTTCGCACCCCCGAGCGCGACGGCTACAACGCGATCCAGATCGCGTACGGCCAGATCGACCCGCGCAAGGTCAACAAGCCGCAGACGGCCCACTTCGAGGCCGCCGGCGTGACCCCGCGTCGCCACCTCACCGAGGTCCGCACCGCTGACGCCTCCGACTACACGCTCGGCCAGGAGATCACGGCCGAGGGCACGTTCGAGGCCGGCCAGCTCGTCGACGTCGTCGGCACGAGCAAGGGCAAGGGCTTCGCCGGTGTCATGAAGCGTCACAACTTCAAGGGCGTCTCGGCATCGCACGGTGCGCACCGCAACCACCGCAAGCCCGGTTCGATCGGCGCGTCGTCGACCCCGAGCCGCGTCTTCAAGGGCATGCGCATGGCCGGCCGTATGGGCGGCGAGCGCGTGACCGTCCTCAACCTCACGGTGCACGCCGTCGACGCCGAGAAGGGTCTGCTGCTCGTCAAGGGCGCCGTCCCCGGTGCTCGTGGCCGCATCGTCTTCGTCCGCAACGCAGTGAAGGGGGCTTGAGTCCATGGCTGACCAGACTCTCGCGCTCGACGTGCGAAGCGCAGACGGCAAGAAGGCAGGCTCGGTCGAGCTGCCCGCCGCGCTCTTCGACGTCAAGACGAACATTCCGCTGATCCACCAGGTCGTCGTCGCCCAGCGCGCCGCCGCCCGTCAGGGAACCCACTCGACCAAGCGTCGCGGTGAGGTCTCGGGTGCCGGCCGCAAGCCCTTCAAGCAGAAGGGCACGGGTAACGCCCGTCAGGGCTCGATCCGCGCGCCGCACATGACCGGTGGTGGCATCGTCCACGGGCCGAAGCCCCGCGACTACGCCCAGCGCACCCCCAAGAAGATGATCGCCGCAGCACTGCTCGGATCGCTCAGCGACCGCGCCCGCGGCGACCGCCTTCACATCGTCGACTCCTTCGGGATCGACGGTGCCCCCTCGACCAAGGCGGCGGCATCCGTCCTCACGGCGTTCGGCGCCGTGAAGAACGTGCTCGTCGTCATCGAGCCCGGTGACGAGATCACGGTCAAGAGCGTGCGCAACCTCGCGTACGTCCACGTGCTCCCCGTCGGCCAGCTCAACGCCTACGACGTGCTCGTCTCGGACGACATCGTCTTCACCAAGGCCGCCTACGACGCGTTCGTCGCTGCGAAGACGGTCACCGAGGAGGTCTCGGCATGAGCACCCTGCAGAACGCCCTGAACAAGGACCCGCGCGACATCATCCTCAAGCCGGTCGTCTCGGAGAAGAGCTACGGGCTCATCGACGAGGGCAAGTACACGTTCCTCGTGGACCCGCGCGCGACCAAGACCGAGATCAAGCTCGCGATCGAGAAGATCTTCGGCGTCAAGGTCGCCGCGGTCAACACGATCAACCGCGTGGGCAAGTCGCGCCGGACCCGCTTCGGCACCGGCAAGCGCAAGGACACCAAGCGCGCGATCGTGACGCTGCGCTCGGGCACCATCGACATCTTCACGGCCGTCGGCTGACGACCGGGACGAAGGACTAACAACAATGGCAATTCGCAAGTACAAGCCCACGACCCCGGGTCGCCGCGGCTCGTCGGTGGCGGACTTCGCTGAGATCACCCGATCGACGCCCGAGAAGTCGCTCCTCCGCCCGCTCGCCAAGACCGGTGGTCGCAACAACCAGGGTCGCATCACGACCCGTCACATCGGTGGTGGCCACAAGCGCCAGTACCGCGTGATCGACTTCCGTCGCAACGACAAGGACGGCATCGACGCGAAGGTCGCGCACATCGAGTACGACCCCAACCGCACGGCGCGCATCGCGCTGCTGCACTACGCGGACGGCGAGAAGCGCTACATCATCGCGCCGAACAAGCTGTCGCAGGGTGACGTCGTCGAGTCCGGCCCCGGTGCCGACATCAAGCCCGGCAACAACCTGCCGCTGCGCAACATCCCGACCGGTACGGTCATCCACGCGATCGAGCTCCGCCCCGGCGGCGGCGCGAAGATGGCCCGCTCCGCGGGTGCATCGGTGCGTCTGGTCGCCAAGGACGGCCCGTACGCCCAGCTGCGTCTGCCCTCGGGCGAGATCCGCAACGTCGATGCGCGCTGCCGCGCGACCATCGGCGAGGTGGGCAACGCCGAGCAGTCGAACATCAACTGGGGCAAGGCCGGCCGCAACCGCTGGAAGGGCATCCGCCCGACCGTCCGCGGTGTCGCGATGAACCCGGTCGACCACCCGCACGGTGGTGGTGAGGGCAAGACGTCCGGTGGACGTCACCCGGTGACCCCGTGGGGCCAGAAGGAAGGCCGCACGCGTCACGCCAACAAGGAAAGCGACAAGTACATCGTCCGTCGTCGCAACGCCGGCAAGAAGCGCAAGTAGGAGTAGAGGAAGATGCCACGCAGTCTCAAGAAGGGCCCCTTCGTCGACGATCACCTGCTTCGCAAGGTCGTCGCTCAGAACGAAGCGGGAACGAAGAACGTCATCAAGACCTGGTCGCGCCGGTCGATGATCGTGCCGGCCATGCTCGGCCACACGATCGCCGTCCACGACGGTCGCAAGCACATCCCCGTGTTCGTGACCGAGACCCTGGTCGGTCACAAGCTGGGCGAATTCGCGCCCACCCGCACCTTCCGCGGCCACGTGAAGGACGACAAGAAGGGCCGTCGCCGCTAAGGCGGCGCGAGAGGAGAGAGAAATGGTGGAGTCCATCGCACGTGTGCGACACATCCGCGTGACCCCTCAGAAGGCTCGTCGTGTCGTCGCCCTGATCAAGGGCAAGCAGGCTCAGGAGGCTCTGGCCATCCTGAAGTTCGCGCCGCAGAGCGCGAGCGAGCCGATCTACAAGCTCGTCGCCTCGGCGATCGCGAACGCTCGCGTGAAGGCCGACAAGGACGGCGAGTACCTGGACGAGCAGGACCTGTACGTGGCCAACGCGTACGTGGACGAGGGCACGACGCTCAAGCGTTTCCAGCCCCGCGCCCAGGGTCGCGCATTCCAGATCAAGAAGCGCACGAGCCACATCACGGTCGTGCTCGCAACGCCCGAGGTGGCCGAGTCCGCCCCGGCAGCCAAGACCAAGAAGGCGAGCAAGTAATGGGCCAGAAGGTAAACCCGTACGGCTTCCGCCTCGGCATCACCACCGACCACGTGTCGCGCTGGTTCTCCGACTCGACGAAGCCCGGACAGCGCTACGCCGACTACGTGGCCGAGGACATCAAGATCCGCAAGCTCCTGCAGTCGAACCTCGACCGCGCAGGCGTCAGCAACATCGAGATCGAGCGCACGCGTGACCGCGTCCGCGTCGACATCCACACCGCCCGCCCGGGCATCGTGATCGGTCGCCGCGGCGCCGAGGCGGAGCGCATCCGCACCGACCTCGAGAAGCTCACCGGCAAGCAGATCCAGCTGAACATCCTCGAGGTCAAGAACCCCGAGGCCGACGCTCAGCTGGTCGCGCAGGGCATCGCCGAGCAGCTCTCCGCACGTGTGGCGTTCCGCCGCGCGATGCGCAAGGGTCTGCAGGGCGCTCAGCGTGCCGGTGCCAAGGGTGTCCGCATCCAGGTCTCCGGTCGCCTGGGCGGCGCCGAGATGAGCCGGTCGGAGTTCTACCGCGAAGGCCGTGTGCCCCTGCACACCCTGCGCGCGAACATCGACTACGGCTTCTACGAGGCCAAGACCACCTTCGGCCGCATCGGCGTGAAGGTCTGGATCTACAAGGGCGATCTCACCGCCAAGGAACTCGCGCGCGAGCAGGCCAACGCTCCGAAGGCACCCCGTGGTCGCGATGACCGCGGTGGCGACCGTCGTCGTGGGCCTCGTGGCGACGCGCCCGTCGCAGAAGGAGCGTCTGCCTGATGCTTATCCCCCGCAAGGTCAAGTACCGCAAGCAGCACCACCCGGGTCGCTCGGGCCAGGCCACCGGCGGCACCAAGGTGACGTTCGGTGAGTTCGGCATCCAGGCGCTCACGCCCGCTTACGTGACCAACCGTCAGATCGAGTCCGCTCGTATCGCGATGACGCGTCACATCAAGCGTGGTGGAAAGGTGTGGATCAACATCTACCCCGACCGTCCGCTGACCAAGAAGCCCGCTGAGACCCGCATGGGTTCCGGTAAGGGCTCGCCCGAGTGGTGGGTCGCGAACGTCAAGCCGGGTCGCGTCCTCTTCGAGGTCGCCGGCGTCAACGAGGAACTCGCTCGTGAGGCCCTGACCCGTGCCATCCACAAGCTGCCGCTGAAGGCACGCATCATCAAGCGCGAGGAGGGCGACGCGTAATGGCGATCGGCACCAAGCAGCTCGCCACGAGCGAGCTCGACACGTTCGAAGACCAGCGCCTCGTCGAGGAGCTGCGCAAGGCCAAGGAAGAGCTGTTCAACCTGCGCTTCCAGTCGGCCACCGGCCAGCTCGAGAGCCACGGGCGCATCCGCGCCGTCAAGCGCGACATCGCGCGGCTCTACACCGTGATCCGGGAGCGCGAGCTCGGCATCCGTGCCACGCCCGCCCCTGTGGAGGTCGCGACGAAGGCGAAGAAGACGAAGGCCAAGAAGGCGGATGCCGCTGACAAGGCCGAGAAGGAAGAGGCCGAGTAATGGCTGAGACCAAGCCCGCCGCCCCCAAGAAGGCGGCCCCGAAGAAGACCGCTGCCAAGGCCGAGGCCGTCGAGGCTCCGGTCGCGGCCAAGGGTCACGAGTCGGCCGCGCACGACGTGCGCGACGCCGACGCCCGCGGGTACCGCAAGGCGCGCCGCGGTTACGTGACCAGCGACAAGATGGACAAGACCATCGTCGTCGAGGTCGAGGACCGCGTGAAGCACCCGCTGTACGGCAAGGTCATCCGCCGCACCTCCAAGGTGAAGGCGCACGACGAGACCAACTCCGCCGGCATCGGCGACCTCGTCCTCATCAACGAGACCCGCCCGCTGAGCGCCACGAAGCGCTGGCGCCTGGTCGAGATCCTCGAGAAGGCCAAGTAAGCCCCCGGGCCTACTTGGAACCCAAGGAGTAACAAGTGATTCAGCAGGAATCCCGCCTCAAGGTCGCCGACAACACCGGCGCGAAGGAGCTGCTCACCATCCGCGTGCTCGGCGGCTCGAAGCGCCGTTACGCGGGCCTCGGTGACACGATCGTCGCCACGGTCAAGGACGCGATCCCGGGCGGCAACGTCAAGAAGGGCGATGTGGTCAAGGCCGTCATCGTCCGCACCAAGAAGGAGACGCGCCGTCCCGACGGCTCGTACATCAAGTTCGACGAGAACGCCGCCGTGATCCTGAAGAACGACGGGGAGCCCCGCGGCACCCGCATCTTCGGACCCGTCGGTCGCGAGCTTCGTGACAAGAAGTTCATGAAGATCGTCTCGCTGGCGCCGGAGGTCATTTAAGTCATGGCGAAGATCAAGAAGGGCGACCTGGTTCAGGTCATCTCGGGCGCCAAGCCCGAGCGCGGCGGAGACCGCGGCAAGCAGGGCAAGGTCCTCGAGGTCCTGGCCGGGCAGAACCGCGTCATCGTCGAGGGCGTCAACTACGCCACCCGCCACAACCGCGTGGGCCAGACCCAGCGCGGCACCAAGACGGGCGGCATCGAGACCTTCGAAGCCCCCATCCACATTTCCAACGTCGCTCTCGTCGACCCCTCGACCAAGAAGCCGACCCGTGTCGGTCACCGCGTCGAGGAGCAGACGAAGGACGGCGTGAAGCGCACCGTGCGCGTCCGTTACGCGAAGAAGTCAGGCAAGGACCTCTGATGAGCACCACCACTGCCGTGGAGGCTGGCAAGATCCAGCCCCGCCTGAAGCAGAAGTACAACAGCGAGATCAAGAAGGCGCTGCAGGACGAGTTCGGCTACGCCAACGTCAACCAGATCCCGAAGATCGTCAAGGTCGTCGTGAACACCGGTGTCGGCGAGGCCGCTCGCGACAGCAAGGTGATCGACGGCGCCGTGGACGACCTGACCAAGATCACCGGTCAGAAGCCCGTCGTCACCGCCGCCCGCAAGTCGATCGCGCAGTTCAAGCTGCGCGAGGGCCAGGCCATCGGCGCGCACGTCACCCTCCGCGGTGACCGCGCGTGGGAGTTCCTGGACCGTCTCGTCTCGCTCGCGCTGCCCCGCATCCGCGACTTCCGGGGCCTCTCGCCCAAGCAGTTCGACGGCAACGGCAACTACACGTTCGGTCTGCAGGAGCAGTCGGTCTTCCACGAGATCGACCAGGACAAGATCGACCGCGTGCGCGGCTTCGACATCACCGTGGTCACCACGGCGAAGACGGATGCCGAGGGTCGGGCGCTGCTGCGTGCGGTCGGCTTCCCCTTCCGCACCGAAGAGAACCAGTCCTAATCGGGACACTCGCCACCACAGGTCGGCCGTCTTGTAAAGGCGTACGAAACCTGGTGAACAAAGGAACAACCTCATGACAATGACAGACCCGGTCGCAGACATGCTGACCCGTCTGCGCAACGCGAACTCGGCGCACCACGACACCGTGTCGCTGCCGAGCTCCAAGCTCAAGACCAACCTGGCCGAGATCCTCAAGCAGGAGGGCTACATCGCCGACTGGAGCGTCGAGGACGCCCGCGTCGGTCAGACCCTCTCGATGACGCTGAAGTACGGCCCGAACCGCGAGCGGTCGATCGCCGGCATCAAGCGCGTCTCCAAGCCGGGCCTGCGCGTCTACGCGAAGTCGACCGAGATCCCCACGGTCCTCGGCGGCCTCGGCGTCGCGATCCTGTCCACCTCCTCTGGCCTCCTCACGGACCGCCAGGCCGAGCAGAAGGGCGTGGGTGGGGAAGTCCTCGCCTACGTGTGGTGATCTGACATGTCGCGTATTGGACGCCTCCCCATCGACATCCCCGCGGGCGTGACCATCTCGGTCGACGGCCAGGACGTCGCGGTGAAGGGCCCGAAGGGCGAGCTGGTGCTCACCGTTTCGCGCCCGATCGAAGTCAAGGTCGAAGAGAACCAGGTTCTGGTCAGCCGGCCCGACGACGAGCGCGAGTCGCGGTCGCTCCACGGCCTGACCCGCACGCTCATCAACAACAACATCATCGGTGTGACCCAGGGCTACACGAAGGGCCTCGAGGTCGTGGGCACCGGTTACCGCGTCGCGCAGAAGGGCAGCTCGATCGAGTTCGCCCTCGGCTTCTCGCACCCCGTGCTCGTGGACCCGCCCGCGGGTATCACGCTCACGGTCGAGGGCAACAACAAGGTCACCGTGAGCGGCATCGACAAGCAGGCGGTCGGCGAGGCCGCCGCGAACATCCGCAAGATCCGCAAGCCCGAGCCGTACAAGGGCAAGGGTGTGCGGTACGCCGGCGAGGTCGTTCGTCGCAAGGCCGGAAAGAGTGGTAAGTAACCATGGCTGTCAAGACCAAGTCTCAGGCGCGTTCGCGCCGCCACGCCCGTCTTCGCAAGAAGATCGTCGGCACCGAGCAGCGTCCGCGTCTCGTCGTGACCCGCTCGGCCCGTCACGTCTTCGTCCAGGTGGTCGACGACGCGAAGGGTCACACCGTCGCCTCGGCGTCCACCCTCGAAGCGGACCTGCGTTCGTTCGACGGTGACAAGACCGCCAAGGCCCGCAAGGTCGGCGAACTCGTCGCCGAGCGCGCGAAGGCCGCCGGCATCGAGGATGTCGTGTTCGACCGCGGTGGCAACCGCTACGCGGGCCGTGTCGCGGCGATCGCCGACGGCGCCCGCGAAGGGGGACTGAACCTGTGAGTGAAATCAAGGAGACCGAAGTGACCACCGAGCAGACCGCTCCCGAGGCTCAGGCGGCCGCCACCGAGGCGCCCGCCGAGCGCGAGCGCGAGCCGCGCCGCGGTGGCCGCGAGCGCAACGCCAACCAGCGTGACCGTGGTTCGCGCGATGCCGACAAGAGCCAGTTCCTGGAGCGCGTCGTCACGATCAACCGCGTGTCCAAGGTCGTCAAGGGCGGTCGCCGCTTCAGCTTCACGGCGCTGGTCGTCGTGGGCGATGGCAACGGCGTCGTCGGTGTCGGCTACGGCAAGGCGCGCGAGGTTCCCCTCGCGATCTCGAAGGGTGTCGAAGAGGCCAAGCGCAACTTCTTCCGCGTGCCCCGTGTCGGCGTGACGATCCCGCACCCCGTCCAGGGTGAGGCCGCCGCCGGTGTGGTGCTGCTGCGCCCCGCCGCCGCCGGTACCGGTGTCATCGCCGGTGGACCGGTGCGTGCCGTGCTCGAGTGCGCCGGCATCCACGACGTCCTGTCGAAGTCGCTCGGCTCGTCGAACACGATCAACATCGTGCACGCGACGGTCGCGGCCCTGAAGCAGCTCGAGGAGCCCCGTGCGGTCGCCGCGCGTCGCGGCCTCGAGTTCGACCAGGTCGCTCCCGCCCGTCTCGTGCGTGCGGAGGCCGACGCCGCCGCTGCTGCGAAGGTAGGTGCCTGATGGCCGCGCGACTGAAGGTCACGCAGACGAAGTCCAAGGTGAGCGAGAAGCAGAACCAGCGTGACACGCTGCGTTCGCTCGGTCTGAAGCGGATCGGCGACTCCGTCGTCCGTCCCGACGACGCGCAGACGCGCGGTTACGTCAAGACCGTCGCGCACCTCGTCAAGGTTGAGGAGATCGACTAATGGCCGAGAAGGCTGAGAAGGCGACCGAAGAGGTCACCGAGAAGAAGGCGGCCCCCAAGAAGGCCGCTCCCAAGAAGGCTGCTGCGGAGAAGTCCGCCGCGCCGAAGGCCGCCAAGGCTGACTCCGCCGCGAAGGCGGACAAGGCTGAGAAGGCCGCGCCGAAGGCCAAGCCCGCCGCGAAGAAGGCTGACGCTCCGGCGTCGCGCCCCGGCGTGCTGAAGGTGCACCACCTGCGTCCGGTCCCGGGCTCGAACACCGCCAAGACCCGCGTGGGTCGCGGTGAGGGCTCGAAGGGCAAGACCGCCGGTCGTGGCACGAAGGGCCAGAAGGCCCGCTACCAGGTCAAGGCCGGCTTCGAGGGTGGGCAGATGCCCCTCCACATGCGTACGCCCAAGCTGCGCGGGTTCAAGAACCCGTTCCGCGTGGAGTACCAGGTGGTCAACCTCGACAAGCTCGCCGAGCTGTACCCGGCCGGTGGCGATGTCACCGTCGGCGATCTCGTCGCCAAGGGCGCCGTGCGCAAGAACGAGAAGGTCAAGGTGCTCGGCACCGGCGACATCGACGTGAAGCTCACCGTGTCGGTCGACAAGGTCTCGGGTTCTGCCGAGCAGAAGATCGTCGCCGCGGGCGGTTCGGTCAAGTAGTTCACCCAGCGGGGGCCGGAGAGAAGTCTCCGGCCCCCTCTGCGTTACCCTGGAGGTTGATGCGCCTCGTCGCATCGGCATCCCCTCTGGAGGCATCCTCTTGTTCAGCGCCATCGCGCGGGTCTTCCGTACACCCGACCTCCGTCGGAAGATCGGCTTCACTCTGGCGATCATCGCCATCTATCGCTTCGGCGCGCACATCCCGGCGCCGTTCGTCGACTTCCCCAACGTGCAGTCCTGCCTCCGGCAGAGCGCCGGCACCGAGGGGCTGCTGTCGTTGGTCAACCTCTTCTCGGGCGGCGCCCTGCTGCAGCTGTCGATCTTCGCGCTCGGGGTCATGCCCTACATCACCGCGACGATCATCGTGCAGCTGCTGCGCGTGGTCATCCCGCACTTCGAGACCCTCTACAAAGAGGGCCAGGCGGGCCAGTCCAAGCTCACCCAGTACACCCGTTACCTGACGATCGCGCTCGCACTGCTGCAGTCGACGACGCTCGTGACGGTCGCCCGCAGCGGCCAGCTCTTCGGCACCACCGGCATCCCCGAGTGCGAGCAGCTCCTCACGAACGACGTGTGGTGGGCGCAGCTGCTGATGATCATCACGATGACCGCCGGCACCGGCCTGATCATGTGGTTCGCCGAGCTCGTCACCGAGCGCGGCATCGGCAACGGCATGTCGATCCTGATCTTCACCTCGATCGCGGCGGCCTTCCCCGCGTCGATGTGGGCGATCTGGCAGTCGCGTGGGTTCGAGACGTTCCTGCTGGTCCTCGCGGTCGGCATCGTCGTGGTCGCGCTCGTCGTCTTCGTCGAGCAGTCCCAGCGCCGCATCCCGGTGCAGTACGCCAAGCGCATGGTGGGCCGTCGCACGTACGGCGGCACGAACACGTACATCCCGATCAAGGTCAACATGGCCGGCGTCGTGCCCGTGATCTTCGCGTCGTCGCTCCTGTACATCCCCGCGCTGATCGCGCAGTTCAACCAGCCGCAGGCGGGCCAGGCGGCGCAGCCGTGGGTCGCGTGGATCGCGCAGTACCTCACGACCGGCGACAGCCCGCTGTACATGCTCGTGTACTTCCTGCTCATCGTCGGATTCACGTACTTCTACGTCGCGATCACGTTCAACCCGGTCGAGGTCGCCGACAACATGAAGAAGTACGGCGGCTTCATCCCCGGCATCCGAGCGGGTCGTCCCACCGCGGAGTACCTGGACTACGTGCTCACGCGCATCACGCTGCCCGGTTCGCTGTACCTCGGCTTCATCGCCCTGCTCCCGCTCATCGCCCTGGCGGCGGTCGGCGCGAACCAGAACTTCCCGTTCGGCGGCGCCTCGATCCTCATCATCGTCGGTGTCGGTCTCGAAACCGTGAAGCAGATCGACGCGCAGCTCCAGCAGCGCCACTACGAAGGGCTCCTCCGATGACGCGTCTCCTCATCGTCGGCCCGCAGGGCTCGGGCAAGGGCACGCAGGGCGTGCGCATCGCCGAGGCGTACGGCATCCCCGCGATCTCCACGGGCGACATGTTCCGCGCGGCGGTCAAGAGCGGCTCCGAGCTCGGCACGAAGGTGACCGAGATCATCGAGGCCGGCAATCTCGTCCCGGACGAGCTGACGAGCGCCGTCGTGCGCGATCGCCTCTCGCAGGCGGATGCCGAGGGCGGCTTCCTGCTCGACGGCTACCCCCGCAACCTCGGCCAGGTCGCCGACCTCGATGCGTTCCTCGGTGGACGCGGCGAGAAGCTCGACGCCGTGATCGAGCTTCTCGTGCCGCGCGCGGAGAGCATCGAGCGCCTCACGCTGCGCGCGAAGGAGCAGGGGCGCACGGACGACACCGAGCAGGTCATCGAGAACCGCCTGGCGATCTACGAGCGCGAGACCGCTCCGATCCTGGATGTCTACCGCGCGCAGGGCATCGCGCTCGAGGTCGACGGCGTCGGTTCGCTCGACGAGATCACCGCCCGCGTCATCGCCGCCCTCGAGGGTCACGGTCTGACGCGCTCCGCCGCCGCGTGAGTCCGCTGCTGCCGGGGCGCCGGTCGATCTACAAGACGCCGGCGCAGCTGCGCGCGATGATCGAGCCCGGGCTCATCACCGCCGCCGCCCTCGACGCCGCCCGGGCGCTCATCGCCCCCGGGGTCACCACGCTCGAACTGGACGCCGCGGCATCCGAGGTCATCGTCGCCCGCGGCGCGATCTCGAACTTCCAGATGGTGCGCGGCTACCGCCACACCGTCTGCACGTCGGTGAACGAGCAGGTCGTGCACGGTATCCCGTCCGGCCGCGTCCTCGAACCCGGCGACATCGTGTCGGTGGATGCCGGGGCGGAGCTGCGCGGCTGGAACGGCGACTCTGCCTTCACGTTCGTCGTGCCCGATGACACGCGTCCCGAGCTCGTCGCGGAGCGCGAAGAGCTCTCCCGCGTGACCGAGGGGTCGCTGTGGGCGGGGATCGCGGCGCTCGCGACCGCGTCGCACCTCGGCGAGGTGGGCGCCGCCATCCAGGACCACATCGACGCATCGGGCCACGGGTACGGCATCCTTCGCGAGTACGTCGGCCACGGCATCGGGCGGAAGATGCACGAGTCGCCCTCGGTGTTCAACTACCGCACACCCGACCGCGGCGCCGAAGTGCGCCCCGGCCTCGCGGTCGCGATCGAGCCGATGGTCGTGATCGGCGACCAGGCGACGTTCGTGGAGGACGACGACTGGACCGTGTCGACCCTCGACGGCACAGCCGGCTCACACTGGGAACATAGCGTCGCCGTGCATGATGACGGTATCTGGGTGCTCACCGCGCCCGACGGCGGCGCAGCGGGCCTGGCGCCGTTCGGCATCACCCCGCGCGAGATCGGATAGGAACCTCCATGGCAGCCCCTGCACGCAAGACGAACTGGTTCGCGATCTGGGTGAGTGTCGCCGTGGTCGTGCTGCTGGTCGCGGTCGCCGGTCTCGTGGTGTGGATGAACAACACCGCCACCGCACCCGACCCGGTCAACACGCCGGACGCCGCCGTCATCAACCAGGAGACCGGTGCGATCACCGTCGGCGACGGCGCGGGGACGATGGACACGTACATCGACTTCATGTGCCCGGTGTGCAACCAGTTCGAGCAGGCGTACGGCGAGGCGATCCAGTCGCTCGTGGACGACGGCACGATCACTCTGAACATCCACCCGATCTCGATCCTGGACCGCGCGTCGCAGGGCACCGAGTACTCCACGCGCGCGGCGAGCGCGATGTACTGCGTCGCGGCCGCCGACGGATCGGCCGCGGTGCCGTTCATGCAGGCGATGTACGCCAATCAGCCCGCCGAGGGATCGACCGGGCTGACCGACGAGCAGATCCTGGCGATCGCCGCCGGTGTCGGCGTCACGGGCATCGACTCGTGCGTGAACGACGGCACCTATAAGGGCTACGTCACGGCGATGACCGAGAAGACCCCCGTCGCGCCGAGCGCACAGGGGATCGGCACGCCGACCATCGCGATCAACGGTCAGGTCATCGACAACTCCTCGCTGCCGGCGCCCGCCGACCTGGCGACGCTGTTCCCGTAGGACGGGAACCGCGACACGCCCGGTTTGCCGGGTGCTGCAATATCACGTATGCTTGATCTTTGGTGCGTTATGCCTTATCGGCGTGTCTGCGCACCGACTCCCACCCAAACCGCAGACCGACCGGTTTGCTGAGCGTTAGCGAGTGTATGGCGAAGAAAGACGGTGTCATCGAGATCGAAGGCGTGATCTCCGAGGCCCTGCCCAACGCGATGTTCCGCGTCGAGCTGAGCAACGGGCACAAAGTCCTCGCCACGATCTCGGGCAAGATGCGGCAGAACTACATCCGCATCATTCCGGAGGACCGCGTCGTCGTGGAGCTGAGCCCCTACGACCTCACGCGCGGCCGCATCGTCTACCGCTACCGCTAGGCCGGTCGAGAAGTAACACCCCAGGCTCCGGCCTGCCCGGTGAAGACAGCGAACAGGAAACATCATGAAGGTCAACCCCAGCGTCAAGCCCATCTGCGATCACTGCAAGGTGATCCGCCGTCACGGCGTCGTCATGGTCATCTGCAAGTCGAACCCGCGCCACAAGCAGCGCCAGGGCTAGTCCACAGATTTCATTCCGGATGCCGGTGCCCCGGCATCCGGAACATCACACAACTGAACACACACTCGGCAGGACCAGAACCTCTTCGGAGGGGACACCTCGGGCTGGAGGCCCGGGCACCGGCTCTGCTCCACACCTCCACTTCACTCTCAGGAGAACCGCATGGCACGTCTTGCCGGCGTTGACATCCCGCGCGACAAGCGCGTGGTGATCGCCCTCACCTACATCTACGGCGTTGGTCCGAACCGCTCGAAGGACATCCTCGCAGCGACCGAGATCAGCCCCGACATCCGGGTCAAGGACCTCACGGACGACCAGCTCATCGCGCTGCGCGACCACATCGAGGGGACCTACAAGGTGGAGGGTGACCTGCGCCGCGAGGTCGCCGCCGACATCCGCCGCAAGGTCGAGATCGGCTCGTACCAGGGCCTGCGTCACCGCCGCGGCCTTCCCGTGCACGGTCAGCGCACGAAGACCAACGCCCGCACCCGCAAGGGACCCAAGCGCACCGTCGCCGGCAAGAAGAAGGCGCGCTAAGCGCGGCCCCGGTTTAGGAGAACCAGAACATGGCACAGGCCAAGACCGCCGCGCGCAAGCCGCGTCGCAAGGAAAAGAAGAACATCGCGCTGGGCCAGGCCCACATCAAGTCGACGTTCAACAACACGATCGTCTCGATCACCGACCCCGCCGGCGCTGTCATCAGCTGGGCGTCCTCGGGCGGCGTGGGCTTCAAGGGCTCGCGCAAGTCGACGCCGTACGCGGCCGGCATGGCTGCGGAGTCCGCCGCCCGCCAGGCGCAGGAGCACGGCGTGAAGAAGGTCGACGTCTTCGTGAAGGGTCCGGGTTCGGGCCGCGAGACCGCGATCCGTTCCCTCCAGGCCGCCGGCCTCGAGGTGGGCTCCATCAACGATGTGACGCCGCAGGCGCACAACGGATGCCGCCCGCCCAAGCGCCGCCGCGTCTGACGCACTCCGCTGCGCCGGTCTGCTCGCGCCCGTTTCGGCTCGAGCAGGCCGCGCAGCGGTCATCATGCACGCCGGATGCCGCGCCGCCTGGCTGACGGCATCCCGAAGACAACTCAACACTCTCACCCATTGCACGTGTCATATAGCGGATACGTGATCGAAAGGAACACATAGTGCTCATCGCACAGCGTCCCACTCTGACCGAGGAGAAGATCGGCGAGTTCCGCAGCCGGTTCATCATCGAGCCGCTGGAGCCCGGTTTCGGTTACACGATCGGCAACGCGCTGCGTCGCAGCCTGCTCTCGTCGATCCCCGGCGCAGCCGTCACCAGCATCCGAATCGACGGCGTCCAGCACGAGTTCAGCACGATCCCCGGCGTGAAGGAAGACGTCACCGAGATCATCCTGAACATCAAGCAGCTCGTCGTCTCGAGCGAGCGCGATGAGCCCATCACCGCGTACCTGCGCAAGACGGGTGCCGGCGAGGTCACGGCCGCCGACATCTCCGCCCCCGCCGGCGTCGAGGTGCACAACCCCGAGCTCGTGATCGCGACCCTGAACGACACCGCGAAGTTCGAGCTCGAGCTCACGATCGAGCGCGGCCGCGGCTACGTCTCGGCGACGCAGAACCGCAACGAGTACGCCGAGTCGGGTCAGATCCCGATCGACTCGATCTACTCGCCGGTCCTCAAGGTCAGCTACCGGGTCGACGCCACCCGTGCCGGTGAGCGCACCGACTTCGACAAGCTCGTCCTGGACGTCGAGACGAAGAACTCGCTCGCCCCGCGCGACGCCGTCGCGTCGGCCGGTCGCACGCTCACCGAGCTGTTCGGCCTCGCCCGCGAGCTGAACGTCGAGGCCGAGGGCATCGAGATCGGCCCCGCGCCGGTCGAGACCGTCCTCTCCAACGAGCTGTCGATGCCGATCGAGGACCTGGACCTGTCGGTCCGCTCCTACAACTGCCTCAAGCGCGAGGGCATCAACACCGTGTCGGAGCTCGTCGCCCTGTCGGAGACGCAGCTGATGAACATCCGCAACTTCGGTCAGAAGTCGGTCGACGAGGTGCGCGACAAGCTCATCTCGCTCGGCCTGTCGCTGAAGGACTCGGTTCCCGGGTTCGACGGCGCGCACTTCTACGGCGGATACGACGACGAGACCGTCTGAGTTTCGGCTTTCGACCTTTAAGACACTGGAGTAACTGAGAATGCCCAAGCCCACGAAGGGTCCCCGCCTCGGCGGCGGTCCGGCCCACGAGCGCCTGCTGCTTGCGAACCTCGCCGCGGCGCTGTTCACGCACAAGTCCATCAAGACGACCGAGACCAAGGCCAAGCGCCTGCGTCCGCTCGCCGAGCGCCTCATCACGTTCGCCAAGCGCGGCGACCTGCACGCCCGTCGCCGGGTGCTGTCGGTCATCGGTGACAAGGAAGTCGTGCACGTCCTGTTCACCGAGATCGCGCCGCTGGTCGCGGACCGTGAGGGCGGCTACACCCGCATCACCAAGGTCGGCAACCGCAAGGGCGACAACGCGCCCATGGCCGTCATCGAGCTCGTGCTCGAGCCGGTGAGCCCGAAGCCGAAGAGCGCGAAGAAGTCGGCTGCGGCCGCTCCTGCTGCCGCTCCGGTCGCGTCGGAGGAGGCTCCGGCCGACGAGGCTGTGGCTTCGGAGGAGGCTCCGGCCGACGAGGCCGGCGCCGATGCCGGCGCCGAGTCGCCCGAGGAGGGCGCGGCGGCCGAGGCTGCCGCCGAGGACGCGGTCGTCGAAGAGAAGGCCTGACCCTCTCGCACCTGCTGTTCCCGAGACCCGCGCCCCCGAGGGGCGCGGGTCTCGTGCTTTCGGGCGCGCTTGGTCGGCGCCTGTGCGCACAGCTCCCGCAGTTCGATCGGCTGCACTCCGATGAGGCCCGGAATCTCGGTGCGCCGCTCCGGCGGGGACGGCGAAGTGCGGGAGTCATGATTCGCCGGCCGACGAGGAGTCCGATCGACGTGGATCTCGATCGGCGCTGAGGCGTTGATCTCCTCCTCCCCGGCGCCGCCAAAGCGGACGTTGTGCACAGATCGGGCCCCGATTCCTGATGGCGGGTGCGCCTGCCCGCACGCTGGCACGCATGACTACGATCTCCGCGCTCACGGTTCCCGATGAGCGGGTGCTGCACCGCCACGAACTGCTCGCACTCGGGTACACCCCGCGGCGCATCACGGCGGCCGTGCGTGACGGTTCCCTCGTGCGGGTGCGTCGGGACAGGTACGTCCGTCCCGGCACCGACCGTGCGGTCGCGGCGGCGGTGCGCATCGGTGGTCACCTGACGTGCGTTTCCGCACTCGCGGTCCTCGACCCCGAGATCTTCGTCTTCGCGCACGATCACGTGCACGTTCACGCCGATCGCCAGGCGTCGCGGTTGCGCGGACCCGGCGTGAGTCACAAGCACTGGCGGAAGTCGGAGGCGGGCGACGTGCGGCTGAGCCGCCGCAGGCTCACCGAGCCTCCGGCGTCGCGACACCTGCTGGCGGTCGGAGACATCGTCGGACAGCTCGTGCGGTGCCTCCCCGAGCGCGAGGTCATCGCGACGCTGGACAGTCTCCTGCACCGACGGATCGTCGATGAGCCGTTTCTCCGGGAAGTGTTCCGCGCGCTCCCCGCACGGTACCGGCGCATCGCGGAGCGTCTCGATGCGCGCGCCGAGTCGGGCACGGAATCGCTTCTTCGCTTGCTCCTCGTGGAGCTCGGCATTCCATTCGAGGTGCAGGTGCGGATCGCCGGCGTCGGGCGCGTGGACTTCGTGATCGGCGGGTTCCTGATCATCGAGTGCGACAGCAAGGCCCATCATGAGGGCTGGGAGAAGCAGCGCTCGGACCGCCGCCGCGACATGAAGGCGGCCGCCCGGGGCTACTGCACGCTTCGGATCCTCGCCGAGGACATGTTCCACCACCCCGAAGCCGTCCGCGAGGCTCTCCTGGGGCTGATGGCCGGGCACCCGCGCGCATAACTCCTGCTTTCCGGTCCGGGCCCGCCGCCGCCGACTCGGAGTTGCGCGGGACTCGGCGGTCGGGCCGGCAGAAAGCAGGAGTTGCGCGCACGGACGCGCAGAGACATGCGGCGACCCCCGCCCTAGGCTGGAGCGATGAGCCCGACGATCCCGCAGCACCCCGAGGTGACCTTCCGGCCGGCGACCGAGGCGGACATCGACGCGATCCACGCGGCGGTGGCCGCGGCGGACCGGGTGGACCACCCGAGCTGGGTGACACCGCGCGAGGACATCGCGGACATGTTCGAGCTCTCGCACGTGGATCCTGCGCGCGACACACTGCTCGCGGTCCTGCCCGACGGCGAGGTCGTCGCGATGGCCCATGCGATGCTCCACCCGAACACCGCGGAAGAGCGGCACGCGTATCTGCAAGGCACCGTCCGCCCCGACCACCGGCGCCGCGGCATCGGCACCGCACTCATCGCGTGGACCTACGCGCGCACGCGCGAACTGCTCGACGAATCGGGCTCGGACGCGCCCGCCGCGATCTACCAGTACGTCGACGAGGAGAACGCGGATGCCGCCACGCTCGGCGAACGCCTGGGCCTTGTGACCGAGCGCTGGTTCAGTTCGATGCAGCGCGATCTGGCCGAGCCGATCGACGCGCCGACGAGGCCCGACGGTGTCGAGGTCGTGGCCTACACGCCCGACCGCGCAGAGGATGTCCGCATCGCTCGCAACGACGCGTTCCGCGACCACTGGGGCAGCCTGCCCAGCCCGCCCGAGCGGTGGGAGCAGTTCGTCAACGGACCGTTCCTGCGGCCCGACCTGTCCACCCTCGCCCTGATCGACGGGCGGATCGTGGCGTTCTGTCTGGCTTCGGTGAACGAGGAGGACTGGGTCGCCCTCGGCGCGCCGAACACGTACATCGACCTGATCGGCGTCGTGCGCGATCAGCGCGGTCGGCGGCTCGCTCCGCTCGTGATCGCCGGCACGCTCGAGGCGGCGCGCGCGGCGGGGCTCGAGCAGGCTGTGCTCGACGTCGACACCGAGAGCAAGACCGGCGCGAACACGCTGTACGAGCGCCTCGGGTTCACCTCGACGCACCGCCAGCAGGCGCTGGTGCAGCGGCTCTAGAACCTACTGCGGCAGGGGCAGGTCGGGGTGCGCCCGCCGGTAGGCGCGCATGTCGACCTCGTACTCGGCGAGCGCCCGCTGCAGCTCGGCGGCCTCGAGCCCCTCCTCGACGGCGTCGGCGAAAATCCGCCCGCCCGCCATGCCTGGGTGGATCTGGTCGCCCGCGAGCAGATCGGTGTGCGGCGCGATCGCGCCGGACCAGTCCGCGACCACGACGCCCGGGTGGGACGCGGCGAAGGCCGCGAGGTCGGCGTTCACACCCGGGATCCAGTCGCGCGGCGCGAATGCGTTCACGAGCACGAGTTCGCGGTCGGGACCGACGATCTGCGCCATCTGCTCCATCGCGTCGGGGCTGAGCGGTCCGTTCGTGCCGAGCGCGACGACGACGTAGGGACGCAGCTGTCCGGCCGAGGCGAGGGACTGAAGGATGCCGGGCCCGGCATACGTCGAGCGCGAGACCTCGGCATCCACCTGGATCCCCGGCATCTCCTCCAGCAGCGCCGGCGCCGACGCGAGCATGACCGAATCGCCGACCGCGGTGACCTCGTCGCCCGTCACGGGATCGGGGGAGGGCACGGGCCGGGGGTCGCCGACCGGTGGGGGCGTCCGGGTCTCGGACTCGGCGGGAGCGGCATCCGGAGCGTCTTGCACCGCGTCGGCGCCGGCGAGAACCGCCGCCTGACCGGAGGAGACCTCGGGGGCGGCGGCGATCGCGGCCGTGGTCCCGCCGAGCAGCACGACACCGGCGGCGACCGCGCCGAGCGCCCGGACCCGCGCGCGGGGGGAGCCGGACAGGCGCGCGCCCAGACGCGCGAGGCATCCGCGGAAGCCGTGGCGACGCACGGGGGTCTCCAGCAGCCGGTACGACAGCTCGGCGATGACGAGGGTGAGGACGAGTGTCAGCACGCCGATCCAGATCGGGATGCCGGTCTCGGGGCCACCGCCGACGAACCCGGCGGTCAGAAGTACGAGCAGCGGCCAGTGCCAGAGGTAGATGCCGTACGACCGATCGCCGACCCAGCGCAGCGGCGCGGCATCCAGCGCCCGTCCGAAGCGGGACCCGGGCCACACACCCGCGACGATCGCGGCCGCGCTGCACAGGCTCGCCGCGAGCACGGCTCCCGGAAAAGTCGCCGGGGTGGGGGTCGGCGGCACGAGCGCGAGGGCCCCGAGCCCGGCAAGAGCCGCGCCGCCGACCCACGGCGCCCACCGCGGCGCCCGCGCGGGCGCGTGACCGGGCACGCTCTGCAGCACGAACGCGAGCGCGATGCCGAGCAGGATGCCGAACGCGTGCGTGTCGGTGCCGAAGTAGGCCCTCGTGACGTCGCCGCCGGTTGCGACGAGCGTTCCCATCCACACGGCCGACGCGCCGGCGAGGAGGAGCGCGGCACCGGCCCGCCCCCAGGCGCGGGGGAGCAGGAGGAACAGCGGCAGCACGATCGGCCACACGAGATAGAACTGCTCCTCGACCGCGAGCGACCAGAAATTGCGGAAGAGCTCCGGCGTCGCCGCCGAGAAGTACCCGCCGCCCGCGGCGATCGAGATCCAGTTGTAGCTGAAGGTCGCGGCCCCCAGCACCTGCGCGCCGAGGTTCACGAGCACGTCGCCTCCGATGACCCATGCCGCGCTCGCACACACCGTGACCACGGCGGCCAGCGCGGGGATCAGGCGCCGAGCACGGCGGCGCCAGAAGTCGCCGAGGGCGATGCGGCCGCCCTCGCGCAGCAGCAGGGTCGTGATCAGGAATCCGCTGATCACGAAGAACACGTCGACCCCGATGAAGCCGCCGCGCACCCAGGACTGCGGGAACAGGTGGTAGATCACGACGAGTGCGACCGCGATCGCGCGCATGCCGTCCAGTCCCGCATAGCGGGCGGCGGGGGCGGCGGCGGTCGTCGAAGTCATCAGGAGTCAGGAAAGGCGACGTCCATTGTAAGCGCGTGTATCAGCGCGGCCCCTTCGGGCCTCTATCCCCGAGAAGCGCCGCGGCGCTATCCTGGGCCCACCTCGCGCCGGGGGTTTTGCGCGCGGGCCTGGGAGTATCCGCGCACACCGGGGGGCGTGTATGGCAGGGGAATGGGTCGGCACTCCGCGCGCCCGTCGCCGCGGCGGTCTGTCGATCTACAGCATCCTGCTCATCATGCTGCTGTCGGTCAGCGTCCTCTCCAGCATCGTCGTCGGCATCATCGGCTACATCAACGGCACCGAGGCGCTGCGGGCGATCGCGTACGAGAAGCTCGTCGAGATCCGCGAGAGCCGCGCGCGCGAGGTCACCCAGCTGTTCACGACGATCGAGAACGCCGTGCGGCTCGGTGCGATGAACGAGACGAGCACGCGGGCGATCGTCGATTTCACGGCCGGGTTCGACGAGCTGCAGCAGACGAGCGTCGACTCGGCGGATGCCGCGGCCCTGGCGACCTATTACCGTGACACGTTCGCCGCCGATCTGTCGGCAGCGACCGGTGAAGAGGTGGAGGGGGCCGCGTTCGCCCCCAGGTCCCCGGCGGCGAAGTACCTGCAGGCGAAGTACGTCGTGCCGTACGACAGCTGGGAAGAGGCGATCCTCACGGATGACGCGGGCGACGGGAGCACCTGGTCGGCCGCGCACGCGAAGTACCACGACTACTTCCGCGCGATGACGCAGCTGCAGGACTTCGAGGACGTCCTGATGATCGACACCGACGGCGACGTGGTCTACAGCGCGTTCAAGGGCGTCGACCTCGGCACGAACCTGCTCGACGGGCCGTACCGGCTCTCGAACCTCGCCGTCGCGTACCGCGAGTCGATGAGCCGCAACATCGTCGGCGAAGTCGTGATCGCCGACTTCGCCGCCTACAGCCCGAGCCTCGGCAACCCCGCCGGGTGGGCCGTGACGCCGATCGCGGTGGACGGCGAGGTGAAGGGCGCTCTGGCGATCGAGCTGCCGATCGACCGGATCAACGAGGTCATGACCGCGGACGGCGAGTGGCGCATCAACGGGCTCGGGCAGACCGGCGAGACCTACCTTGTGGGGCGCGACGGGCTCATGCGGTCGATCTCGCGGCAGCTGATCGACGACCCCGACGGGTACGCCGACGCCGCCGTGTCGGCCGGGCTCTCGCCGACCGCGGCCGAGCTCAGCGTGCAGAACGGCAACACCCTGCTGCAGCAGATCGTGAGCGGCGCCGCCGTGACCGCCGCGCTCGCCGGTGACAGCGGCACGATGCTCGAGAGAAGCTACCTGGGCCGGGACTCGCTGACGGCGTTCGCTCCGCTGAACGTCGGCGGGCTCAACTGGGTGATCGTCGCGCAGGAGTCCTCGGCCGAAGCCCTGGTGCCGGTCGAGGACTTCACCCGCAATCTGATCCTCTCCACGGCCGGGATGATCATCTTCGTGTGCCTGCTCTCGCTCGTGCTCGCGCAGGTGTTCGTCCGGCCGCTGCGGCGGCTGAAGACCGCCGCCCGGCGGATCGCCGCGGGCGAGGAGGGCGTGCAGGTGGAGGCCGGATCCTCCGACGAACTGGCCGATGTCGCGAGCGCGTTCAACGACATGAGCCGGAGCCTGCAGGTGAAGTCGAACCTGATCGAAGAGCAGGAGAAGGCGAACGAGCGGCTCATCCTGTCGTTCATGCCGGAGGGGATGGCCGACCGCTACAAGCACGGCGACGAGGCGATCACGCAGGAGAACGAGGACGTCACGGTCATCTTCGCCGACATCGTCGGCTTCGAGGAGATGGCGCTGTCGATGACGTCCGAGGAGGCGGTCGCGAAGCTTAACGACCTGATCCGCACGTTCGACGAGGCTGCCGAGCGGTTCGGGGTCGAGCGGGTGCGCACGACCCGGCAGAGCTATCTCGCGAGCTGCGGCCTGGGCACCCCGCGCGTGGACAACGCCCGCCGCGCGGTGGAGTTCGCGATCGAGCTCGACACGATCCTCGAGCGGTATTCCGCGCAGCAGGGCGTGAAGCTCGACCTGCGCGCGGGGTTGGACTCGGGCCGGGTCACGAGCGGACTGATCGGTCGCGCGCGGGTCGTCTACGACATGTGGGGGGATGCCGTGAACCTGGCGTTCCGGGTGCAGGGCGACTCCGATGAGCCGGGCATCTACATCACGCAGCGCGTCGCGGACCGCATCCCGGACACCGTCCCGATCACGCCGGCCGGTGACGTGTCGACGCAGAGCGGGACGCAGCGGGTGTGGCGGGTGGAGTCGAACGTGCCGGTGCCGGAGGCGTCGTGATGGCCGACATCGTGTCGCAGCCGTGGTTCTGGCCGGCGGTGATCGTCTCGGTCGGACTCCCGCTCGTGCTCATCGCGCTCACCGAGATGCACAACGCGATGGCGCGGCGGGGGTCTCGCGCCGCGCCGATCGTGCTCATGGTCCGCAATTACCTCGTGCCGGTCGCCGGTGTCCTGGTGCTGCTGAGCCAGCCCGGCGCCTGGGAGGGCGAGGGCACATGGCCCAAGGTCATCTGGACGATCTTCGGGCTGCTCGTGATCGTCGTCACGATCAACGCGATCAACCACCTCGTCTTCCACCGCGGGGAGAAGGGGTCGTGGCGCGACCGGTTCCCGTCGATCTTCAGCGACCTCATCCGCTTCGTCTTCATCGTGGTCGGCATCGCGCTGCTGTTCTGGTGGGTGTGGGATGCCGATGTCGCGGGCGTCTTCGCGGCGCTGGGCATCACGTCGATCATCGTCGGACTCGCGCTGCAGAACGCGGTCGGGTCGATCGTGTCCGGACTGTTCCTCATCTTCGAGGCCCCGTTCCAGATCGGCGACTGGCTGGAGACCGGTGGGACGCGCGGGCAGATCATCGAGGTGAACTGGCGGGCCGTGCACCTGGACACCGGCAACGGCATCCTCGTGATGCCGACCGCAGAGCTCGCCGAAGGGTCGTTCACGAACCTGTCGCGCAGCCCCGAGCCGTACGCCGCGTCGGCGGAGTACACGTTCGCGACCGACGACCCGCCCGCGCGGGTGCGGGCGCTGCTGGTGGAGGTCGCCCGCGACATCCCGCTCGTGTCGCCCGACCGCGAGCCGGCCGTCACGACACTCGACGGCGCGCGTTACCGGGTCTCGATCCCGCTGACCTCACCGGGCGATCACGGCGGCGTGCTCGACGCGTTCGCGACCCGGCTCTGGTACGCCGCGCGGCGGGCGGGGTTGCACCTGGACGGCGACCTGACCGACGAGTGGAACTCGGCGAGCAGACTGCAGGACGCGCTGCACGAGATCGCGCCGATCCTGAGCCTGCGTCCCGCGGAGGCCGAAGCGCTCGCCAGTACCGCGCGGCTCGAGCGGTACTGCCAGGGCGAGGTGATCCTTCGGCCCGGGATGATCCCGATGGCCACGCGGTTCATCCTCGCCGGGCGCGTGATGCTCGGCATCCCGAGCGACGCGGGGTTCATCCAGGTGACCGAGCTCGGACGGCACGACGCGGTCGGGCTCACGGCGCTGACCCGGACCGAGACGATCTCGCGTGCGATCGCGCTCAGCGAGCTCGAGGTCGTCGCGATCCCGGTGCGGGCGCTCGATGACGTCGTCCGGGCGCACCCGGTGCTCGCGCGCGAGATCGTGCGCGAGAGCGAGAACCGCGTGCGGCTGGCCCGCAGCGCGATGGATGCCGCGGGGGAGCGGCTCGCGCCCGGTCGGAACGTCTTCGGCTGACGTCCCCTGCGTTCCCGCGAGAGGGCAGATATGTAGGGTCCGCGCGGCGTGTTGCCCTACAAAAGTGCCCTCTCGCGAGCGGCAGGGGGGTCAGGGGAGGCCGGCGGAGACCCAGGACTGGAGTTCGGAGATGAAGCGCGCGCGAGAGAACACGAGGGTGCGGGGACGGAACGCGCGCGGGTCCAGGGCCGTCGCCCGTTCGACGAGGGTCAGCCAGTCGGTGCCGCGATGCAGATCCGCGGTGACGCCGCCGCCGACGAGCGAGATGCTCTCGTGCACGCCGCCGGCGCTGTGCCCGATCACCGGCGTGCCCACCGCCATCGCCTCGACCGGCATGATGCCGAAGTCCTCGACGGCGGGGAAGACGAACGCGAGTGCGCGGGCGTACAGGGCGCGGACGAGTGCGTCCGAGGGGGCGATCACGAACGTGACGTCGACCCGCCCAGACGCCGCGCGGGCGCGGAGCGCGGCTTCGTCCGGCCCCTGACCGGCGATCACGACGGGCAGTCCGGTGGCCTCGCCCGCGGCGATCACCCGGTCCAGGCGCTTGTACGGCACGAACCTCGACGCGCCGAGGAGGAAGTCGGCGGGCAGGGTCTCAACGAGCCGGCGCTCGGCATCCGTCAGCGCTGTGAGCCAGTCCGTGGTCGAGGTGAGCGTCTCGGTGTCCACCGGCGGGTGGATCACGGTCGACGGCTGCTGCCACGCGGTCTCGACGCGCGCCGCGGTGAATGCGCTGTTGACCGCGATGTGCGAGGCTTCGGCGGCGCGGCGGCGGTCGATCGGCTTGAGCAGCGCGCTCGCCGCGCGGGCCGCGGGTCCGCTGCCGCGCCCGTCGCGGTCGGGCTCCCAGATGTACCGGGCGGGCGTGTGCGCGTAGACGAACTTCACGGTGTCGGTGGGGGTGCGCACGTGGTGGGCGAACAGGTGCGAGCTGACCAGGACCCAGTCCGGGTCGCCCGGCAGCGGCATCCGCCAGGTCGGCAGCATCGCCGGCAGTGCGAGCGGCTTGCTGCGCCGCAGCGGCGTGCGGGCGAGCCAGGACTCGCCGACCGGGCGGTCGAGCAGATCGGGCGCATCGTTCCACAGCACGCGCACCTCGGCGGACGGGAACGCCTCGCTCATCGCCTCGAGCACGCGCTCCGCGCCGCCCCAGCGCTCAACCCACTCGTGGACGATCACACCGGATGCCTCGGCACCCGCGCGCGCGGCGCGCGCGGGTGTGTGCGTGGACGTGGTGATGGCAGACTCCGGACCCCCGGATGGACGCGCGACGAGTCGGCGAGGACGCGGCTTCGGGTGCCGCGCGTGTCGTTCGTCCATCGGTGCACCGCTCCCCCAGGACCGGGTGCACGTCGGGCCAGGCTATCGTGCGCGGTCGCACGATGGGTAGTCGGGCGCCGGTCGGCATAGGCTTCGGGTGTGCCTGCAACCCTCCTGGTCGACGCCGTCGGCTCGTGCATCGCGATCGACCTGAGTGCCCTGTCGCCCGAGGATGCCGATGCGGTGCGGGAGGCGTGGGCCGACGCGCCCGCCCCCGACGGCGCGCAGCCGGTGCAGACGATCACGCCGCTGATCGCGGATCGGGTGGACATGCTCTCGGCGCTGTCGCAGCAGGTGACGCTCGCCGCGATCGAGGCGGCGCGCGGACGCGCGTGGATGCTGCACGCGGCGGGGGTCGCGACGCCGGACGGGCAGGTCGTGGTGCTCGTGGGTCCGTCCGGGCGGGGGAAGACCACCGCGTCCCGCGCGCTCGGTGCGGTGTACGGGTACGTCTCGGACGAGACGATCGCGATCGACGCCGACGGGCGGGTGTGGCCCTACCGCAAGCCGCTGTCGGTCATCGAGGACCCGGCGGCGCCGAAGACCCAGCTCGCGCCGTCGGCGGTGGGGCTCAAACCGCTGCCGGATGCCGATCTCCGCGTCGCGGCGATCGTGCTGCTGGACCGCGACCCCGAGCATCCGGAGGAGCCGGAGGTCGAGGTCGCCGATCTCGGCGACGCGCTCGAGGATCTCGTGTCGCAGACGAGCTTCCTGCACCATCAGACCGCCGGGCTGCGCTTCATCGCGGGCCTTGCGGAGGCGACCGGCGGCATCCGGATCGTGCGGTATCGGGAGGCCGCGACGCTGCCGGCGCTCATCCCCGCGCTCGCGCAGGAGGCTGGGCCGATCGTGGTTCCGGAGCCGGGCGTGAAAGCCCGGGGTGATTCCGACGTTTCCGGGGTGCAGGAGGGTCCGGAAGGCCCGAATCTCCCCAGATTTTCACGCGCCGTCGCCGAGGACGAGGTCGCGCTCACCGATCCGGACCGGATCGCCGTGCTCACGATCGTCCATGAGCAGGGACATGTGACGGTTCTGGGCGGGATCGCGCCCGCCGTCTGGCGCGCGGCCGATCACGCGACGCTCGCGGCGCTCGTGGCGGCTGCGGTCGACGCGTACGGCGAGCCGGACGGCGTCGACGCGGGCCCCGCCGTGCTGATGGCGGTCGGCCAGCTCATGGATGCCGGGCTGCTCACCTCGGACGAACCGCGGCTCGCGCGCCGCGAGGATGTCGCCTGGGTGGACAGCGGTGAGCGGATCGTCGCCCTCGCGCTGAGCCCCGAAGAGGACCAGACGCTCGCGCAGCCGGCGGCGCTCACGGGCTCGGCGGCGCTCATCTGGGAGTGGTTGGAGGAGCCGGTGGCCCTCACGCAGCTGATCGCACGCACGCTCGAGCTCGCCGGGGCGGATGCCGCCGACGAGGTGCCCGCGCAGGTGGAGGCCTTCGTGGCCGATCTGACGGCATCCCGGCTCGTCGAGACGCTGTGAGCACCCCCGTCACGGCGGAGCGGCTGCGGGTCCGCCTCGACATCGCGTACGACGGCACGCACTTCCGCGGATGGGCTCTGCAGCCAGGGCTCCGGACGGTGCAGGGCACGCTCGAGGAAGCGCTCGCGCGGATCCTCGGTGGTACGCCCCGCCTCGTCGTCGCGGGGCGGACGGATGCCGGCGTGCACGCCTCCGGCCAGGTGGCGCACGTCGATCTCGACGACGAGCAGGCCGCGCGGCTGCGCGGCGGGCGAAGCGCTGCCCCCGAGGATCCGACGGGGGCGACCCGGCTCGCGGCGCGTGTGCGCGGCGTGCTCGGCGGATACGCGGATGTCACGGTCCACCGCACCGCCGTCGCGCCGGACGGCTTCGACGCCCGGTTCTCCGCGGTGTGGCGCCGCTACGCGTATCGCATCGCCGACGACGCCGCCGGATACGATCCGCTCGAGCGTCATCGCACGACCCGCGTGCGGGGGATCCTCGACGCCGAGGCGATGGATGCGGCATCCCGTTCGCTCATCGGCCTGCACGACTTCGCCGCGTACTGCAAGCCGCGCGAGGAGGGAACGACGATCCGGACGCTGCTCGAGTTCGACTGGCACCGCGACGCGGAGGGCGTGCTCGTCGCGAACGTGAAGGCGGATGCGTTCTGCCACAGCATGGTGCGGGCCCTCGTCGGGGGGTGCGTCGCGGTCGGGCTCGGGCGGCTGCGGGCCGAGCACCTCGCGGTGATCCGCGACGAGGCCGAGCGGACGAACGAGTTCGCGGTCCTCGCGGCGCGGGGACTCACGCTGACGGCGGTGGGCTACCCGGACGACGGACTGCTCGGAGCGCGCGCGGAGCAGACCCGCAACCGCCGCGACCGCGAATGATGCGGCATGCGTGGAGCGGCATCCTCGCAGGTCTCGGCGGTCTCTGGCTGATCGTCCTCGCGGGGCTTCCGCTCTACGTGTTCCCCGCCGTCGACGATGTCGCGCCGAGCGATGTCGCACTCGTGCTCGGACCACCGATGGAGGAGCGGCTCGCGCTCGCCGCGCAGCTGCGCGACGACGGTGTCGTGCAGCGGATCGTGGTGTCGGTGCAGCCGTCGGGCGGGCAGACGGCAGATGACATCCCGATGTGCGACGAGGCATCGGTCACGTGCGCGGTGGCTGATCCCTATTCGACGCGCGGCGAGACGCAGCTCGTGGATGCCGGGGAGTCGGTCATCGTGATCACGAGCACGCCGCACGTGACGCGGGCGCGCTATCTGTTCGACAAGTGCCACGCGGGCGGGGTCGCGGTGGTCGCGGCCGGGGAACCGGAGACGTTCTCGGCGTGGGCGTCGCAGTACGCGTACCAGTCGGCGGCGTTCGTGAAGGCGATCGCGCAGCCCTGCCCGTAGGGGGTCCTTCGGCCCTACCGAGGCGCGGTATGCGGCGGGAGGCTGGATCCGAGAGATCGGAGCATCATGACCAGCACCCTCCTCGTCGCCGTCACCGAGGCGCCCGTCGCCCGTCGCGCGATCGACTGGGCCGTGCAGCGCGCGGCCGACCGCCACCAGTCCGTCGAGCTGATGGCCGTGATCGGCGGGGCCGTCGGCGCGGTCGGCGAGCACGCTGTGATCGAGGCCGCGATGGCCGCCCGGCAGTCCGTGCTCGAGGCCGAAGCGGAGCGGATCGCAGCGCGCGGCATCCCGGTGCGTGTGCGGGTGGAGCGGGGCAACCCGGTCGCGCGGCTGGTGGACGCGTCGACGGATGCCGCGCTCCTGGTGATCGGGAGCGATGACCGCGGGCCGGGCACGGGCTACGAGCGGGGCGTGCACGGCGTGCGGATCGCGGCCGGGGCGCACTGCCCGGTGGTCGTCGTGCCGGATCGCGATCTCGACGGCCGCACCGGAGTCGTGGTCGGGGTGGACGGGTCGGAAGTGTCCGAGCACGCGCTCGCGTTCGCGGAGGCGGAGGCGGATCGGCTCGGTGAGCCGCTCACGGTGGTCACGGCGTGGTCGCCGATCGTGACGCCGCACAACCCGGGCGTGTATCCGCCGGAATACCTGACGAACATGCAGGCCCTGTCCGAGGAGGCCATGGCGCTCGCGGTGGCGGGGCTGAGCTCGGACTACCCCGACCTGCAGGTCGTCCGGCACGTGGAGCAGGGGTATCCATCGGCCGTGCTGAACCGGCTCGGCGCGCACGCGCGGCTCGTCGTCGTGGGCTCGCACGGGCGCGGAGCGATCGCGCGGTTCCTGCTGGGGTCGATCAGCGAAGAGGTGCTCGCGCACCTCGCGACGGTCACTGCGATCGTGCGGTGAGCGTGCGACGCGTCTGCTCGTGCTCGAGTTCGGCGCGGAGCAGGTCGTGCTCGGCCCGCCGGAGGGCGGCATCCGTGAGGTCTTCGGCCGCGGTGGTGGGTTCGGCGTGCGCGGTGGCGGGTTCGGCGTGGGTGGTCATGCTGAGAGGAGGGCGTGACCCGCGTTTTCGTACATCGGGTCAGAGGCCGGTCCAGCGCGTGAAGGGCCAGAACAGCAGGACGGCCTTGCCGATGAGGTCTTGTCTGGTCGCCCAGCGCCAGCAGTCGCCGGCGGGGGCGTCGCCCCGGCAGAATGCGGCGGAGTCGGACGAGTTCGCGCGGTTGTCGCCGAGCATGAGGTAGGAGTCGGCGGGCACCTCGACGGCGTCGAAGCATCGCTGCGAGCGCGGGGTCGAGGTGCAGTCGAGGGTGCCGGGTTCGAACGCGTAGTCGTTGAAGACGTAGGGTTCGGCGAGCGGTTCGTCGTCGATCGTGAGCTGTCCGTCGGCGGTGCAACACGCGACGCTCTGGCCGGGGGTGCCGATCACGCGTTTGATGAGGGTGTGGGCGCTGGAGGGTCCGAAGCCGGTGACCTCGCCGATCCAGCGCAGTGCGGCCTTCAGAGGATTGGTCTCGGGGACCGCCTCGGTGTCCCATTCGTCGCCGGCGTCGAAGACGACGATGTCGCCCGTGCCGGGGTTCGCTCCCGTGTAGGCGAGCCGGTTGACCAGGACCCGGTCGCCGGGCTGGAGGGTGTTCTCCATGGATCCGGACGGCACCCAGTACGGCTTCGCGACGAAGCTCAGGATGAGTCCGGTGATCACGAGGGCGGCGGCGAAGTGGAACCACGTGCTGCCGGTGATGCGGCGCCAGGTGGGTTTCCGTGCGGGGGTTGCCGCCTCGGCGGGGGCGGCCGCCGCCTCGGCGGAGGTGGTTGCGGGCGTGGCGGTGGTGGTGGCGGTTGCCCGTTCGCCGGGGGCGTCTGCGGGCTCGCCGGTTGTATCGCCGGTTTCGCTCGTGTCGGTCACGCCCTCACGCTACCGGTGCGCGGGGGCGATGCTGTTCGCGCCGTCGACTCGTATCCGGGCGCCGATGCTTCGCGCCGGTGCTTCGCGCCGTCACGTCGCGCCCTCGAGTCCGGGCGCCCTCGAATCCGGGCCCCTTTGTATCCGCGCCCTCGAATCCGCGCCCCCTTGAATCCGGGCCCCCTTGAATCCACGCCCTCGCGCCTCGTGCCCCGCGCCGGTCATGCCGCGTAGTCGTATCTGGCGCGTCCGCCGAGTCGTGGGGTGCGGGCGGGGTCGACGTGTGGTGGGGGGAGGAACCATACTTTCGCGCGGACGCCGATTCCGTCGATCCGAATCTCCCACCCATTGTCGTGGATGCGGTGGTGACAGCTTTCGCAGAGACAGACGCCGTTGGCGAGGTCGGTGAGTCCGGCATCCCGGGCCCACCAGCGGATGTGATGGACCTTGACCTGTCCGGGTGGGACGCCGCACATCGCGCATCCGCCGTCGCGTTCGAGGAGGGCGAGGCGCTGGTTGCGGGAGAAGAGCCGTCGGGTGCGGCCCCAGTCGAGGATCTGCCCGTTGCCGTCGAGGACGCAGGAGATGATCTCGCCGGCGGCGGCCATCCGGCGGGCGGTGGCGACCGAGATCGGGGCGGTGATGCCGTCGATCGTGGCGAACCCGGTGTCGTTGACCAGGTTCTCGTGGTCGATACGCACCACCACAGTGGCGCCCTGCAGCGGGAGGTCGGTGCGGTCGCACCCGAGCGCGTGCTCGCACAGTCGCACGAGCGCGTCGGCCTGCATCTGCACGACGGAGCGGCGGGGGACGTCGGGGTCGGCGGTCCCGTCCCGCGCGGCATCCCGCGTCGCCCGCATCTCGGCCGACACCATCGCTTCGATCGCGACCTTCAGCGGCGCGCCGTGCTCCGGAGTGAGTCGGCCGGCGAACTCGAACATGCCGTCGACCTCACGCATCGTGAGCTGCTCGGCGCCGCGTTTCTCGTCTTCGCGGATCGCGACCCCGTCCGGGTCGAGCCACGCCTCGGCACGGACGAGCACTCGGGCGAGCTGGTCCATCGAGAGGCCGGGCGCTTGCTCGACGAGCGTCTTCTCGGCGACCTCGATCGCCTCCAGCCCGGCGCGGAACGCCACGCGGTCGAGAAGTGCCACGATCGCGGCAGCCGCTCGTTCGGTGATCGTCGCGCGGGCCATCGCCTCGGCGACGTGCGGGTGCCGGGCGGGTGCGCGTTCGCCCGACAGCAGCTGCCGCGGAGCGATCGCCTCGCCCACCTTGACCAGGCGGGCGGCGTCACCGGTGGACCCGCCGCTCGTCGCCGCGATCAGCGCTGTCGGATTGCGGAACCCCTGGGTCTTCGCCAGGCTCTCGGGACCCAGCTCAGGGCGTGAACGACGAGCGATCTCGGCGGCGAACCGGGCCTGATCGGCGGCGAGCATGCGCTGCATGCGGCAATACCGCTCGTTCGCGGCGACGAGATCGGCATCCGTCAGCGTCTCGACCTCGTCGTCCGGCCAGATCGCGCGCACGGCCTCGACCTCCGCGGGGAGGAGATCGAGGGTCCTGCTCATGAGAACAGACTAGGAAGGGCCTCCGACATTCCGTCGAAGATTCGTACGAGTTATCCACAGGCCCGATCATCCGCACGGACGCCCCGCTCGGCGCCACGGTGACGGCGCCACATCCCTGCAATGGCCCTACGAAACCTCAGGCGCTAACGCAGAACGGTGTCGCCAACGTGCCAACCGGACCCTGGGAGGTTGACAAGGGATCCGGCGAAAGACACCCGGGCGAAACCCGGCGGTCCTAGGCTGGGGTCGCTATGAAGGTCATCTCGTACAACCTGCGCAAGCACCGCGCCGTCGGAGAGCTGAGCGCCCTGGTCGACCGGCACGCCCCCGATGTGCTCTGTCTGCAAGAGCTCGACACGACCGACATGCCGGCATCCATCGGCGATCTGCGTCTGGCCGACGCGACCTCCCGCAACCGGCTCGGACTCGCGGTCTACTACCGCGAGAACACGTTCCGCCTCGAAGAGGTGCGGGCGCTCGCGCTGAAGAAGTCGATGCACGACCGGGTGCTCAAGCCCGCTGAAGAGCGGATGCTGGGAGTCAGACTCCACGACATCGACGCGAACCGCGCGCTCATCGTGGCCTCGTTCCACGCCGCTCCGCTGACCGCGCTGAATTCGCTGCGACGGCACCAGATCCGGACCGCTCTCACCGAGCTGCAGCGACTGGGCGAGGGGTTGCCGGTGCTCATGGTCGGGGACTACAACTATCCGGTCTTCAAGGAGAACCTGAGCCAGAAGGTCCGCGAGCACGGTTACGAGCTCAACCTCAGCGATGCGCGGACGTACACGCGGTACCGGTTCTTCCGCGGGCACTACGACTTCGCGACGTCGGTGGGGCTGCAGATCGACAAGGTGCGCACGCTGCCGCAGGGCCGCAGCGATCACCTGCCGATCCTGGTGACCGCGACGGTCTCGGCGCCGGCGAAGGCTCGCGCGGCCTGACGTCCGTCTCGCTGGATCGCGGGGCCGGATGCCGCGCTTCGCGCCCCGTGAGTGCGGGTTCGCCGTGCACAGCGGACGAACGAGACCGGGGAAAGCGTCAGGCGCCGCTCGGTGGACGGTTTTCGCTGAATCTCCAAGCGGATGTCGCGCTTCGCGCCCACTGAACCGGTGAGTCTTCGCGCGGGAGTACCGACACGTGGGCTCGGTCGGCGTGAGCGCGCACGTGCGGGGTGCCGGCATCCATCGTCGCGAACTCCGCCGAGGTGGTGCACTTTGCGCCGAGGTGGTGCACTTTGCGCCGAGGTGGTGCACTTCCCGCCGAGATGGCCCCACCATCTCGGCGGGGAACCCACCATCTCGGCGGGGAACCCACCATCTCGCCGGGGAACCCACCATCTCGGCAGGGAACCCACCATCTCGGCGGGAAACCCACCATCTCGGTGCACAAACCACCAGCTCGGCGAAAGAACAACCACCTCGGCGGAGGGCCAGGGTCCGAAACCCCCGGCCGCGCGGGCTAAGCCCCGGCGCCGACCCAGTCCTGCAGCTCGGCGATGAACCGGGAGCGCGAGAACATGTGGGTGCGCGGGCGGAACTGCGCGGGATCCAGTGAGATCGCCTGGTGGAGGATCTCGTCCCAGTCGTTCCAGCGATCGATCTCGCACGTCACGCCGCCGCCGACGGCTTCGACGGTCTCAGGGACGCCGCCGACCGAGTTCGCGATGATCGGGGTTCCGCAGGCCATCGCCTCGACGGGCATGATGCCGAAGTCCTCCACGGCCGGGAAGACGTACGCGGTCGCGTGGGCGTACAGTGCGCGCAGCATCGCGTCGGAGGGCGCCAGGATGAACGTCACCTCACCGCCGGAGGCGGCGGCGGCGGAGCGGAGCGCGACGTGGCTGGGTCCGGTCCCGGCGATCACGACGGGCACCTTGACCTGCGCGCCGATCTGGATGACCCGGTCGAGGCGCTTGTAGTCGACCATCCGCGACGCGCCGAGCAGGAACGTCGAGGGCAGCGCGTCGAGCTGGCGCTGCTCGTCGTCGGTGAGATCGCGGCGCCAGTCGGTGGTGGCGACCATCGTCTCGGTGTCGACGGGCGGGTACATGACCCGCGACTCCTGCTCCCAGGCGCGGGCGACGCGCTCGCCGGTGAACTTGCTGTTCACGGCGATCGAGGTGGCTTCGGCGGCGCGGCGGCGGTCGATCGGCTTCAGCACGGCGCTCGCGGCGCGCGCCCAGCCGGAGGCGCCGCGGTTGTCGCGCTCGGGCTCCCAGATGTAGCGGGCGGGCGTGTGGGCGTACACGAACTTCTTGGTGCCGGCCGGCGCCTTCACGTGGTGGGCGAACAGATGCGAGCTCACGAGCATCCACTCGGGCGTCGAGGCCATCGGCATCCGCCAGGTCGGGATCATCGCCGGCAGCGCGAGCGCCTTGTTGTTGCGCAGCGGCGTCTTCGAGATCCAGGTCTCGTGCACGTCGCGCCCGTCGAGCAGTCGCGTGTCGTCCCACAGGACCCGCACACCGGCATCCGGGAACGCGTCGACCATCGCCTCGAGCACGCGCTCCGCGCCGCCCCACCGCTCGACCCATTCGTGCACGATCAGGCCGGATGCCGTCGCCTTCGCCCGGCGCGTGTCGACGCCCGTTGTGGCAAAACCAGTCATGAATGACTCCCCAGGTCAGTGCGCACACACGTGGGCCCCCGCCCACCCAGGACCCTCGTGAATTCGGGTTTCACGAGGGCCCTGCTGCAGCCCCCAGAGCTGCACGGTGCACATCCGACGCTACTCGTCGGCTGGCGCCTGACAACCCCCTCGGAGGGATCCGGTGGAAAACTTGACGTTCCCTTGCGCTAACGCCGAGGGTCACCCGTTGCGCTGCCCCCGGGGCCGTTGCCGACCCCTCTTGACTCCCGCCACGAGCGGGTGAATGATGCGGCCACACGCTTCTGCCCGCAGTGCGGCGGGCTCGAGCGGCCCGAGTCGCCGTGGGAGTGGCCGGGCGGATGCCGAGGCTCTCATGCGCGTGCACACCCGAACCACGATCGCGGCGACGGCGCTCGCGGCCCTCTTGCTCGTCACAGCCGCCGTCGCGCCGGCGACGGCGGCGGAGCCGGCACCACCGGTGTGGGATCCGACGCCCGCGTCGTCGACCGAGACCCCCGACTACCGCGTGGACTTCTTCCTCGGCACCTCGACCACGGCTTACCTGGGCGGCCGCGAGTACGCGGCGCCTTCGCCGGTCTTCAAGGTCGAGGTCGAGAACACGTCGGCGGTGCCGATGCAGATCGGTCTCGCGATGGATCTCGACGTCGCCGGCGATCTCGTCCCGTTCTGGCAGCCGAGCACGTGGCAGATGCTCGGCGACGGCTTCGACGGCCTCACCACGAGCTTCGTCGTCACGATCGCCCCCGGCGCGACCTGGAAGAACTTCGACAGCGGCGATGACTTCTCCCTCCCTGCGTGGTCGGGCCGCACTCTCGGCGTCTATGCGGTGACCGAAGTGGCCCCCGTGCCACCCGCGACCGAGCCGGCGTACACGACGGGCGCGCTGCTCAGTTCCTACACGTTGCCCGGCCGGTTCGTGCCGGTGCGCTTCGGTGACCCCGCCGGCTATTTCAACGTCGGCATCGGATCGGCGACGAGTGTGTCCGCCCCGGACGGCGAACTCTTCCCCGGTGTCGTCGCCACGGTCACGGCGCCCGATCTCACCGCGGGCGACGAGCTGCAGATGTACTTCGTGCCGGACCTGGACTACTTCTGGTTCTACGTGAGCATGGCGGCGCTGCCTGTGGATGCCGTCCCGGTCGGCACCGGAACGGTGGGGCCGGACGGCACGTTCAGCGGCACGTTCGTCGTGCCGAGCGACCTCCCGCTGGGGGAGCGGTATCAGCTCCTGCTCGGGGATCCTGCGGACGAGTACTGGCCGGCCGGTGGGTACGAGTACTTCGCGATCACGGAGCCTTCGGCCTCGGCATCCGCGTCGACCCCGGCGGGGCCGTCCACCGCGACCCTGCCGTTCGCGGCGACGCAGGTGACGCTCGACTTCCCGGCGGGAACGACGGCCGGGACGACGACGGCCGCCGTCAGCACGACGGGTCCCGCGCCGAGCGGCTTCACCCTCGCGAGCGACCCGCCGCTGTACTACCACCTCGACTCGACCGCGACGCCGGGCGGACCGGTGACGGTGTGCATCACGTATGACACCGCGAACCTGCCGGGCACTCCGCCCTACCTCTATCATCACGAGCTGGCGGTGCCGGGC
Source organism: Microbacterium sp. NPDC064584 (assembly GCF_040687315.1). NCBI lineage: Bacteria > Bacillati > Actinomycetota > Actinomycetes > Micrococcales > Microbacteriaceae > Microbacterium > Microbacterium sp. NPDC064584. The sequence goes on along the minus strand of NZ_JBFBMZ010000012.1, from coordinate 57,167 downwards.
GGATACACGTGGACGAACATCACGACCTCGCGCGAGCCCGGCAAGGTGTGCGGGGTGACGACGAGCTTCAGTCCGTTCGCCCTCGGGGTGCCCGATGCGCCGCCGGATGACGGGTCGCTCACGGTGCCGGCACTGGGGGTGCTCAGCACGGACAACGGCTGGGACACCGGCCTGAAGGACGGCGACTACAACGTCGTCATGAACCTCTGGTCGGGAGAGAACGCCCGCATCGTGCGCCTGCTCGAGAACGGCGTCCTGATCGGCGAGCAGGAGCTCACGCGCAACTCGCCGAACGCGCAGAAGGCGACGTTCGCCGTGACCGGCAAGGCGAACGGCACCTATACCTACGTCGCCGAGCTCGAGAACTCGCGCGGCGTGACGACGACCAAGCCGCTCGCGGTCAAGGTGACGGACGCGAGTCCGGGCTTGCCGGTGCTCAGCGATGACAACTCCGACAAGAACGGCTCGTACGTCCTCACCGCGAACATGTGGTGGGGGACGAACGGGACGAGCTACACGTTCCGCGAGGGGACGACGGTGATCGGCACCGGTTCGCTCTCCGCCGCGACGCCGAACGCGCAGAAGGCGACGGTGTCCGTGTCCGGAAAGCCGAAGGGCACGTACGTCTACACCGTGCAGTTCACGAACGCCGCCGGATCCACGACGAGCAAGCAGCTGACGGTGAAAGTGACGAGGTAGTGACGGTCAGGGACGACCCATGCCGTAGTACGTCCAGCCGGCCGCCCGCCACGCCGCGGGGTCGAGGCAGTTGCGGCCGTCGATGATCAGCCGACCCCGAGCGAGCGTGGAGGCGTGCTCGGGCGCGAGCTGACGACGGTACTCGTCCCACTCGGTCACGACGACGACCGCGTCCGCGTCCGTCAGGGCCTCGTCGCGGTCCTGGACGTACCGCAGCTGCGGGTGCACACGCCGGGCGTTGGCGATGGCCTCCGGGTCGGTCACGGTCACATCGGCGCCGAGACCGCGCAGGCGCACGGCGACGTCGAGGGCGGGGGAATCGCGGATGTCATCGCTGTGCGGCTTGAATGCCGCGCCGAGGACGGTGATCTTCTTCTCGAAGACATTGCCCTCGAACGCGTCGATCACGAGCTGGGCGGCGCGGTCGCGCCGGCGCAGGTTGATCGCGTCGACTTCGCGCAGGAACGCGACGGATTCGCCGCGGCCCAGTTCCTCCGCCCGCGCGGAGAAGGCGCGGATGTCCTTCGGAAGGCACCCGCCGCCGAAGCCGACGCCGGCCCCGAGGAAGCGCCGGCCGATGCGCGCGTCGTGTCCGATCGCGTCGGCGAGCTGCGTCACGTCGGCTCCGGTGACCTCGGCGATCTCAGCCATCGCGTTGATGAAGGAGATCTTGGTCGCGAGGAACGCGTTGGCCGCCACTTTCACCAGCTCGGCTGTGGCGTAGTCGGTCACAAGGAAGGGTGTGCCCTTCTCGATCGCCGGGTGGTACACGGCGCGGAGGGTCTCGGTCGCCGCCTCCCCCGCCTCGCCCGCGGGGACACCAGCGACGAGTCGGTCGGGGTCGATCGTGTCCTTCATGGCGAATCCCTCGCGGAGGAACTCGGGGTTCCAGACCAGGGTGGCGCCGGTGGGAGTGACCCGCTCGGCGAGTCTCGCCGCGGTGCCGACGGGCACCGTCGACTTGCCCGCCACGATGTCGCCCTCGCTCAGATGCGGGAGAAGTCCGTCGATAGCCGCGTTGACGTAGGTCATGTCGGCGGCGTACCCGTCCTTCACCTGCGGGGTGCCGACACCGACGAAGTGCACTTTCGCACCCTTCGCCTGGCTCATGTCGGTCGTGAACCGCAGGCGACCGGAGGCGATGCCCTCGCTCAGGATCTCCGGCAGCCCGGGTTCGAAGAACGGCGCCTCGCCTTTGGAGAGTGACGCGATCTTGTTCTCGTCGACGTCGATGCCGACCACGTCGTGGCCGATCGACGCCATGGCGGCGGCGTGAACCGCGCCCAGGTATCCGCATCCGATGACCGACAGCTTCATGAGACTCCTCGTGGTGCGTGGGGGAGAGGTGTGCCGGCAGTCATCGGCGGCGGGGGAAGGGGCCAAATGCCCTCATCCTTCCTAGCACGCTCATGTTTCGGGCTCGTGGCACGCCGGCGCCGGCATCCCTCAGCCGGCTCTACCCGACGGAACGACGCGCTGTCGAACAGAGTCCGATCCGGTGGCGGCTTCCAGCCAGATCTCTTCGATTCTCGGGTAGACGGCGTCAGCCGAGAATTGCTCCTGGAACCGCTTCCAACCGGCATCGGCGATCTCGGTCCTGACACGCTCGTTCGATGTCGCAGTAACGAGGGCATCCGTCAGTTCATCGGCCGATCCCGCTTCGACGAGAAGGCCGCATCCGTCGGACAGCAACTCGGGGATTCCGCCGACAGTGGTGGAGATGACGCATGTATGCCGCGCCATCGCCTCGAGAAGAAACATCGGCATCGCTTCGTCTCGTGAAGGCAGGACCGCAACAGCGGCGGTGTCGAGCTTCGACATCAGCTCGTCGTGCTTGAGTCCCCCGACGAAGACGGCGTTCGGCAGACTTCGATCGACGAGGTGCTCGTCGCGGATGGGGCCGGCGACGACGAGCTGCCACGAGGGGTCGGGGGCCGCTTGTCTCCAAGCTTCTTGCAGCACGTCGATCCCTTTGCGGTGGGATACGACGCCGCCGAAGACGACGATTCGCTGCTTTTCAACCCGGTGCGCTCCGGGGACAGCATTGGGCACGAGCGAAACGCGGCTCGGATCCACGTGCCGTGCACAGATCGCGCTCGTCTCCTCGCTGAGAGTGATCACTTTCACGCAGGCCGCCAGCACCTTCGCCACTTGTTTCGGGCTCTTCTTCTCGTGCTGTGCGAATTCACTGCCGTGCATGTGGGCGATCACTGGGATGCCGAGCCGATTGGCGTAGCGCGCGATCGTCCCTTCTCGCACGAACGAGCCTCGTTCGCTGAGATGGATGACGAGAACAGGTGTGAGCTCGCCTCTCCGCCGAGAGATACGGCGCACCTGCGCCATCGCCCGGAGGAACTTGCGCGCTGCCGCCACGTGATCACCGGGATCGCCGCGCGACTCGATCACCTCGACATCCACGTGCTCGAAGGGCCAGTTCACGTAGGCATTGACGACCTGGGTCATCCCGCCGGGGATGTCTCCGGCACGTCCGACGTGATAGACGTGGGGGCGTGGCTCAGGCAACGGCTGCCGTCCGATCGTCGACGAGCTCCGTGCTCTTGGTCAGCAGCGCGCCAAGATCGGCCCGAACGGATTCCAGACGAGTTCGCGCTGCGAGCAGTTTCCGGATCTTCTCCTCTCGCCTCCCGCCGATGCGCCGAAGCGCGGTGCTCAGATCGATCGCGGACAGGCCGGCGGTGTTGATGGCCACATCATCGATCCCGATCGATGAGAAGTGACGCGAAACCTTATCCGAGTCGTCCAGCTGCAGCCCCACGGGTACCGCGCCCTCGGTGAACGCCGCGATGATCACGTGCAGCCGGTCGCTCGCAGCGACGCGAGTTCTGCGGTAGAGCGCGCGCAGGCGCCGCTCTTGAGCGGCATGATCGCCGAGCTGGTCCCACTCGAGCAGCTGTGCGCCGAGATCTGCGGCGAGTCTGCGAGATCGATCATTGTCGACGGAGACCTGCGTGACGACCCAGAGCTCTAGTGACTCCGACTGCGCGTACGCGCGCACTCCGTCGAACCACTCGGGTTCGGGGTACGGTCGCGGCGCGACCTCGGTGTCGTCGCGCAGAGAGATGACCATGACATCCCGCTCTGCGGCGGACTCGGAGATCGAACGTTCGAGAGTCGCGTCGTCGAGTCCCTCCGCGAATCCGAGGTCTGGCATCGCCTCGCCGAAGCCCATGTACTCCGCCGTGCGGTCGTCACGCCATCGGGTGTAGCTGCTCAGGGCATTGGACGGCCACATCAGTGCGCGAGGAGCTGCGGCGAAGTTTCGAGCTCCCACACCGATACGACTGACGCTGCCGCCCCTGAGCCGGATCAGTGCGACTGCCGGAAGCATGACGACGTGCTCCTTCATGCCGACGATGGTCAACTGGATCTCGCCCGGCTTGTAGATCGAACTCGCTGTGCCGCGAAGAGCGGCCGCCAGCAGAGCCACATACCACTTGCTGAGTGAGCGGTAGACGACGTCGTCTCCGCCGATGCCGAGCCCTTCGTCATACCCGTCCGGAGAATCGCCGACATAGACGTGGAGGCGACCGCCCTCACGCGCCCAGTCCAGCAGCGGTCGGCGCAGGATGATGTCGCCGATGTTCTCGTACTGGCCGCGGCCCACCGCGAACACATCCGTTGTCATGTCACTCCATTTCCAGAACGGCGGATCGGCCGTCGATGATGCGCCGGGACGCCGCCTGCCGCACGATGTCGGCCGTGAGATCGGGTCCTTCGACCGCGATTCCGATGTCGCTGGCCCTGACGAGCTCCGCGATCTCCAGTTGATGGTCGTCGACGTGCTCGCCGCGTGAAGCGCGGCGCACAGCCTGGATCGGGTAGATCCCGAGCGCCAGCAACTCCACCAGCGTGCCCACTCCTGCGTGGGTGATGACGACATCGGCTTCCGACGCGTGGCGCGCGAACTCGTCCGGCGCCATGTAGTCGTACACCTGGCCGGGAAGGACGTCCGACCGATTCGTTTCTCCCAGCTGCCACACGGTGTCCTCGTTCGCCAGGCCTGTGGCCAACAGAGCATCGATGACCGAGTCGAACCTGTAGCCCCGGATCGTGCCGAGCGTGACAAAGATTCGCAGCGGTTCGAGGGGAGACAAGCGCTCCTCACTGAAGAAGGAGTCGAGGATGCTGGGGTACGGCTCCCAGCGGCCGCCCGCCCACTCGGCGTGCTGCGTCTTCAGGTCGACGCCGGGGATTCGCATCAACAGCTTCCCGGTGGCCGATGGTCCGTGCAGTCGACAGACGCTCTCTATGTAGGAGCTCGGGATTCCGTGCATGCGTGCGAGGGGCAGGGCCGCCGCAGCGATCGCGGCACCGGTCGAGATCGCCGACTCGAAGTGCTCCGCTCGAATGATCCGCGTCAAGGCGGGGATCGCCGCTACCGTGCGCTTCAGGTCGCGAGGCCCCACGTAGGGCAGGAACTCGGTTCGCCGACCCGAGAGCGCGTGTCTGCTCTGAGGAGTGTCGAATGTCACCCAGACGGATTCCGGGTTCACGCCGCGCCGAGACTCGATTCTCAGCAACTCGGTGAGGTGCCCTCCGGTGGAGCAGACGTAGAGGGTCTTGGTGGGTGAAGCGTCGTTCTGTTCGGAAAGCGGTGCCTGCATCATTCGGGTCTCCGTCACACGGACGACCACGGGCATCGGCCCGTGTATCGGACTGATGGTGTCGGAACGACGCTGGCGACAGCCGGTACGATGCCCACGCTAGGGCGAAGGAGCCGCTGATATGCCGCACTGCAGAAGACGTTTACGCCGGCGTAACGACTCTTCACGCTCCGTTTACACATCGGCGCGGCCGGCGACCGAACTTAGGACATAGTGGGAACCAGCACGAGGTCCTTTTGGGGGAAAGGCACGAACCGACTGGAGTCTGCATGTCCGACAAAGCCCCTCGCCCGTCCACCTCTCGCCGCCGATTCCTTCAGACTCTGTCCGCAGGCACGGTCGGGGCTGCCTTATCAGGAGCCCTGCTGTCCCAACCCGCGCAAGCGGCCGTCGTCCGCACACTTGCCGGCGACGGCGTCACCGACGACGCGCCCGGCATCCAGGCAGCGTTCGACGCAGGAACTCTTCCCGTGTTCGAGCCGAACCGCACATACTTCCTGAACAGCCCGATCTTCCTCGACCGCGCTCCCTGGACGACGATGTACGTTCTTGATCTCAACGGTGCGACTCTGTTGCTTGGGCCGAATCTTCCGACGACGGATGCCTTCTATCGCGAACCCGCGGTCAAATGGGCGATCTTTCCGAACACCAAGCGAACGGCGTTCGCGAACGGCAAGGTCGATGTCTCGTTGGCCAGCCGGGCGAGCGGTCAGAATACCGGTGCGCTCATCAGCCTCATCGTCCGCAACGGCACGGTGGACGGCAACGGCGCCAACGTCGGATTCGCGTTCGCGAACCGGACGGCGCTCAGATTCGAAACCGTCATCCTCCGGCGGGCGAGGACGCTTCTCTCGTGGTTCGACTACTGCGACGCGAACGTCTTCCTTCAGTGCCACAATCGGGGCGGTGGACCGTCGTCGTCAGTGCTGGTCGAGCAGATCGCCTCGGGTGATGGGCTGCTGATGCAGTCATGCAAAGCCGACTCCACCGTGGGCATGGCTCGGCTCAAGTACTGCCGTGGCGCTGAGATCGTGTCCACGGTGACGGGACGGGTCGAGGTCGACTCGTGCTCGGCGGTGATCATTCGCGGCGGTCATCAGGAGACACCTCTGGCGAACGAGACCATGATTGATGTCAAGAGCTCAGAAGTCGTCATCGACACGACCGCGTTGTACTTGGCGAGAGCGTCGGTCGGGACCACGCTGCCGCCGGCCGTCCGTATTCGCGACTACGGAACCGTGCCGTCGTCCGTGACGCTGCGCGACTGCATCGAGATGAGAGCCCTCCTGGACTCGGACGATCAATTGGGGGCGCTCGTTTCCATCGAGACGCCGATCGCGGGCACGCGCGTGGAAGCGCGCGGTCTGACATCGATGGTGAGTGTGCGCTCCATCGGGGGGGTGTGGGATTCGTCCCCGGGACCGCACGTGGCGGGGGTATCGGGCGTGGCGACCGCTGTTGTCGCCTCACGCGCCGCAATCGCGAGCGGGGACTTCGAGGTGAGCAATCCCGGTGGGGGTTGGCAGGTGCGCCAGACGACCGTGCCGGGCACCGCGGCGAAGGGCACGCCGTCGGTTGTGGTCTCGACTCCCGTGGGGGGCCTGGTCGGGACGCTCACGTCCGCGAAGAAGCGATATCGGCTCCAGGCTTTGATGCCCGACGGGACGTTCACGAGCGCGTCCGCCTACACGTCGGCTGTCGCGCCATCCGGCGGAACACTCCTCTTGGTCGTGACCACGAAAGGCGGTCCGCAAGCTCTGCGTATCTGGCGGTACGCAGGAACGTCCACGACTGCCGAGGCCTATCTGGAACTGCCGGCGGGGCAGCCGAGCCAGACTCTGTACGACACCGGCGCGGCGCTGAGCGGATTCGCGTGGCTTCCGGGCAATTCAGCGGCAGTCAGGTAGGTCCGGCACCCAGCGACTGTTAGCGGGCCGGTCGATCACTCGAAACCTCGCGGTTACACTCGCGCGTTACGCTCGGCATACCTCACCGATGGGGGAGAGCAGCTGTCACTCCATCTCGGGAGACCTCTGCTCGCGACCGCAGAGGAAGCAGGGCGATCTGGTGCTGAAGACGGATGCCGCGTACCTCGAGCAGCTCAGACTCGACTCGATCAGCATCATGGGGCCGTTGCTCGGTGGCGCTGAAGTCGCTCTGCTGGACGCTCCGAACCAACGCAACGTGGGCGACTCCCTCATCTGGGCGGGCGAGATTGCGTACCTCGAGCGCATGGGTCTCCGAGTCCGGTATGTCGCCGACATCCAGGGCTACGACCCCTCGCGCCTGCGCAGGGCGATGCCGTCAGGCGTCATCCTCCTGCACGGCGGCGGGAACTTCGGAGACCTCTGGCCCGGGCACCAGACGCATCGCGAACAGATCGTCCGGGATTTCCCCGATTACCGCATCGTGCAGCTTCCTCAGTCCATCTACTTCCGCGATGAAAAGAAGGCGGCGACCGCGAACCAGATCATCGGTGCGCACCCGGACTTCTCGCTGCTGCTCCGCGACCACGAGTCGATCAAACGTGCGCGAGTTCAACTCCCCGATGTCGCCGTCACGTTCTGCTATGACATGGCGCTCGGATATGCACCACCCGCGGCGCCCGTCCCAGTCAACGATCGGAGGAATGTCCTCGTCATCGCCCGCGCGGACGTGGAGCGTTCCTCCGGTCTGCATGACATCGGAGCCGACTGGCTTCCCGGCGCCACGATCACCAAGACGGATTGGGGGCCGGGTGACGGCCCGGCCGAAGTGCTGTGGCAAGCCGCGCGAATGCTGACCAAGGCTGACCATCGCGTGGTCCGCACGCAGCGTCGCCGTCGGGTTCTGGGGGCCGGTGTGGCTCATTTCGGCGCGGAGCAGGCGATCGGTTTGTTGAACCGGATGAATGTGAGCGGCGCGGTCGAACTTTACTCACGCGCGGGGCTGGTCGTAGTCGATCGGCTGCATGCGCACGTGCTTGCGGCACTTCTCGGTCTGGACCACATCGTCCTCGACAACAACTACCGCAAGATCGGATCTGTCTACGACGAATACACCGGGCGCTTTTCAACGGCCAGCTATGCGACCGACATCGACGAGGCGAGAGAACTGGCGATGCAGGCGGTGACGGTCTGATGCTCGCCTTCATCACTTCGCTGCGCCACCCGCAGAACTCGGCGGATTACGGGCGCGTCGAAAGTCTCCTCCGGGAGACCCTCGTTTCGGTCACAGAGCAGACCAGCGACGACTTCGTCGTGATCGTCGTCGGCAACCAACGGCCGCAGTTCGTCCTCCCGGACAAGGTTCACTTCGTCCCGGTCGAGTTCGATCCGCCTGCGCCCCCGAACGGCCCGCGAACCGACCGCGCTCCCTTCGTGCGGGACAAGGGAACGAAGATCGGCATAGGTCTGCTCGCCGCTCGGGAGTTCTCACCCGATCACGTGATGATCTTCGACGCCGACGACTTCGTGCACGCGGAACTGGCGGAGTACGTCGGCGCTCGCAAGGGGCACTCCGGATGGATGATCGACCGCGGGTGGATGTACTCGAGGGCTCGGAACGCCTACCGACGTCAGAATGACTTCAATCGGACCTGCGGAACGTGCTACATCCTGCCGTACGAGGCGTATGAAGTGCCCACGGACCTCGATGTCTCCGCCACCCAGCAGGAGGTGGTCGACGGCTTCGGTGAGCGGCTCGAAGCCATGCTGGGTGCCCATCGCCACGCGGTGGAGTGGCATCGGGCTCGAGGGCGGACTCTCGAGCCGCTGCCGATGCGGGCGGCGGTCTATCACGTCGATACCGGTGAGAATCATTCGGGCAAGGCGATGACCGGGGTGGCGAGGCCCTTGGGCCCGCGGATCCGACGCAGTTTCCGCATCTCTCCGCAGCGTGGGCCGGTTTCGACGATCTGGTCGAGCGTGGGTCCGGTCGCGATCTGGGAAAGCGTCTCGACCCGGTCGAGGGTGACGGCTCGCCGTCTGCAGCGCGCGGTGAGGAAGACGCTCACGAAGCTATGAGCCTGGCTGATGACAACCTCGGTCGCAAGGCCACTCGATCCATCGGATGGGTGGTCGCCGAGCGCTGGACGTCCAGGCTGGTCACACTCGCCGTCTTCGCGGTTCTCGCGCGTCTGCTCGATCCGAGCGATTTCGGGGTCATCTCGCTTGCCACTGCCTTCATGGCCGTTCTGCAGGTCTTCGTCGACAGCGGCTTTAGCAAGGCCCTGATTCAGAAGAAGACGCTCGACGAGGCCGACGCGTCGACGGCATTCTGGACATCCCTCGGTATCGCCCTGGTCCTCTATGCGGGGGTCTTCTTCTCAGCCGACGCGATAGCCGGCCTCTTCACCGAGCCGGACCTCGCCCCCGTCCTTCGAGTTCTGGCGATCGCTCTACCGATATCTGCGCTCTCGCAGACACCGGCCGCGCTACTCGAGCGGGAGTTCCACTTCAAGGCTCTCTCGATCCGTCAGTCGATCGGCACCTTCGCCGGAGCGGCGGTGGCCATTCCCCTGGCGCTGCTGGGCTTCGGCGTATGGGCGCTGGTCGGCCTGGCGCTGGCGTCGGCGTCAGCCTCGGCGATCGCCCTATGGTCATCGTCGCCGTGGCGACCACGACTGGAGTACTCCCTCGCCTCGTTCAGATCGTTGTGGACCGTCGGCGCGAGCGTCCTCGGAATCGAGCTTCTGGACGCCATCCAGTCCAACATCGACAAGATCCTGATCGGCGCATTCTTCAGCGCAGACGAGCTCGGCTTCTATTACCTCGCGCAGCGGGTCGGCACCATCTTGATCGATCTCGTCACGTCGGTGATATCGAGGATCTCGTTGACGACCTTCTCTCGGGTCCAAGACGACCTACCGCGCCTCAACCGGATCTTCCGCCAGCTCACTTTCGTTGCGGCATCCGTGAGCTTCCCGATCTTCGCTTTCGTGGCGATCCTCGCCCCCCAGATCATCCCGATGCTCTTCGGGCCCGGTTGGGAGGCCTCGATTCCGCTGCTGTGGATTCTGGCGCCGGGCTGGGCGTTCGGCACGATCATGTATTTCGACCGTTCGGTCATGCTGTCGACGGGACATGCCCGCCCCGCGCTCGGGCTCGCGGTTCTGCAGAGCGTTGTCGGGATCGTGGCCGTGTTCCTGCTGCTCCCGTTCGGCGTCGCGGGCGTCGCGCTGTCGCGTCTGTCGCGTATTCTGCTCTGGCCGCTTCGACTGTTCCTTCTGCACCGCTACATCGCCTTGCAGGTGTGGCGCTATCTGGGACAGGTGGCGCGCTGCCTCGCGGCCATCACCGTTCCCGGCGTGGCCATGGCCCTGCTCCAGTTCTCCTCATGGGCGGACGCGCGCGCATCGTTCTGGACGTTCGCGCTGCCGGTCGCGGTCCTCGGCGGCGCAGTGTACGCCGGGACGCTCTGGCTCATCGCCGGCTCGGAGAACCGAAGCGTCCTCCGCCGTGCAGCGGACCCCGTGCTCGGGCGCCTCATCCGTCGTCGACCTCGGCCGGCGACATGATGAAGCGCACAGCTCGCGCCCTTCCGCCCGTGTCGTTGGGAGCGGCTGCATCGAGGGGCGCGGCGGTCACACTCGGCGCGCAGGGACTTCGCATCGTCATCCAGCTGGTCGGCATCGTCGTGCTCGCGCGTCTGCTGACCCCGGTCGACTACGGATTGGTGACGATGATCCTTGCGATCATCGGCATCGCGGACATCGTCCGCGATTTCGGTCTCGGTCAGGCTGCGGTACAGGCCAAGGAGATTTCGGAGCGCCAGAAGTCGAATCTGTTCTGGATCAACGCGCTGATCGGCCTCGCTCTGACCCTGATCGTCATCGCCGCATCCGGCGCGATCGCCGCGCTCTACGACACGCCGGAACTCCAGCCGCTGACGATCGCACTGGCTGTGTGCTTCTTCCTTCGAGGCGCTAGCGTGCAGTTCACCGCGAACCTGACACGGTCGCTGCAGTTCGGCCGCCTCGCGGGGGCCGAGACGGCCGGACAGGTCATCGGTCTCGTCCTCGCGATCATCCTCGCAGCGAACGGTGCAGGTGCGTGGGCGCTTGCGTGGCAGCAGGTCGCGCAGGTGACCGTCGTTCTCGTGCTGTGTGCGGCCTTCTCGCGGTGGGTTCCGCGCTGGTACGACCGACGCACCTCCATCAAGCCCTTCGTCTCCTTCGGCGCGGCGGTCGCAGGTTCCCATCTGCTGAATTACGCGAGCAAGAACGTCGACTCCGTGGTGCTGGGCATGCGATTCGGGGCGACGAGCCTCGGCCTCTACAATCGCGCCTTTCAGCTCGTGACGATGCCGCTCACCCAGCTTCAAGCCCCCGCGACGAGAGTCGCACTCCCGGTGTTGTCGAAGTTGCAGTCCGCGCCCGAGCGGTTCGCGCAGTTCATCCTCACGGGCCAGTTCGCCATGCTGGTGATCGTCGGAGTCGTCACCTCGCTCTGCGTGTCGGAGTCCGACGCGATCATCCGGCTCGCGTTGGGCAGAGAATGGCTGGCGGCCGCGCCCATCTTCCAGGTGCTCGCAATCGGCGGCGCCTTCCAGGCAGCGACCTATGCGAGCTACTGGGTGTTCCTTGCCCTCGGGTTGGTCAAGCAGAACCTGTACTACGCGCTCGCCACCCGACCACTCGCGATCGCAATGATCCTGATCGGCTCGAATTGGGGCGTCATGGGCGTCGCGTGGGCGTACACCGCCACCCTCGTCCTGTTCTGGCCGGTCAGTCTGATCTGGCTTTCGCGGGTGTCCGACGCGCCCGCGAAGCGCATGTTCGTCACGGGTATCCGCTGGCTGAGCGTGATCGGCGTCGCGACCGTGGGGGCGTATGCGGTGACCGAGTTGATCTCCGTGCACAGCTCGGTTCTGCGACTGCTCGCGGGTACCGCCGTCACGCTTCTGGTCATCGCCGTCGCGGGGGTCGCGCTGCCGGGACTGAGGGCGCAGTTCCGTGACGCGATCGCCCTGCGTCGTTTCTTCACCCGTCGCGCTCCGCGCGCCCGACTGGAGGGTGGTTCCGAGTGACCTCTGCGAACCCCGAGCCCGTTCGAGTTCTTCTGTCATTGCGACCTCCCGACGGGACGACGCAGTTCGTCGATCTGCTTCTCGACGGCAAGGCTGACGAGGTCGAGTACTCCTACTTCTCATGGAGAGCTGCGCTCTTCGGCGATTACGACGTCTTGCATATCCATTGGCCGGAATTGATGTTCCGCGACAGTCGATCCAGACTTCGGGCATTCGTCAAGCGGCGCCTCGTGGATCTCCTCGTCGCGCGACTCGATGTCAAGAAGATCCCCATCGTGCGCACTTACCACAACCCTCGACCACACGAGCGGGGCAAGAGTGCTGAGCTGCGCACTCTCGACAAGATCGACCACCACACGACACTCTTCATCGCGCTCAACGAGCACACGCGGCCAGACGCCCACCGCGCCTGCACCGTGATCCCCCACGGGCACTACGTCGAGCCCTTCGCCCGGCTGCCGCAGGTCGACCCCGTGGGCGGCCGGCTCGTTTACTTCGGCATCATCCGGCCGTACAAGAACGTAGAGACGCTCGTACGCGTCTTCCGCTCCCTGGAAGCCGATGACATGACTCTCCACGTGGTCGGCAATCCTCACGCGGGCCAACGTGAGCCCCTCGCCCAGGCCGCGCAAGATGACCCGCGAATCACGCAGATCCTACGGTTCGTCGACGACGACGAGATGGTGCGCGAGGTCCGCGAGGCCAGCCTTGTCGTGCTGCCCTATCGGGAGATGCGCAATTCCGGTGCCCTCCTGGTGGCGATGTCTCTGCGACGCCCGGCGCTGGTCCCTTCATCCGAGGTCAACAGGATGCTTGCGGACGAGTTCGGACACGACTGGGTGCGCATGTACGACGGCGAGCTCACCGCGGAGGCCCTCTCCCGTCATCTTCGCGAGGTGGAGGGATCCGGCCTCCTGGCCACGTCCGGGCCCGATCTCCGTGCGCGCGACGGAGAGAACGTCGGGCGACGGCACCTCGACGCGTACCGGATGGCGATCGCGGCTGTCGAGCGTGGCCCGAGTGCGCTGGTCACGGCGACGTGAACTCCCTGTTACGAATGCCGACTCGCGACAATTCGGCGCGCGACGTGACCATACGATCGGTTCAACTACCTGGAGAAATGCATGCGTGAAGAATTCGAGCCAGCAGCCGCGAGCGAGAAGGATCGGAAAGGAGGATTAAGTCGACGGTCCCTGTTGATCGGTGGTGCGGTCGGCGCCGCCTCTATCTTCCTGCCCACCGCCGGCGCGTTCGCCGCGCCCGACTATTCTGTGATCCCCAAGCTGCCCTATGAGGTCAGCCGCATGGACACCCAGGTCTCCAGCTCGGGCAAGAAGAAGTACGAGGTCATCGACATCCTCTTCTCCGGCGACACGACCCGACTCTTCGTGCCTCACACCGCCAAGCTCGGCAAGCAAGCGACCGCGCTGACGTTCGTGTGGTTCTACCACGCGTTCGGCAGCACGTACACCGCGATCTCGAGCGCATACAAATGGAGCGCGATGCTCGCAGTCGACAAGGGATGGGTGAGCGTGTGCCCGAACTACGGCGGCGATCAGTGGGTGAATGCAAAGGCCATTTGGCTGCAAGGGGAGATCTCTCGCTACATCAACAGCTACTTCAATGTGAAGGCGAGCTACATGCGGGCGAATTCCGGCGGAGGATCGCTGATGTCCTACGCCTACGGCAAACGCTACATTCCCAGCCCCAAAGGTATGTATCTCGCCAATGCCACGTATGACATGGAGGATCTGTACGCACGGGATCCCGCTCGCGTCGGCCCGGCGTACGGCGGAGACGTGACGAAAGTGGTCGCGACGAATCCGGCCAAGCTGTACGCACCGTCCGCCTGGGCGGGAACCCGTATTCGCGCCGTCGTCTCGGCGGCGGATGTGGTGGTACCGCCTGCTCAACATGGCGAGGCGCTGGTGAAGGCGGCATCTCCTTTCGCCGCCGAGACCTCGCTCGTATGGCACGCAGGAGGCCACACCGTGCCCGCATCCGCCGATTCGGATTGCATCTCGACCTTCGCGCGGTGGCAGAGCGCCTGAGGTCCACTCTGATGCCCCACCTGAAGACGCGAGTGCGCCGGTTGCTTCGCGATGCCGTTCTGCTGACCGGCATTCCTGCGAAGCGAGACGTCCGCCGAGCAGTAGGAGCCGCCGGAAGCGACCGTGGGCAGGAGGTCTCCGTGCTGGTGGCACCGCCAGGCGGGGGGAACATCGGCGACCAGGCGATGGTCGAGGCATACCTGGAGGCCGCCGAGGGCGTCGTCGTCATCGTGACTTCGGGCGCCGGCTCTGTTCTGGTGCCCGACGCCCACAGAGATCGAACCGAACTGGTCGACCTTCCCGGCCTCCTCTACGGCGGTGGGGAGACTCGCGCTGCGGCACTCGATCGGTTCGGACAGCTGCTGGGCAGGTCCAGGTCTCTCTCCGTCATCGGCGCGGACATCATGGATGGCTTCTACAACCCGCGCGCATCGGTGATGCGCGGGGTCGTCGCTGAAGCCGCCGCCCGGCTCGGCGTGGAGACCCGAGTGCTCGGATTCAGCTGGTCTGGCCGGCCGCACAGAGCGGCACGAGCCCAGCTTGCTGCCGCCTCGCGCGCAGGAGCTCTGCTCTTCCCGCGCGATCCCGTCAGTGCCGAGCGGCTCGAGTCAGATGGCATCGGCTACTCGAAAGCCGTCGCGGACATCGTCTTCACCACGACCTCACGCGACCCCGCGCTGCGCGAGCGACTGCGCATTCGTGGCCGCTACGCCGTGGTCAACGTAAGCGGTCATCTCGATCGGGGGGTCAAGCTCGCCGACGACTACGTGCGGATCGTCGAGTGGCTGCGGGAGCAGGACCTCGAGGTCGTCCTGCTCCCGCACGTCGTCACCGAGTCAGCGGACGATCGTGTGCCGTGCGGTGAGGTAGCGGCACACTTTCTCGACGGCGTTCATCTCGTGACGGAAACCGCCACTCCGGCGCAGGTGCGAGGTCTGACGGAGCGTGCGGCTCTGACCGTCACCGGGCGCATGCACCTTGCCATCATGTCCGTGATGTTCGGCGTTCCGGCTGTCACTCTTGCCTCCCAGGGCAAGGTCGAGGGCATGATGCAGTTGATCGGGACTCCCGAGATGTGCGTTACACCGATTGCCGGCATCGCGGACACCGTCATCCCTCTGATGGCCGCATCACTGCCCGATGACTCACGCCAGAGGGCCTCGATCTCGGCCAGCGCGCCGCACGTGAGGGACCTCGCGAGCCAGAACTTCGCGCCGAAGAGCCAAGTCGTCGAGGTGCCGAAATGAGCGCCGTCCGAGCCCTCACCGCGGCAGCAGCAGGGTCCGCGCTGTGGACGCCGCGACTGCGTCGTCTGATCCTCCGATTGTCCGGGGCGAACATCGACAGGGCACGCATCTATCCGGGCATCCGATTCATCGGATCGACGCGATTGTTCAGCGTCGGACCCGGCACCTTCATCAACGCAGAACTGCTGGTCGGGTCGAACGCACATGTTCGGGTCGGGGCGCGCGTCGCGATCGGGCCTCGCTGCATGCTCCTTCCTACGACCCACGAATTGGGTGACCCGCAAGAACGGGCGGGGCGCACCCGGGCCGCCGAGATCACGATCGGTGACGGGTGCTGGCTGGGCGCAGGAGTGACGGTGCTCGGCGGCGTGTCCATCGGCTCGGGGGTCGTTGTGGCCGCAGGAGCAGTGGTCACCGCCGACTGTGATCCGGACTCTCTCTACGCCGGAGTCCCCGCGCGTCTCGTCAAGCGGTTCGACGGGTGATCGTGCTCCGTGGCGCCGCCGTGAAGCCTGCGTTAAGTGTGTGTAAAGCGGTGGTCGGTCGTGTCCAGGTCCGCCTATTCTTGCGTAACCGGGCCGATGGCGTCCTTCTCGTGAAGACGAGGACCGAGGAGGCCACCAGATGAACCCCACTTTCCCTTACGCAGGAGTGCTCGGCACGTGAGCGCACGCGTCGTCCCGGACAAGCCGACGTGGGCGCCGGGGCGCAAAGCGTGGATCGACGTCGCGAAGGGTGCGGCGATCTTCCTCGTCGTGCTCTACCACTCGACGCTCTACGTCGGGGCGGCAGGCATGGCGGGTATGCCCGCGATCCTGAAGATTCCGCTCGAACTCTTTCCCATGCCGGCATTCTTCGTACTCGCCGGAATGACGTCGAGCCGGACAGTGACCTTCACTTTCGGTGATCTGTTCCGTCGACGGGTCCTTCCCATGTTGTATCTGTACGTCGTGTGGTCGACGATCAGGTTCCTCTTCTTCCTCCTGATCCCGGCAGCCAACAGCAATCTCGGTGACCTCCCGGCCAACAGCATCGTTGCGCTCGCGCTCATCTTCTTGTGGCCGTCGAGCAGCTATTGGTTCCTGTACGCGCTTGCGCTGTTCACGGTAGGTGCATGGCTTCTACGACGCGTTCCGGCGTGGGTGTCTCTCGGTGCCACCGCGCTGCTGTCGGCCTTCGTGACGTCGGGGTGGCTGCACACGGACAACATCGGCTGGGACCGGGTGCTCGGGCTGTTCGTCTTCTACCTCTTCGGCATTCACCTCGCGAAGCCGATCGCCGCCTGGGTGGAGCGATCGCGCCTCTGGGGTGGGGTCAGCCTGGTTGTGCTCTTCGCCGGCTTCGTGGGGTTCGCCGTGCTGTTCAGCATCCGTGGCGTCCCCGGGATCGCCCTCATCGGCCAAGTCCTCGCGCTGGCTGCCGGGTTCGCTCTCGCTCAGAGCATCTCGCGAGTGCGGGCGTTCGCCTTCCTTTCGACGTGGGGCGCGTCCAGCCTGCATATCTACCTGTACCACCTGTTCATCATCATCCCCATCGCCGCGGTGATCGGCTTGGTCGATTGGCAGGGCCCGCGCTGGGTGGGTTTCCTGATTCAGATCGCCGTCACGTTGGCCGCGATTCTGGCTTCGCTGATGATCATGCGCTGGACCGCGAAGGCGCGTTGGCTGCTCATACCGCCTCGCTCGTGGACCAGCGCCCGCGTGTCCAAGTCTTCGTCCATGAGGAGCCCGAAATGACTGAAGTCATTCAACGCACCACCCTCAGCACACGCGCACTCCCGCGCATCACCGCCGACTGGGCAACCGTGTTCGGAAGGATCCTGATCACGGCTGACCTCCTCGCCGTGATCACGACGATCACGCTGGCTGCTTCCGTCGCAGGGTTGTCGGCGCCGTGGATGAGCGGATCCTTCAACAGCCAGATGAACACCGAAGGCCTCATCGTGTGCTCGGCCTCGGCGGTGATCTGGCTGTTCTTCCTCGCAGCTACCGCCAGTCGGTCCCCGCGGGTGGTCGGCACAGGGGCGACCGAGTACCGCCGGGTCGTCCAGGCGACATTCCTTGTCTTCGGGCTGGTCGCACTGATCGCGTACGTGTTGGATGTGCCCGGCTTGCGGCTGTTCCTCGCTTTCGGCCTCGGCATGGGAATCCCTCTTCTCGTGACAGTGAGGTGGATCGCTCGCAAGTGGCTGGTCGGCCAGCGGAAGAGAGGCCGGATGTCCAGGTCCGTCCTGCTCGTCGGATCGCTCGACACGATCGCCACCGTCGCCTCCGATGTTCAGCGGAACCCCGCCGCGGGGTTCAAGGTGGTCGGTGCCTGCACCCCCAGCGGGGTAGTGGCCGGGACCGTGCCTGGAACGGGAATCCCCGTGTCGGGAAGCTTGGCGAGCCTCACGCAGGCGCTCGATGCGACGGGCGCCGATACCGTCATCATCACGAGTGCGAACGAGTTCTCGCCCGCACAAGTGCGCGAGTTGAGTTGGAAGCTCGAGCCGGGGCAACAGCACCTCGTCCTCGCTCCGAGCTTGACGGACATCGGTGGTCCTCGACTCCACACGAGGCCGGTCAACGGTCTGCCACTGATCCACGTCGAAACACCCCGCTACGAGGGCGGCAAGCTGTACGCCAAGCGACTCTTCGACATCGTCGCGTCGGGGGCGCTCATCCTCGTCCTCTCGCCGGTCCTCCTGGGTATCGCCATGGTCATTCGACTCAGCACACCGGGGACCATTCTTTTCCGCCAACCGCGGGTCGGACTCAAGGGCTCGGAGTTCTCGATGCTCAAGTTCCGCTCGATGTACGAGGACGCCGAAGACCGCCTCGCCGATCTCGCGCACGTCGGACGCGAAGAAGGCAACGCCGTCATGTTCAAGATGCGCGATGACCCCCGAGTGACGCCCATCGGCAAGTTCCTTCGCCGCTACAGCCTCGATGAGCTGCCGCAGCTGTTCAACGTCTTCCTCGGGTCGATGTCCCTCGTCGGTCCACGGCCCCCGCTCGAGCGGGAGGTCGTCCAATACTCAGATCACGTCCACCGTCGGTTCCTCGTGAAGCCCGGCATCACGGGACTTTGGCAGGTCAGTGGCCGATCGGATCTCGACTGGGATGAAACTGTGCGTCTCGATCTCTTCTATGTCGAGAACTGGACGATGATCGGCGACATCTTCATTCTGTGGAAGACGGCCCGAGCCGTGATCCGCGGAGAAGGAGCCTACTGACATGACCGTTGTTCGGGGTGTCGACGTCGTGCACTGGAACCCCCGCGTCCGTATCGGGACGGGGATCGTGGGGAAGGGCATCCGGATGCCCATCAGGGTGAACAACTTCGGCGACCTCCTCGGTCCGGTCATCGTGGAGCGACTCGCTCCACCGGTGACAGCTCCGTCAGACGCTCGCCGCCTCATCACGGTCGGATCGATCCTGCAGTTCGCTCGGGACGGGGACGTCGTCTGGGGCACCGGTGTCAACGGCAAGCTCCCCGAGACCTCGGTGAGTGCCCGGTCCTTGGACGTGCGTGCCGTCCGCGGACCCCTCACGGCGGCGATCCTGCGTCGCCGAGGGATATCTGTGCCCGAGGTCTATGGTGACCCCGGACTTCTCATCCCGTCGTTGCTCGGTATCTCCCGCGCAGAGGCGACCATCCCATTGACCTCTGTCCCGAACCTCAATGAGTTCGCGCAGTGGAGGGGCAGACCCGGTCTTCTCAACCCCCGGATGCCGTACCGCACCGTCATCGAGACCATCGCACGCAGTGCTCATGTCGTCGCCTCTTCGCTGCACGCCATCATCATCGCCGACGTGCTGGGTGTACCGGTTTCGCCGGTGCTGCCGCGGCACGAGACAGTCTTCAAGTACGAGGACTACTACGAGGGCACGGGTCGGAACGTGCCGCTCATGTCCGATTCCTTCGAGAGCGCCGTCGATCACGTTGCGCCTCCGCTCAGCTGGTCGGACGCGCAGCTGCGTGCATCCTTTCCCACTGACATGTGGGCGCGTCAACGGGAGCCGGATCCTGTTGAGGGATGAGCGTCGCCGACCCCTCGTCGTCCACGTCGTGTACATCACCCTCCTGGGGCTCTACGCGACGTTGATCGCGGTCATTGTTCTGTCCCCGAATCGAGTTGATGGCGACGGCATGGGGGTCTACCGCATCCTCTACGGGTTGTACGGCTGGGGGCTTCCCCGGTGGATCACCTACCAGACGGTCGAAGTCAGCGCAAACGTGATCGTCATGGTTCCTTTCGGAATGCTGATGGCGCTTCTCCTGCCTCGTCGGCTGTGGTGGGTGGCTGTCATCGTCTGCAGTGCGGTATCGCTGTCGGCGGAGGTCGTCCAGGCGCTCTTGCCGGGCCGGATGCCGAGCGCATCGGATTGGATCGCCAACACGGCCGGTGGTCTCGCGGGTGCGGGCATCGCTGTTCTTTTCCGCGCGCAGAAGGGCGCGAAGGTGAGCACGTGACCCGACGAATGCCCGGTCAAATACAACACGGCGTTAACACAAACGACATCCCCCCGAGAAGCAGCCTTCCTACGCTGGGGCTCGTGCACCATCCTCAGACCCACCGTCGTCGTCATGCAGCGGAGGGACTGATCCGCTCCGCCGGCGTCGTCCTCGTCATCGCGCTCACCGTGAGTCTCGCCGCCTGCGGCGCTCGACGTGACCCGACTGTAGCGCCAACGCTGTCGGCTCCTGCCGACAGCGGCGTGACCACCCGAACGGACATGGTTTACCGGGAGATCGACGGCCAGACGCTGGAAATGGACGCGTGTCTCCCCGCAGACGGCACGGCTCCGACCGCCGCGGTCATCCTGTTGCACGGAGGCGGCTTCACGCAGGGCTCTCGATCCGACGAGAGCATGACCAACCTCTGCGTCTGGCTGGCGACGAACGGATACGCCGCCTTCCCCATCAGCTACCGGTTCGCGCCGGACTACATCTTCCCCAGCCAGACGGAGGATGTCGCCGCGGCCGTGGAGTGGCTCCGCGACCCGGAGCAGGTCGCCGACTTCAACATCGATCCGGAACGCATCGGTGCCCTCGGATCATCTGCCGGCGCGATTCTCACGCTCGAGGCTGCGACCTCCGGTGAGGGGCCGACCACTGTCGGGTCGCGGCTCAAGGCCGTCGTCTCGCTCTCTGGAGTCGCCGACATGACTTCCGGCGCCGTCGCGCTCGGCACTCCGTCGGCCGAGGCTGTGACGATCATCCTCAACTATCTCGGCTGCACATCGCTCGCGGATTGCGACGGGTCGGCCGCATCACCCGTCACGCACGTCGATTCGAGCGACCCGCCCGCCCTGCTGGTCGGCGCCGAACAAGACCTCGTTCCCATTCAGCAGGCCCAGCGTATGGCGGCCTCCTTGGACTCGGTCGGCGTCGCGAATGAGGTCATTGTCGTTCCTGGTGCCGGCCACGGCGCGCAACTGATGAACCAGGACGTCCGCGACCAGACCTTGGCCTTCCTCGCAGAAAATCTCTGATCTGTCCCCCCGCATCACAGAAAGCAGCTCCCCTCATGCAGCTCTCGCAGTTCGGACGGATCCTCCGTCGCAATCTCTGGATCATCGTCGTGGCGACCCTTCTCGGGGCAGCGATCGCCTTCGCGCTGAGTTCGACCCAACGCCCCGTGTACAACGCGAGCTCTCGCACGCTCTTCTCCGCGTCCGGATCCGTGTCGAGCGCGGCCGAACTCACCGCAGCGAACGCACTTCTGCTCGGGCGGATCGAGACCTACACATCGTTGCTCACCACACCGCTGATCCTCGATCCCGTCATCCAGGAGCTCGGGCTCAACGCGACTTCCGCCCAGATCGCTTCGTCCGTCTCGGCCCAGACCGAAGGGCCGGGGAATGTCGTTTCCGTCTCGGCGAGCTCGTCCGACCCCGCTTCCGCGGCGAGCCTCGCCAATGCCGTAGCGGAGAGCCTGGCGTCTCAGATCACGAACGTGCAGCTGGCAGCCGGGGGAGGCGCCCAGAGTGCCGCGGCTCGATTCGAGTACGAGCTTGTCGATCAGGCGAACCCGCCGAGCCGTCCCGCGGCGCCTGACATTCCACTCATGGCGCTGGTGGGCGGCCTCGTCGGGTTCGCTCTCGGTGTGATCCTCGCCGGTATCCGGGCGTACACCGATCAGCGCGTGCGTGTCCGTGCGGACATCGCCGGCGTTACCAGCTCATCCCTGCCTGTGGAAGGCATCGCCCGTGCCGAGTCCAACTCGCTCGTGTCCATCGACCGTCCTGCGGATCCCGCGGCTGAGGCGTACCGGCGGCTTTTCGCGGAGATCGCCAGCCCCGCGACGCGAGTTCCGCGCCGCTTGCTCGTGACCAGCCCGCAGCCCCATTCGACGACATCCTCGGCTGCGGCCAACCTCGCGACGGTCATCGCGGAAGGAGGCAGTCGGGTGACCTTGATCGACGCCGACCTGCGCGGCGGCTCTCTCGCGGCCGCCTTCGGTCTGGACGCGGGCCCCGGACTGTCGGAGGTTCTCGATGGCAAAGCCGAACTGCATCAGGCCGTGCGGCCTACCGCGAGGCCGCTGCTCAGCATCCTCCCCTCCGGTTCGACGGCGGAGTCGGCCTCCGCGCTGATCGCGTCGCAGGCGACGGATGTCGTGTTCAGTGATCTGGAAGCGACGTCCGACGTGATCGTCGTCAACGCTCCGGCCGTCCTCCGCTTCGCCGACGCCGTGATCCTCGCGGAGAGGGCCGATGCCGCGGTCCTCGTCGTGGCCAGCGGGGACACCAGGAAGGCGGACGTCGGTGATGCGTGCGAGGCGCTGGAAACCGGCGGAACGGCTGTGCGGGGAGTGGTGCTGACGTCCGTGCCGAAGCGTGGCCCCGACGCTCGCTGGCGCTGAGCCGACTCGATCATGGATGGAGTGCGCGCATGAGTGACCCGCAAGTTCGCCCCCGTGTGTCGGTGATCATTCCCGCGTATCGCGCTGAAGAGTCGCTGCCTCGAATCGTCGAGCAACTCATGGCGCAGACTGTGCGCCCGTTCGAAGTGATCCTGGTGTGCGACGGAGTTGCCGACGAGACGCCTGATGTCGCCGCAAGCCTGTCGCGGTTGCACGATTCCGTCGTTGCGCTCGTGCTCCCCGAGAACGTGGGTGTCGCGCGAGCACGCGATGCGGGTGTCCGCAGCGTGCAGGGGGATTTCGTTCTCTTCCTCGACGCGGACGACACGATGCCTGAGACTGCGATCGAACACCTTGCCGGTGCCGCCGAGACAACGTCTTCTGATGTCGTGATCGGCCAGGCGTCGGCCCTTCTTCCTGACGGACGTCTGGACTATGCGATCGCTGCGCCCGTGGGCACGGGGACCGTTTCGGGGGTTGCTGCCTTCTCGCTCCTGTTGCGAGGTACCGTGACCGGCCACCTCTGGAACAAGCTCGTGCGACTCAGTGTCCTCGAGCAGTGTCTGCCCTTCGCCGTCAGCGAGGTGCACTCGGATCTGTCCATCGTCGCCCGCGTCATGTCCCGCGCGCGGACCGTCACTTTCGTCGATCAGCCCGTATACACCTACCACGCCACACCGGGCTCCATCCTCAAGAGCGGTCGGAGACGAGGCGCCTCGCTGGACGTGATCGCGGGTGTCGTCCGCGAATCGGCCGACCTGGTCGATGCTCGACTGGCCACGTCCTCGGACTACCGCTACTTCGTTCTCAAGCACATCGGTCTGTCACGCCTGAAGGATGCCGTGCTCGGACCGTACGATGCCGCCACGTCCGCGCGACTGGCATCTGATGCCCGCCGCGCGCTGAGCTGGCGGGACCTGCCGCCTGCGCTTCGCCTGAGGGATGCTCGAACCGCGGCGACGCTGATCATCGCGAAGATCTCGCTCTCCCTCTACCGCCGACTGATGACACGCGGCAGGGATAGCACCGGCTCTCGTTCTCACCGCATAATGGACATCGTTGCGAAGGAGAGCGTGTGACGAGGCCAATGCTCTCGGCGCCGATCGATCTAGAGCGCAGCGAGCGCGCGCGCTCACGTCGCGAGCATCTGATCTGGTGGGGTGTTCCCCTTCTCCTGGTGGCGGTCATCGTGCCGGGGGCAACCTTGGCGCCTGACGTGACCGCTCTCGCACTCCTGGGCCTTGTCGGCCTTTACGCGAGCTTCCGTTGGCCGTTCGTGATCGCCTTCGCCACCCTGATCGCCATTGTCAGCTCGTCGGTTCTCGAGTTGCTCCTCGGAACAGCAGGCGGACCGATCGACGAGGTCCTGACCGTGTTGTGCGTGGTGTCCTCCACCATCAGGCGCGTCTGGGTGGATCGCGCCGTCGTGCTTCCGCCCGGACTGCTGCTCTTCGCCGGATTTTTCGTCGTCGGGCTGATCTCGTCGCTGCTCAAGGATGTGCCGGTGTCGATCTGGACGCAGCAGGCGTTCCTCACGCTCAAGGGTCTGCTGATGGCCTTCGCGTTCGCTCAGCTGGGATGGGGTCGACGCTCACTTCACGCGCTCGCGACAGCGGGTGTCGTCTTCGCGGCGTTCTTCTTCGTCACGGCGACCCTTAACCTCGTCGTCACGGAAGCGTGGGTCGACTTCACGAAGATCCGCACCCCCGCGACGGTCTTCGGTATCCCTGCACTCAACGGGCCGTATTCACAGCCCGCTGCGCTCGGGCGTATCACCGCGATTATCGCGGTCGGTTGCCTTTGCTACCTTCTGGTCACCCGGAGCCGCGTCATTCCGGGCATCACGATGGCCGTCATGACCGTTGTGAGCGTTCTGACCGTTCGCGTGAAGACGCTCACGAGCATGGTCGTCGTCTACACTCTCTTCGCGCTCCGGGCGCGTTCGACCTGGCTTTTCCTCCTTGTTCTCGCGTTGGGGCCGATCGCGGCTCTCACCGTGGTCCCGGTCTTCGTCGATTTGGTCTCCTCGGACGTCACCACGTACTTCTTCGGTGAGACCGAATCAGCGCGGACACTTCTCACGAACGGCGCCTGGCACATCGCCCAACGCGACTTCCCGTTCGGCGCGGGCTTCGGTCGGTACGGGAGCTTCATCGCCGCGACCGAGTACTCACCCGAATACGTCGCGAACGGATGGACGCGGAAGTACGGACTGGGCGATGGAGAGCGCTGGGGACTGTTCCTCACCGATACTCAGTGGCCCGCTTTCCTCGGTGAGACCGGGTGGCTGGGCACCATCCTCTTCGCGGGCGGGCTTCTGGCGATGATGATCTCGATGGTCCGACCGATCGCCGACATGGAGCCTCCTCTCTACAAGTGGATTCGTTGGAGTGGAATCGGCTGGCTGCTCCTCATCACGATCGAGTCGATCGGCGCTCCCGTGTTCACGTCGCCGCCGGCGTATCCCTTCGCCTTCATCGGCGCGGGGATCGTCGCGGCGCTTCGCTACCGCGTCGCACGCTCGGGCGGCATCGTTCCACTGAGTGAGTTCCCCGTCGCGGGAGGGCGCATTCCGTGAGCAGACGGCACCCCGGCAGGCTCTCGGTACGACGCTGCGTAGCAGGGCCTCAGCTCTGCGCGCTCGCCACGAGCCGCAGGATGACGGCGGTGTTCTCGGGGGCGGGCTTGTCGTCCGACCAACCGTCCGGGCGGTGGCAGGTCACCAGGACGAGCCTGCCGGGCACGACCGCGGCGACGTCGGGATCCGAGGCGAAGTCGTCCTTGTCCATGCTGATGATCTCTTGCACCTCGTACGACAGGATGCCGGTCTCGGTGCGCAGGGTCGCGATATCGTCCGGCTGCACGGCCTTCAAACCGTTGAAGGCGGCGGGTTCGATCCAGGTGTGGCCGAAGATGTAGACGGTGTTGGTGGCGTTCGTCCCCGGCATGGGGTCAGGGACGCCGGTGTACCACGCGATCGAGTCGAGCGTGGGCGGATTGATGCCGCCGTCGGCGGTCGCCTGCTCGGCGGTGTACTCGTCGATGTCGCCGTCGATGGATGCCGCCGGAAAGGTGAGGTGCAGGGGTCGGGAGACCGGGACCGCGGCGCCGGTCGTGACGGCATCCGTCGACGCGGCATCCGGCGTCTGCGTCGCTTGGACGGCGCGCGTGAGAGTCGGGTCCGGCACGGCGGGTGCGCACGCGGACAGCGCCGCGGCGCTGATCAGGATCAGCGCCGCGGCGATCGTGTGGCGGGAGTTCACTCCGCTCGAGCGGAGTCCGAGCGACGGCGGCCGAAAAGGCCGGCGGCGACCGCGAGGAGTCCGACCGCGGCGATCAGGAGGGTGGGGCCGAACGCGGAGGCCGTCTCGTTCGAAGCGAGCAGCGCTCCGTCGGTCTTGCTCGGCGGGAGGACGTTGCCGCTGACCGAGGCCGGGGTCGTGGTCTCGCTGGTCGCGGGCGGCGAGGAGGGCGGCGGGCTCGTCGGCGGAGTGTCGCAGCCGATGACCGTCACCCGCTCGTCGGGGTACGTGACGACTCCCGTCGACCAGTCCGGCGTCGGGTCTTCGAGGTCGGCGAAGCCGAACGCGGCCGCGGAGACCGAGTACAGATCGTCGCACGTGTAGCCGGTCAGGAGCTTCGAGTACGTCCAGGTCTCACCCGGCGCGTACTCCCGCGGTCCCCACGTGTAGCGCTGTCCGTCCGGTGCGTCGACGTACGCGGCGCCGTACGCCGTGACGCCCGAGAGGTTCTGCGTGTTCACATCGACGTTCACCTCTCCGGCGACGCTGAAGTCGAGCACGACGGTCGCGGATCCGACGATCTCCTCCGCGGCGACGGCCGGCGCGGCGATCAGGATCGTCCCGGCGAGAGCACAGGCGATTCCCGCGGCCCCGACCGCGACCGCCGATTTCGGAACGCGTGAAATTCTGGTCATATCCCCACCCATTGACGGTTTTGCCGGGGCTTGCCGAATCCTCCAGGGGGGCGATTCGACATCGCAGCCCTGACGACGTTGCATTCAGGCTATCCACAGAAAAGACGCGAATTCGAACAGCAATGAAACAAACGCATTACAGACGCGCGGCTTCGCGGTGGGCGTGACTCCGTTTCCCCCCACGCGCAGAACCCCCGGCCCTTCGGCCGGGGGTTCTGCGACGTCAAGGAGACGTTCTGCGGGGGTCAGGCGCCCGCGTGCTCCTTGCGGTTGCGACGCACCGCAGCGGTCAGCGCCACGGCACCGCCGGCGAGGACGAGCGCGCCGCCGCCGACCCAGAGGCCCAGCAGCGCAGCGCTGTCGGAGCCGGTTGCGGGCAGCGAGCCCTCGCCGGAGCCGGAGCCGGTCGCCGAGATCGACACGGTCGAGGCGCCACCGGCGGAGGTCTCGGACGCGGCGGTGATGTTGTAGTTGCCCGAGGCGTTGCTCGGGAAGGTGATCGGCACCGAGATCGCGCCGTCGGCGGTGGCGGTCGTGCTCCCCGAGGAGGTGACGGCGAACTTCACGAAACCGACGGTGGCGTTCGTGTTGCCCTCGACCGTGACCGAGACGAACTCGGACGGGGAGAACGTGCCGTCGACGCACGAGAACGTGACGGTCGCACCCGGGGTGACGACGCTCGGCACGACGCTGCACGCGTTGGACGGCGGGTAGATGGTGTCCGCCTGAGCGGCGGCGGGAAGGGCCAATGCAGAGGCCGCGACGAGAGCGGCGACAGCGAGGCCTTGGATCTTGTGCTTCATGGTCAACTCTTTCGTGAGGCCGTCAGGCGCAGTTATTGGAGTTGGGGGGACACCCTGCGAAGCAAGGACAGTACGACATTGTTCAGCTGTTTTTGGGCAACAAAAAGCATCGCTTTTCGGAACGTTGGATCCGAGCGGCGATGCCCTATTGAGAGGGTAAGCACATTCACAGGCAGGCGCTAATCGGCCTCGTTACATTCGCGTTAACTCCTGGGGTGACGCGGGCTTCCAGCAGCGATCCTGTCGGGGTCGTGGACGCCGCCGCCACGCTCGCCGAGATCGATTCGCCGGGCGCGAGTACGACGTCGAAACTCAGCACGCGCCGGCCGTCGTGGATGCCGCCGCCGAAGCCGCCGCCGTTGGAAAGTATGGCGTTCGTGAGTTCGAATCCCTCGGGCAGGTACAGGTACCCCACGGTGTTCGCCGAGCCGGGGGCGACGCCGTACGAGCCGGCGCCGGTGACGTAATCGGGGAGCCCGGTCGCGGGGGCGGTGTTCGTGATGGTGACGGTGAGGTTCGCGGTGCCGGATGCCGTTCCCCGGGCATCGAGCGTGCAGCTCTCCCACAGAACCGAGGTGTCGACCGTCTGGTAGAAGTCCATCTTCGATCCGGTGCCGTCGTTCAGGAAGACGCCGAAGGAGGACGTGGTCGCATCCGTGACGGGCAGACCTCCGGCGAGTGTCGTCGCGGCGAGCCGGGCTTGGTCGTCGGGGTGCGCACTCCACAGGAAGATGCGCTGCTCGTCGCCGGCGCGGGCGAGCGCCGCGAGGAGCGCGCCCGGGTCGACGGCGCCGTTCGCGACGGCCGCGAAGACGGCGCTCGTGGCCGAGGCGAAGAATGCGTTCTGCGCGGCGGGGTTCGGGTAGCGCAGGTAGACGTCGTTCAGCAGCAGGCTCACGGCGTTGTCGCTCGTGAGGGTGTCGCCGCTCGGCAGCGCGACGGGTCCGGTCGCCTGCAGGAGGTAGGACAGCGCGACCGGGTCGATCGAGAGCACCCCGTCGACGTCGAGGCCGTGCTTGGCCAGCCACATCTGCTGTGCGAGCGGACCGGTGACGGCGAAGTCGGGCACCTGGGTGACGTTGTGGAACCACCGCGCGGGCGACTGCCCGTAGATCGCGGTGATCTCCGGGCCCAGGTCGGTGACTGGCGGGTCGAAGCGGGGGAATGCGGCGGCGAAGTCCTGCTGCGTCAGCTGCATCTGGCCGGCGTCGGTGTGGATGATCGCCGCCGCACCGGCGATGCCGCCGAGCGAGCGCCATTCGGCGTTGTTCTGGAACAGCACGAGGTAGTCGCGGGACCGTCTGCGCCCAGCATCGCCGGGACGAGGACGGACGCGTTCGCGAGCGCTTCGGTGGCGCTCGCGGTGTTGTCGAGTGCCGTCGCGACCTCGTCGACCACAGCCCGCAGAGGGGCGACGAGAGCGGTGTCGTTGATGTCGTCCAGTGCGGTGGTCGCGCGCGCCATCGCGTCGGCCGACGTGGCGGCGGCGTCCTGCACGGCGATGAAACCCGAGAGCTCGACCCGGCCGCCCGAGGGGCGGAAGGCATCAGCCGAGAGGGTCGATGCCACGTCTGCGAGGGGGGTGAGGGCGGAGGCGGCGACATCGTCCGCCGCGGCGGCGATCGTCGATACGGCGTGCAGCTGCGGGCCGATCCAGGGGGTGAGTTCGACGGCGCGCCAGATGGGGTCGCTCGTCAGCGCGTGCGCGGCGGCGGTGTCGCCGGCGATCTTGTCGATGGACGCGGCGGCGGCTTCGGGGTCGGCGATGTCGGCGACGACGTCGGATGCCGTGACCTTGGCGCTGCGGAGGAAGTCGGCGGCGATCGCCCCGCGGATGCCGACCCACACGAGCGCGAAGATCGCGAGGACGATGCCGATGCCGAGCACCCACGCGAACGTCGTTCCCGCGACGCGCAGCGACCGGGGGAGGGGGGAGGCGGTCACGGATCCACCCTACGTGCGTGCGATGGGCGGTCCGGAACGTCGCCCGGGGCGTGGTTGGCCGAGGGCGAGGCCGTCGCGGCGCGGTCCCTCGCGCGGGAGACGAGGGCTTCGCGCGCGGCTCGTTCGAGTCGAGGTGAGAACGCTGCGCGCCGGCGCGGGCGTCAGAACGGCGCGTCCGCCGCCCCGCCGTCGCTCGGCACGAAGTGCACCGCGGGCGGGTAGGACCGAGGGGTATCGAGATAGTTCACCCCGGTCGGCGATGTCCACTCGAGCACGCCATCTCGGAGTTGGCGCACTTTCCACGGCGCGAATTGCTTCATCGAATGATGGCGTTGACAGAGGTGGGCGAGGTTTGCGACATCGGTCGGACCGCCTCGGGCGAAATCGACGGTGTGATCGACTTCGCAGCGGATCGCCGGCTGCCGGCATCCGGGGAATCTGCAGTGTCGATCGCGCCCCCGCAGGTGCCGGTCGATCGCCTGTGTGCGCTGATAGGTGTCGGTGTGCAGGACGACCCCGGTGATCGGGTGGGTCAGGATGCGGTCCCATGGCCCGGGGGTGGCGACCGCGAGGCACCGGGCGGTCTCGGGGTCGACCGGGCCCGTCCCCGCGAGCGTCGCCGGCTCGTCCGACGCGCCCAGGAGCGACAGCACGGGCACGACGATCTGGACCTTCGCGCGGATGGCGCCCATCGTGCCGGGGCCGTCGTCGCTGCGGGTGGGGTCGGCCGTCGGGGACGAGGCCAGCAGCATGTCGACCGCGACGTCGGCGCGCACCTGATCGATCGTGCGGGTGTCGGTTGTGATCGCGGCCAGCGCGGCGTCATCGAGCCCGGCGGGCGGAGTCGTGCGCGCGTCGATGACGACGCGTGCCTGCTGGGTCAGCCGGTCGTAGATCGCGTCAGCGTAGAGGGAGGGGATCGGCATCATGAGCGTTGACATGCCCTCCGACCCGCGCACGACCTTGACGCAGCGCGTTGCGTGGGCGGCGTCGTGGCGCTCTTGGATGCTGATCGGGTGCAGCTGCTCGGCGAGGGCCTGCAGGCGCGGAGCGACGCGAGCGGGCGAGTCCTCCGTGCAGATCTCGGCGGCGGCGAGGTCGAAGTCGGCTCGATCGCCGATCGGGAGAATGGAACCGGCGTCTTGCACGACGCGCGTGTGGCTGCGGGTGATCTCGCCCGCCTCCCATGCGGCGAGAGTCGCCGGATAGTCGAAGGCAAGAGTCGCGGCGTCGCCGATCTGCCGCTGCATCGAGCGGTCGGACACGCGAGCGGCCACCGCGAGCTCGGCGGAGATCGAGCGCAGCACCATGTCGGCCTGACGCCCGCGCGTCGAGGTGCCCGCGATCAGCTCATCGACGAGGCCGGCGGCGCGGGCGAGAACGCGCACACGACCCGCCTCGGCCGCGGCGACGGCGCGATCGAACGCGGCCATCTCTTCGCGGATGGCGCGCAGGCTGTCGATCTGCTCATCGCTGAGACCGACCACCGCGTTCGAATGCATGTTCTAAACATAGCGACCCCCTCCGACATCGAAGGGGCCGAGGGAGCATTTGTGCACAACTCGGTTTTCCCCCGGTCTGGGGAGGAATCGATGCTCAAGAAGACCCCGCCCAAGACCGGCGAAAGCGGGCCTCAGGACTCCGCGTAGTCCCCGACCCACCAGTCCGAGATCTCGGCCATCTCCGCCGCGACCGCGACGTGAGCGGGGTGCGCGCGAAAGGCCGAGAAGGCACGCGCATCCTCGAACATGGCGTCTTCGATCAGCATCCGTCCCTTGCGCGTGTCGAGCGAGCGCTCGACACGCATCGACACCACGCCCGGCAGCGTCGCGAGCGACGCCAGCCGGGTGATCGCGGTGTCGATGCGGTCGTCGGAGACCTCGTCGTACACGCGGAACAGCACGATGTGCCGGAACATCACTCCCGCAGCGCGCCCACGTGCTCGCGGTACCAGGCGACGGTGCGCTCCAGGCCCTCCTCGAGCGAGATCTTCGAGGTCCAGCCCGCGTCGGCGAGCTTCGACACGTCGAGCAGCTTCTGCGGGGTGCCGTCGGGTTTGGTGGTGTCCCACTCCGTCTCTCCCGAGAAGCCCACGACCGAGGCGATCGTCGAGGCGATCTCGCGGATCGTGACATCGGAGCCGGTGCCCACGTTGACCTGCTCGGGGCCGTCGTAGTGCTCCATGAGGTGCAGCACGGCGTCGGCCATGTCGTCGGAGTGCAGGAACTCGCGGCGCGGTGTGCCCGTGCCCCAGTTCGTCACGACTCCGGCGCCCGAGGACGCCGCCTCGTCATAGCGGCGGATGAGCGCCGGCAGCACGTGCGACCCCTTCGGCGAGAAGTTGTCGTTCGGGCCGTAGAGGTTCGTCGGCATCGCCGAGATCCAGGGGAGCCCGTACTGGCGGCGCACCGCCTGCGTCTGCAGGATGCCGGCGATCTTGGCGATCGCGTAGGCGTCGTTCGTCTCCTCGAGGTGACCGGTGAGTAGCGAGTCCTCCTGGATCGGCTGCGCGGCGAACTTCGGGTAGATGCAGGAGGATCCGAGGAACGCGACCCGCTCGACGTCGTTTTTGAGCGCCGCATCCAGCACGTTCACCTGGATGCGCATGTTGTCGCTGAGGAAGTCGACGGGGTACGTGGAATTCGCGAGGATGCCGCCGACCTTCGCCGCTGCGAGGACCACGTAGCGGGGCTTGATCTCGGCCATGTACGCGAAGACCGCGTCACGGTCCTTCAGGTCGAGCTCGGCCGAGGTCTTGCCGACGATGTTCTCGAACCCCGACGCCTCGAGCTTGCGGACGATCGCCGATCCGACGAGCCCCCGGTGCCCCGCGACGTAGAACGTCGCGTCCCGGTCGAGCTCTCCGGGGGTGTAGTCCAGACCGTCGGAGGACGTCACGCCGCCTTCTTCCACGACGCCAGGTCGACCGTGTCGATCCACGGGGTGCCCTCGTGGCCGATGGCTTCGAGGTCGGCATCCACCATCAGCTTCGCCAGCTCGCGACCGTCGATCGTGGCCTTCCAGCCGAGCTCGTCGTGCGCCTTCGACGGGTCGCCGATCAGGGCGTCGACCTCGGTGGGGCGGAGGTAGCGCTCGTCGAAGCGGACGTGCTTCTCCCAGTCGAGGCCGGCGCGGTCGAACGAGATCTCGAGGAACTCGCGGACGGTGATGCCGACGCCGGTGGCGAGCACGTAGTCGTCGGGGTTGTCGGCCTGCAGCATCCGCCACATGCCCTCGACGTATTCGGCGGCGTAGCCCCAGTCGCGGATCGAGTCGAGGTTGCCCATGTAGAGCAGGTCCTGCTTGCCGGCCTTGATCGCCGCGACGGCGCGCGTGATCTTGCGGGTGACGAACGTCTCACCGCGGCGGGGGGACTCGTGGTTGAAGAGGATGCCGTTCACGGCGAACATGTCGTACGCCTCGCGGTAGTTCTTCGTGATCCAGTAGCTGTAGAGCTTCGCGGCGGCGTAGGGCGAGCGCGGGTAGAACGAACGCGGGATGGCGGATCGTGCGGGTCGGCAAGGGACCGTTCCTGCTCCATCGGCCACCGGGTGCGGCGGGGGAGCCCGTTCCGCTGCAGTCGAAGTCCGCGGTGAGGTGGGCCTGGGATCCGCCGCCACCCGGCGGGCGCGTCGGGTGGCGGGCGGCGTGAGTCGGAGGGGCGTGAGGGCGCCTCGGGTGGCGGGGGCGTGAGCCCGGCGAGTGGCGCTGGCAGGGTGATGGGCGGCGTGAGTCGGAGGGGCGTGAGTCGGAGGGGCGTGAGGGCGTGAGGGCGTGCGGGCGCGTCGGGCGGCGGGCGGCGTGATCCCGGCGAGTGGCGCTGGCAGGGTGATGGGCGGCTCGCCTGCATCGACGCGGCTGGACCGCGCCGCGAGAGTCACGTTCAGAAGTGTCGGTTCGAGTCGGCTCGAGCTCGGTCAGGCGACCCGGGCTGGCACTTTGAGCGCGCACCTCGGACGAAGGGATCAGGTCTTGTCACCTCAGACGTGCCGGGGTCGACCGACCACACGCAACAGAATCACTCCGGGAGGGTCGGCGCGATCTCCTTGATGAAGCCGGCAAGGCCCGGACCGAGGTCCTCCCGATCCAGGGCGAGGAGGATGCTCGACTTCAGGTAGTCGAGGCGATCACCGGTGTCGTAGCGGCGACCCGAGAAGATCACGCCCAGCACCGGGCCCGCGATCGACTCGTCGGCGGCCAGCTCCTCCAGAGCGTCCGTCAGCTGGATCTCGCCGCCTTTGCCGGGCTCCGTGTTCTCGAGCACCTCGAAGATCTCGGGCTTGAGCACATACCGGCCGATGATCGCGAGGTTGCTCGGGGCCTCCTCGGCGGACGGCTTCTCGACGAGCGCCTTCACCTTCACGACGTCGGACTCGTCCGTCGTGTCCACGTCGGCGCAGCCGTAGAGGTGGATCTGCGACGGATCCACCTCCATGAGCGCCACCACCGTCGCGGAGCGACCGAGCGACACCTCGATCATCCGGGACAGCAGCGGATCACGCGCGTCGATCAGGTCATCGCCCAGCATCACGGCGAACGTCTCATTGCCGACGTGCTTCTTCGCGCGGAGCACCGCGTGACCGAGACCCTTCGGGTCGCCCTGCCGGACGAAGTGGATGTCGGCGAGGGAGCTCGGCTCGACGACCCGCGCCAGCTTGCCGTGGTCGCCCTTCGCCTCGAGCGTGTGCTCGAGCTCCGTCACCCGGTCGAAGTGGTTCGCCAGCGCGTTCTTGTTGCGGCCGATGATCACGAGGATGTCATCGATCCCGGCGGCGACCGCCTCTTCGACGACGTACTGGATGGCCGGCTTGTCGACGACCGGCAGCATCTCCTTCGGCATGGCCTTCGTGGCGGGGAGGAAACGGGTGCCGAGACCGGCTGCAGGGATCACGGCCTTGATGGTGGGGGTGCTCATGAGAAGAACCGTACCGACCCTACGTGAATCGCATGTTTCACGACGGTGACGCAGAAAAGCGGTCCGGCCAGGGGCGATGCCCGTTCGGTGTCCCCCGAAGAGGGGACAGGGAACCGCCCCCCACCCGCCAATAGACTGGCCGGACCCGGTCGCAGATGCCTGGTGACGCAACATTCCGCTGACATCACCCCGTCGCACGGGGCACACGGGCACAAAGGGGCCGCACATGCGCATTGCACGACGAACGACAGCGCTCGCCGCGATCGCCGCACTCGCCATCGCCCTCGCCGGCTGCAGCACGCCGCCGTGGGCGACCCCGACGGCGTCGCCGACTCCGACGCCCACCTCCACCGAGGTGCCCCAGCCCGTTCCCAACGACCTGTCGTCGGGCTCCACCGAACGCGGGCTGGTCGCCGGACCCCTCACGATCACGATCGACTACTGGTCGACCCTGACGATGGATAAGTGGACCGCCGACGCCCTCAAGCCGGTCAGCCTCTCGATGATCACGCAGATCACGCCCAACGACGGCCAGAAGGTCTACCTCCAGCGCGCGACCATGATCGCCACCCCGATGTCGGCGACCGAGACCTTCGATCCGCTGAGCGCCCAGGTCGACAGCGCGACGACGAACCCGGGCTATCTGGTCCTCGACCCGTACAGCTACTCGCAGACCTTCACGGTCGGACCGACGCCGGCGGACGCGACCTACGTCTCGCTCGAGTTCACGTACGAATACCTCGTGCAGTCCACGCCGACCTCGAGCGACTTCGCGAAGCAGACCGCGACCGACACGATCACCGTCGCGATCGCGCAGAAGTGATCCCGATCAGGATGCCGAGAGATCGGCATCCGCTCGGCGCCAGCGATCGCCGCCGGCCTCCTGTGCCGCGGCCGTCTGAGCCGCCGCCGCCGCGGCGAGCTTCTCGTAGGTGTCGGTCGTGACGTCAACCGTCACGATGCCCGCGCTCGCCGTGATCCGCAGGCCCGTCGGTGCCTGATCGTCGGGCACCGAAACCTCGTTCAGGATGCTCCGCACGAACTCTCGCACCGCCCCCACCGGCTGCGACGCGAACACCGTGACGTGACCCGGCGTGACCCGGCAGAGGTCGGCCTCGGCCGGGAAGACCGCCGCGACGATTCCCTCGAACCGGCGGGTCATCGCGGAGAAGGTCGCCTCGCCGGTCGCTTCGCGCAGATCGGTCGCGTCATCGAGCCGGAGGTCGACGAACGACCAGGACTGCTCTCGACGATCGCGAGCCCGCAGCAGACGTTCACGCACGATCGCGCGCATCGCCCACTCGGGCAGGTACGCGTCCAGCGCCTCGAGCGCGTCGCGCGCGCCCGGTCGGCGGTTCGAGAGGAACAGCACGCTCACGGTCGCGCAGATCGCGTAGATCGTGAGCGCAATCACGATGCCCCGTACGAAGAACAGGTCGGTCGCCGTGTTCGAGCCCGCAACGGTCCCCGCCGCGCCGATCGCGGACAGCAGCAGCAGGGTCCCGGCGGCGACGACGAGCGGCATCCCGAATCGCGACCCGCGGTAGACGCCCCGCAGCACTTCGATCGCGCCCAGCACCGCCCCGATCGCGGACGCGAAGAAGAGCCAGCGGAAGACGGCGAAACCGGCGTCGGCATTCGTCGTGAGCAACAGGATCACGACCGACGCCGCCGACTGCAGGAACCCGATCCACGCGTACGGTCGCTTGCCCTGCGCCGCGCGCAGACCCGACCAGACCAGGGCCGGCATGCCGCACAGGAACCCTAGTCCGACCGGATGCAAGAGCACGTCGGCGCCCGCCGCGCCCGTCGCGAGCAGTGCGTAGGCGGCGAGCAGTCCGAGCCCGAACGCGAACGTCCACAGGAGCGTGGCGCGGCTCGCCCGTCCGAGCAGCCCCACCCAGATCATGAGGGCGGTGCACACCGTCATCGTCACGGTGAGCCCGACCACCAGGTCTCCGGTGGCGATCGTCGCGGTCGCGGTATCAAGCATCGGTGCGGGCCCTCCACGATCCGTCGGCCAGGAGGCCGGCATCCGGCGCGTCTTCGGCCGGCAGGCTCACCGTGGCGACCGTTCCGCGACCCGGCGCGCTCTGCATCGTCAGCTCGCCCCTGTGCTCGGCAACGAGCGAGCGGACGATGCCCATGCCGAGCCCGGTGCCGGTGATCGAGCTCGCCTCGGCGGCGGCGCTGCGGAAGTACGGCTCGTAGATGCGCTCGAGCTCGTCCTCGGACATGCCCATTCCGGTGTCGCTGATGACGAGCATCGCTTGATCGTTCGCCCGCGACGGGCCCTCCGGCCCCGACCGGAACACCTCGACGGTGACCCGCCCACCCTTCGGCGTGTACTTGATCGCGTTGCTGAGCAGGTTGTCGCACACCTGGCGCAGGCGGAACGCGTCACCGAGGACGCTCACATGATCGGACACGGCGAGGACCACGCGGATGCCGCCGGTCTCGGCGGCCGGCATGAACGACTCCACGGAATCGGCGACGACCTTCGCAAGGTCGGTGCTCGTCACGGTCGCCTCGGCCTTCTGCGCCTGCTTGCCCGACGCGAGGATCTCGTTCGCGAGCGTGAGCATGCGCTCGGCAGCCGACGTGATCGCCTCGACGCGCACGCGCGTCGGGTCGGGGAGGGTGGTGTCTTCCAGCAGGAGGTCGGAGAAGCCGAGAATCGTGGTGAGAGGGTTGCGCAGCTCGTGCGAGACACGCGTCGCGAGATTCGCGCGAGCGCGCTCGGCGCTGATCATCGCGGTGATGTCGTGCACGATCACGAGTCGGTCGCCCGAGGGGAGCCCCTGATCGTTCGGCAGCCGGATCGACGTCGCAGCCAGCGCCCGCCAGGTCAGGTCTGTCGTGAACAGCCAGGTGCGCTCGTCCTCGAACTGCTCGCCGTGGCGGGCGCGGGTGATCGGACGGCGGGTGGGGCTCAGCGGCGAGCCCTCGAACCCGTCGTACTCGACGGCACGCGGCGCGAAGGACGCGTCGCCCGGAGCGATGTCGTACAGCGCGCGGTACGTCGTGTTCGCCTCGACGATCTCGCCGTCCGCGGACAGGCGCACGACGCCGACGTCGAGGGAGCCGAGCACGCGCGAGAGCTCGCGCTCCTGCCGCGTCGAGCGGGTGAGCGTCTCGTTCAGCTTGTTCGCCTCGCGGCGCAGCAGCCGCTTGAACGCCCGCGTCTGACGCGCGGCGCTCTGCGTGCTGATCGCGATGAAGGTGAGCGAGAGCGTGATGATGATGAGGCGCAGCGTGCCGTTCGGGTTCTCGGGGTGGCCGAGCTCCTCGAGCAGCACGAGGACCGCGACCGTGCCGAGCGCCGTGCCGGTCGCCCACAGCGGGAAGTGCGACGCGATCCATGTCACCGGGAACACCCACAGGAACGCGAAGTCGATCGGGGTGTCGCGGGTCATGAGTCCCACGGCGATGATGTCCAGGAGCGGGACGAACAGCACCGCCCAGCGCGGCAGCTTCTGCCAGGGCAGGGCAAGCGCGAGTCCGGTGAGGATCACGATCATCGACACCCCGACCGTGAAGGTCCACATACCCAGCGTCTCGGGGGCGAGGGCCTGGACGAGCAGCACGACCACCACGACGACGATCGCAAGCAGGAGCTGCGACAGCCAGATCGAATGCGTGCGCGTGCCGAGCGGCAGGCTCGCGGCAGTGGTCATCTCGTTCACACTCCCTGAGAGTTCAGGACGCGCCGTGCCGCCGAGCGGGCGTGTCGGGCGAACCGGCGGACGTCGGAGGTCGCCGTGATGTTCAGCTGCGCGACCTCGAGGTCGGGCGGGTCCGTGGGCGCCGGGGCGGGCAGCAGCTTCTCGTAGGTCTCCTGCAGGGTCGCGCGGATCGCGGCGAGGTCGAAATTCGTGCCGAACTGCAGTGCGACGAGCGCGCCCGGGGCGGCCCGCCCGATCACGCTTCCGGTCGGCAGCACGTCGGCCGACGCGCGCGTCACCGCCGTCGCGATCGCCTGCGCCCACGCCCGGCCGAACGCGGCGCGATGCAGCGGGAGCGCCGGCACCGTCACGGTGATCGCGAGGACGACGCTGCGCTGGGCGAGCAGCGCCTCGATCCAGTTCGTGAGGGTCTCGTTGCTCACGATCGCTGTCGGATCGGGCCCCTGAGCGCGCCGGATGATCACGATCATGCCCCACGCGACCATGCCGACCGCCACGGCCGCCACGATCGTCGCGACGCTGCGGGACAGCCCGATCTCGACGTACGGATGCAGCTGCACCCGCAGGAGCGGCGCGCCGAATCGCACGAGGCAGTACGCGCCGTACGCGGTGAGCGTCCCACCCACGAGCCAGGCGCCGAGGTCGGGGAGTTTGCCGCGCACGCACGAGAACACCGTCAGGAAGCTGAGCAGGGCCAGCGCGACCAGCTTGACCGCCTGCCCGGTCTGGGGGGAGAGCAGGAGTGTCGTCGCCCCCACCGCGACCGAGACCGTGCTCGAGAGGATCAGCCAGGTCCGCGGCATCCCCCCGGCCACCCGGACGGCGGCGAGGATCAACCCGATCGACAGCGGCATCGACACGTCGCCGATCAGGAGCGGGATCAGGTGCTCGTCGTCGGGCCCCGACATCGCGTACGCGAGCGTCGACAGCGTCGCGCTGCTCGCAGCCAGCACGGACAGGGTGGATGCCGAGGCCCACGGCCCGTCGGTGGAGCGGGCGCGGCGCTCGGAGACGATCACCAGAGCCACGGCCACGCAGCACGCCACCGTGAGGGTGACCGTGTACAGGGTGATCATCCATTCACCTGTCGTCGGGTCCGCAGCCGGCGTCCCGGAGGGGGTTCGGGGGCGTTGCGCAAACCTTGCGGATTCGTTGTGGTCGCCTGGACGAACCACGGGTGCTACGTGGAGTTGAGCATAACAAGCTGGTCTCCAACGAGGTGCTCCGGCCCCCGTCCCCCCTTCGGGGGACACGCGGTGCCTCGAGAAGGACACGGACATGACCACGATCACCACCCCGGGATCCACCCGCAGCGAGCTGGCCCTGCGCGCCCACCACCGCGCCCCGGTCGTCGTGCCCGCCGAGCCCGTGTTCGACCACGCCTTCCCCGAGGACTTCGACTCGGTGTTCGAGGGCTCGACGACGCAGCGCTCCACGATCGGGTGCGTCATCCCCGCGTACAACGAGGAGGAGTCGATCGCCTCGGTCATCGAGGGGCTCCTCGCGCAGACCCGCGTCCCCGATGTCATCCATGTCGTCGTGAACAACACGACCGACAAGACGGTGCAGATCGCCTCGCAGTACGCCGGTGCGCACGAGATCACGACCGAGCTCGGCGAGCAGTTCACCGAGGTGTTCGTCCACGACATCGGCAAGAACCCCGACAAGAAGGTCGGCGCGCTCAACTACGGCTACGCCCTCGTCGAGGGGTACGACTACCTCCTCGGCGTCGACGGCGACACGATCGCCGAGGAGCACGCCGTGGAGTACCTCGAGACCGAGATCATCGGCGACAGCCGCATCGGCGGCATCTCGGCGATCTACTCGATCGACAACAAGCCCTTCAAGGGGCTCGCCTCGTTCCTCATCAGCGGCCAGCGCTCGCAGTTCGCCGCCTTCAACCTGCAGAACCTGCTGCGCGGCCGCAACATGGCCGTGCTCGGCGGACAGTTCTCGGTGTTCTCCACCCATGCCTTGCGCGAGGTCATGGAACAGAACCACCAGTCCACGCCGTGGGTCAAGGACAGCGAGGTGGAGGACTCGCTGCTCTCTCTGCAGATCAAGAGCGCCGGGTACCTGACGAAGATCAGCCCGGCCGCCCGCGCCGACGTCGGGGGGATGACGACGCTGCGGGCGCTGGACGCGCAGCAGGTCAAGTGGACCTACGGCGCGATCGAGCTGATGTGGCCGGGACAGCGGGGCGACACGAAGGGGCAGCCGCTGCACCCGAACCTGCGGATCCGCTGGGCGGAGAACTTCGGGATGCTCACGAACCTGTTCGTGCGCGTCGCGTTCCTCCTCCTGCTCGCGGCGTCGCTGTCGATCGGCGCGTTCGTGTTCTCGCCCGTCTGGCTGATCCCGATCGGCATGGCGGTGATGCTGAACCTGCGCATGGCGATGACGATGGCGAACCGCACCCGCAAGGACGTGCTCTTCGCGCTGCTGATCGTGCCCGCCGAGGTCTACATGTGGATCCGGCTGTCGCACTTCACCCGCGCCTGGTCGAGCTTCCTCTCCAAGAAGAAGGTCGACAACTGGGCGGCGCAGGCGAAGGCGGAGAAGGGCGGCGGCGGCCACGGACACTGGGTGCCCCTCATCGTCGCGATCGCCGTCATGGTCGCCGTCGCGGTGATCTGGATGATGCTCGGCCCGGTCGTGCAGTCCACGATCCTCTGGATCGGCTGGCCCATCGTCGGTGTCGTGACCGTCCTGCAGACGCTCCTGATGTTCACCAAGCTCGTCCGTCGCCAGCACGGATACAAGGTCTGAGTCGCCCGAACGGCTCAGGACCCCTCACTCACTCGGATTCGCAGCTGGGGAGCGCGATCCGAAGGTCACGCCGGGGGAGGAGTGACCTCTGAGGTGAGGCGGTACCCGACACCCCGCACGGTCTCGATGAATCGAGGCTGTGCGGGGTTGTCGCCGATTTTGCGGCGGAGGTTCGTCATGTGCGCCTCGACCGCCCGCTTGTCGGCATCCCCGACGAAATACGTCGTGACGTACGACTCGCCGCGCAGGAGCAGCGTGAGGTCGGCCTTGCTGCGTACGCGACGGCGGGATTCCAGCAGTGCGGCGAGCAGATCGAACTCGGTGCGGGTCAGGTCGACTTCGCTGTCGTCGATCAGGACGATGCGGCTGTCGAGGTCGAGGCGGAGGTTGCGGTGCGCGAGCCACTGGCCCTCGCCGTTGTGCAGCTCGAGCGCGCCGGTGCCGGTGGCTCCCGCCTCGTGCACGATGAGCTCCTGCGGTGCGGCGGGAGCCGCCGCGGGTGCGGGCGCCGGAGCGGGGGCCGGGCGAGCCGACGGGAACGACGGACCCGCGCTCTCCTGCGTGCGCACCGGCGCCGCGGGAGCCGCCGCGCGTCCGCGGCGCAGCATCGCGTCGATGCGCGC
This sequence comes from Microbacterium sp. NPDC064584, assembly GCF_040687315.1. Lineage (NCBI taxonomy): Bacteria > Bacillati > Actinomycetota > Actinomycetes > Micrococcales > Microbacteriaceae > Microbacterium > Microbacterium sp. NPDC064584. Next base: position 16,007 of record NZ_JBFBMZ010000012.1, on the reverse strand, counting down.
GCGGAACTCGCGGGGACGGAAGGGCTTCGTGATGTACTCGTCCGCGCCGGCGGTGAGTCCGAGGACGACATCCGCCTCGTCGCCCATCGCCGTGATCATCACGATGTACGTGTCGCTGTGGGCGCGGATGCGCCGCGCCGCCTCGATGCCGTCGATGCCGGGCATGTTGACATCCAGCGTCGTGATCATCGGCTGATACGACAGCACCGCCTGGATGCCGTCGATGCCGTTGCCCACCGAGACGGTGGAGAAACCGGCTGCTTCCAGGACGTCCACCAGCAGGTGCCTGAGCTCGGCATCGTCTTCGACGATGACCGCCGTGCGTCCGCTGTCGGTGGTTTCGGTCATTCACTTACTCCAGTCGTGCCGAGATCGGTACGGGTGCTCCGGATGCCGTGTGGCGTCGCAGGGAAACGACCGTCCGAAGACGACTGGAGTGGTGCTGGAGAGGCGATTCTTTCACACGCATATGTCACTCAAGCGACGCGCGTGTCAACTCGATCGCACTCTGCGGCCACCACTGCCCGGCGGCGGGTCCGCCGTTGCATTCGCCGTCGCTCTCGCCGGGCGGCTTGATCCACAGGTTCACATCGACCACGTCGTCGCCGAACGTGCCGCCGACATCGCCGACCAGCCGCTTCGGCGGGTTGCACCACTGCCCGTCCGACCCCGCGCCGTTGCGGGACGTGTCGATCACCGCGTGCGATCCGCCGAGCGCGTCGGCGAGGCGATGGGCGTAGTCGATCTCGGCATCCGAGTCGTAGTAATTCGACACATTCGTCGCGAATCCGCGCGCGTCCTGCACGCCAGCCTGCCGCAGCAGATCGGCCATCTGGTCAACCGGGAGCCAGTCCGAGTGCCCGGCGTCGAGGTAGATCCAGACGCCGTCGGCCTGCAGGTCCTCGATCGCGGCGCGCAGCTGCGCGGTGCGCTCGTCGACGTTGCCGCACTCCGGCGCGAGGGCGAGGGAGTCGGGCTCGAGGACGACGATCGCGTGCACATCGGATGCCGCGCGCAGCGCCTCGCCGATCTCGGTCGTCCAGACCGGGTAGTCCGCGGGCGGCAGCCCGCCCGCCGAGTACTGCCCGCAGTCGCGCTCGGGCAGGCCGTAGACCACGAGCGTGAGGATCGCGGACTGCTGCCGCGCCTCGTCGGCGAGGGCGGTGACGGCAGGGCCCACCTCGCCGACGCCGAACTCCTCGGGGGTCAGCCACACCGCGGTCGGCTGCGCGGCCAGGTACGCGGCCGCCTCGCGGGCGGCGGCGGAGCCGGAATCGGATGCGGCGGCCGCGGCGGTGTCGGCGGCGACGAGCAGCGTCGCCCCGGGTGCCGGGCCTGCGGCCGCGGGCTTGGGCAGGACCGCGATGACGACGGCGACCACCGCGACGATGAGGAGGACCGCCCCCACCGCGATGCCGGCGATGAGCACGCCGCGGCGCCTGTCGGTGCGGGTGCGCGGGCGCGTCGCGGACACGGGGACTCCTCCGGGGGTAGGACGTTGCTGTCATCTCTAGCACGGGCGGGCCCGGGTATCATGCCGTGAATCAGTCCGGTGCCGGTCGGCGCGGACATTCTTCAGCGGCAGCGACGCGGCGTCCGAGGGTGAGGAGTCGCGTGAACGCACAGCCGAACACACCGGCGGGGTCGATCCCGCCGCGGCCGCCGTTGCCCGGTGCGCCGGTCGTTCCCGGTGCTTCGGGTGCCCCGGTGCCGGCGCCTGCCGCCGCGGATGTGCCGGCGCCTGCCGCCGCGGGCCGGCACATCAACAGCGGTCGGCTCGGCGTCGCCGCGGCGCCGGTGGCGCGGCATCCGTCGATCCCTCCCCGCCCCCCGCGGCCCGCACCTCTGACGCGTCCCTCGCGGCTGCGCTCCGCGGTGCGGAACCCGCGTGTGCTGCTGGCCGCGTACCTCGTCGTGCTCACGCTCATCGCGGTGTGGCCGGTGCCGGTCGACAGCGGTGCGGGCGGGCTGCTGCGCCGCATCACGCGGGTCTTCCCGTTCGCCACGTACGCGCGCATCGAGTTCGGGGCCAACATCCTGCTGTTCGTGCCGCTCGGCATCCTGCTCGCCCTCATCCTGCGGCAGCGCTACCTGATCCTGCCGATCGCCCTCGTGTCGACGGTCGCGATCGAGTCGTTTCAGGCGCTGATGCTCGACAAGCGCACCCCCAGCGTGATGGACATCATCGCGAACCTCACCGGGGCGGCGCTGGGCCTGCTGATCGTCGCGTTCGTGCAGTGGCGTCGGGGTCGAGGCCGGGCCCCAGCGGCCCCTTGACATCAGCGCCCCGGTTCGGCGGGTTCGCGCGCCGGCTGCAGACCGTGTGCGGTGCGGGTTCCGGCCCACTTCGCCAGGCGGTGCGACGGCGCTTCAACGTACGAGGCGAACAGCTGCGCGACCAGGAAGGCGAGCGGCACGGAGATCGCGATGCCCACCCACGGTGCGAGCGGATAGGTGAGCACACGCGCGGCGATGATGAGCCAGGCGAGGTATCGATCGAGGTCGGCCGCGCCGAGGCCGCGGACGATCCAGGTGGCCTCAGGGGGACGCGGGATGCGAGCGGATCACAGGGACGCGAGATCCGCGCGGACGCCGTCGAGTGCGGAGAGGATCGGCGCGGCATCCGCTTGCGCGGGCTCTGTCCGCACGAAGGCATCGCGCAGCGCATCGGACTGAACGCGCAGGATGATGCGGCAGCGCCCCGCCGCGACCTTCTCGAGCCGACTCATCGCCTGCACGATCGCGCTCACCACCAGCGGATGCGGCACCGCATAGATCCGCAGAGTCGCAAGCACTTCTTGCATCACCTCGTCGGGGGTGGGCCACGCGCACAGCACCCGCAGATCGCCATCGGCGTCGGCGATCCGATTCATGCTGACCGGGCGGGTGCACAGCGTCACCAGCGCCGCGGTGAGCGCGTCGATCACCGATTGCGCCGTGTAGGGGTCGTTCGTGCCCGACGCGAGACCGCGCACACCGATCTCGGTGAGGTTGCGAGCGGCGAGCACGAGATCCTGGTGAGGCGTGCGGGGCGAGTCGATGGAGAAGGCGCGTTCCACGGCGTCCGCGTGGGCGTCGTGGTCCGGGTCGGACGCTGCCGACGCGGCGGGTGCGGTCGGCAGCAGGAACCATTCGGCGATCGGGTCGCCGTCGAGCACGTAGGTGCCCGGCGTCGCGGTCACCCGGAGGACGCCGTCACCGTTTCGTGCGCAGGACACCAGCCGGTCGATGTCGACGAACTGCACATAGCCGGTGCTGCGTGCTCGCACCACGTTCGTCCGCTGAAGGCCCGTGACGACGGCGGGAGGGGCGGACGGGCTTTCGGGGTACACGAGGTCGATCACGGCGCGCAGTTCGTCGGAGACTCGAGCCTGGAGGGTCGTGACCTGGACGGATCCGGCGATGTGGTGGATGAAGTACACCAGGACGGCCACATCGCCGACGGCAAGGATCACAGCAAAGCCGACCGCGACCAGCGGAACGAACGCCGAGGTGGAGTCCTGCTCGGTGCGCACGGCCCCCAGGACGACGAGCGTGTACAGGAAAGTGGACGTCAGCACGGCCAGCACGAGCTGGTTGCCGCGATCGGCCATGAAGTTGCGCACCAGTCGTGGCCCGTAGGTCGATGAGGTGGTGGCGAGCACCGAGATCGTGATCGAGAACGAGGTGGCGGCGACGCCGAGCATTGTTCCGCCGATCACGGTCAGGATCGCGCGTCCGCCCGTGGCCGAGAGCCCGGCCTCGAAGGGCAGGGCGACGGTGCCGTCGGCCTGGAGAAGGCGGTCGAGTTCGGTCAGCCCCCACGCCAGGCAGATGGCGGCGATCCCGAACAGAGTCGGCAGGAGCCAGAACGACTCTCGAGCACGGACGAACCAGGAACGCATCCTCGAAGGGTAGGGCGAAAGAGGCGCGGATGCCGGGCCTTGCTTTGCCGGCCGTCTTCGATCAGCGCTTCCTCCGTCGCGCGAACCACGCCCGGACGCTCGAGACGGCTCGTCTCCACCAGCCGCCGTCCGGTGGGCGGAACGGACGGCCGGCACGCATGTCCGCGGCCTGCTCTTCGTCTCGACTCTTCCGTCGCGCGCGTCGCTCGATCACCGTGTCATCTCGCATAGGCAGCTGGAGTGCGCTCTCGGCGGGCAGACCCGCCTGCAGCTGCCGGCCGCGCTCGAGTTCGGCATTCAGTTCGGCGCCGAGCAGCAGGGCGAGGTTCAGCAGGAAGAGCCAGATGAGGAACACGATGATCGCGGCAAGACCGCCGAACGTGCGGTTGTAGCTGGCGAAGTTCGCCGCGTAGAAGGCGAAGCCGGTCGAGGCGAGCCCCATGATCACGATCGCCAGCGTCGCCCCCACGCCGAGCCAACGGACGCGCGGCAGACGCAGATTGCCGGTGTTCTTGTAGAGCACGGTCACGGCGGTGACGACGGCGGCGAACAGCAGCGGCCACTTGACGATCTCCCAGGCGGTCAGGGCGGCGTCGGTGATCTGCAGGGCGCCGCCGACCGCGCGGGCGATCGGACCCGAGAGCACGACGATGGCGCCGACGATGGTCACGAGGATCATGAGCCCGACCGTGATCGCGAGTTGCATGGGCTTGCGACGGAAGTAGGGGCGCCCTTCGGTGACGCCGTGAATGCGGTTCATGGCGCGTCCGAAAGCCGTCACGTAGATGGATGCCGACCAGATCGCCGTCGCGACGCTGATCAGGAGCGTGATTCCGACGCCGGAGACGCGCGCGGCATCGGCGAGCGGCAGCCTCAGGATCTCGGTCACCTCGCTCGGCGCGACCTGGTCGAGGAGTTCGAAGACCCGATCCAGCGCCGCGGAGCCGTAGCCGAACACGCCGACGGTCGACACGATCGCTAGCAGCGCCGGAAAGACGGCGAGGACCGAGAAGAACGTCAGCGCGGCGGCGGAGTCCAGGCACTCGTCCCACACGAATTCGTGGAGGGTTCGGCGGAGCACGAGCCCCCACGTCCGCTTCCGGATGCCGGCGGGCGAGATCGCCTTCTCGTGCTCGTCGACAACCGGTGCGGTGTGGTCGGTCATAGTCCGATGGATCTTCTCACGAAGCGCGGATCCGACGGCCGGCGGGGGCGCGGTGGTGGCGATGTCTTCGCCCAGGGAGCACGGCGTTCAGTCCACGCCGACCAGGACGTCGTCACCCTCCCGCACGTCCCCGCGCCCATCGCGGTTGCTGGTGACCAAGAGCGCCGACCCGTCCGGCGCGCGCACGACGTCGCGGATACGCCCGTACTCGCCGACGAACCGGTCCGTCGATGCGCTCAGGTCATCCAGCGGCACACTCCGCAGTCGCTCTCCACGCAGGTTCGCGATCAGAAGATCGTCCCCGACGACCGCGATGCCGCTCGGCGAGGCGTCGGCGGGCTTCCACTGCTGGACCGGATCGACAAATCGGTCATCGTCCGCGATGCCCTCCACGATCGGCCATCCGTAGTTCTGGCCGGGTTCGATCACGTTGAGCTCGTCCCAGGTGTCCTGACCGAATTCGGCGGCGTAGAGGGTGCCCTCGGCATCCCAGGCGATCCCCTGCGGATTGCGGTGGCCCAGGCTGTAGACGAGCGACCCAGGCAGGGGGTTGTCGGCGGGCACCGCGCCGTCGGGGGTCATCCGCAGGATCTTCCCCGCGAGCGAGGCCGGATCCTGCGCGGCGGCCCGCTCCCCGGCATCGCCGACCGTGGCGTACAGCATCCCGTCCGGGCCGAACGCGATACGCCCGCCGTTGTGCGTGCGCGCAGAGGGCAGTCCGTCCAGCACCGTCTCGGGAGTGCCGAGGCGCAGCGGCGAGCCCGACAGCCGGAACCGCTGGATGCGGTTGCCACTCGCCGCGGTGGAGTAGGCGTAAAGGCGCTCCTCCGCATCGACGGCGAGGCCCAGCAGGCCGCCCTCGCCACCGGGAGTGACGCCCTCGACCGTGCCGACGACCCGCGTGGTGCCGTCGGGCAGCAGTTCGAGGATGCGCGCGGTGTCCCGCTCGCTCATGAGCGCGGTTCCGTCCGCGAGGAACGCCACGGACCACGGTGCCGCAAGGCCGGTGGCGATGATCTCGCTCTCGGCCGCAGCGCCGCGCGGCTCGGCCGATGCTGCGCAGCCGCCGATCATGAGCGCCGCGAGGGCGAGAGTCGAAACGATGAGGGGATGCCGCATGCTCGACAGCCTTGCCGGTCGAGGTGCGAGTCGCCTGAGTGGTGTAAGCTGATCCATTGGTGCCTGCGCCCTGCTGGCCCTGCACCGCGAACGTGAGCCCTCCACTGGCGTGTTCCGCCGGCCTTCTGGTCGGAGAACCACCCCGGAGCGGGATTCACGAACATCTCCGTTCGAACAAGAAAGCAGCACTACTGTGACGCGCACGTACACCCCCAAGGCTGGCGAAGCCCAGCGCGAGTGGCTGGTCATCGACGCCACCGACGTCGTTCTCGGCCGCCTCGCCTCGCACGCGGCAGCACTCCTCCGCGGAAAGCACAAGGCGACCTTCGCCCCCCACATGGACATGGGCGACTTCGTCATCATCATCAACGCCGAGAAGGTGGCCCTCACCGGCCAGAAGCTCCAGAACAAGAAGGCCTACCGCCACTCGGGTTACCCGGGCGGCCTGAAGTCGGTCACGTACGACGAGCTCCTCTCCAAGAACCCCGAGCGGGCCGTCGAGAAGGCCGTGCGCGGCATGCTCCCCAAGAACAGCCTGGGTGCGCAGCAGCTCACCAAGCTCAAGGTCTACCGCGGCGCCGAGCACCCCCACGGTGCGCAGCAGCCCAAGACCTTCACCCTCGACCAGGTCGCCCAGTAAGCGCCGCCCAGACTGACGAAGGACATACTCGTGGCGAACATCGAAGAATCCACCGAAACCTCCTACTCGACCGAGACCGCGGTCGACCAGGCAGCCGTTGCTGCTGAGCGCCCCGTGCTCAGCGTCCCCGGCGCCGCGGTCGGTCGTCGCAAGCAGGCCATCGCCCGCGTGCGCATCGTCCCCGGTACGGGTGTCATCACCGTCAACGGACGCACGTTCGAGGACTACTTCCCGAACAAGCTGCACCAGCAGCTCGTGAAGGACCCGTTCACGGTGCTCAACCTCACCGACGCGTACGACGTGATCGCGCGCATCTCCGGTGGCGGCCCCTCCGGTCAGGCCGGCGCGCTGCGCCTGGGCATCGCCCGTTCGCTGAACGGTGTCGACGTCGAGAACAACCGCGCCACCCTGAAGAAGGCCGGCTTCCTCTCGCGCGACGCTCGCGTCAAGGAGCGCAAGAAGGCCGGTCTCAAGAAGGCCCGCAAGGCTCCTCAGTACTCGAAGCGCTGATCGGGACCACCCTCCGTATGCCGCTCTTTGGCACGGACGGGGTGCGGGGGCTGGCCAACGGCCCCCTCACCGCCGATCTCGCACTCACCCTGGCCCAGGCGACCGCCGTCGTCCTGGGCCAGGGCCGTACTGCCGAAGCCCGCAAGGCTGCCGGCAAGCGTCTCACCGCCGTCGTCGCGCGCGACCCGCGCGTCTCGGGTGAGTTCCTCGCTGCCGCCGTGTGCGCCGGGCTCGCCTCGTCGGGCGTCGACGTCCTCGAAGCCGGCGTTCTGCCGACCCCGGCGGCGGCATACCTGATCGCCGACATCGACGCCGACTTCGGCGTGATGGTCTCGGCATCTCATAACCCGGCTCCCGACAACGGGATCAAGATCTTCGCCCGCGGCGGCGTCAAGCTCCCCGACGAGGTCGAGCAGCGCATCGAAGCGGCCCTTTCGGCCCCGAAGCTGCAGCCCACCGGCGCCGGAGTCGGTCGCATCCGACGGTTCGCGGATGCCGAGGACCGCTACGTCGTGCACCTCCTCGCATCGCTGCCCCACCGCCTGGATGGGCTGCACGTCGTGCTCGACTGCGCGCACGGAGCGGCATCCGGAGTCTCGCCCGAGACCTTCCGCGACGCGGGCGCCCGTGTCACGGTGATCGGTGCCGATCCCGACGGGCTGAACATCAACGACGGCGTGGGATCGACGCACCTCGACTCTTTGGCTTCGCACGTGGTGCGCGTGGGTGCCGATGTCGGCATCGCGCACGACGGCGACGCGGACCGCTGCCTCGCGGTGGACGCCCGCGGTCGGATCGTGGACGGCGACCAGATCATGGCGATCCTCGCGGTGTCGATGAAGGAGCGTGGACACCTCGTGGGCGACACGCTCGTCGCGACCGTGATGAGCAACCTGGGTCTGCACCGGGCCATGTCCGATCGCGGGATCACGGTCGAGCAGACCGGCGTCGGCGACCGCTATGTGCTGGAGCGCATGAACGAGGGCGGGTTCTCGCTCGGCGGCGAGCAGTCCGGGCACGTGATCATGAGCGAATACGCGACGACCGGCGACGGGCTGCTGACGGGGCTGCACCTCATGTCCGAAATGGCGCGCACCGGCCGATCGCTCGCCGACCTCGCCTCGATCATGACCGTGTACCCGCAGGTGCTGGTGAACGTGCGCGGCGTCGACCGGACTCGGGCCTCATCCGATGCCGGCGTCGCAGCCGCGGTCGCGGAGGTCTCGGCCGAGCTCGGCGATTCGGGCCGCGTGCTGCTGCGCCCGTCGGGCACCGAGGAGATGGTGCGCGTCATGGTGGAGGCGGCGTCCGCGGACATCGCGCAGGACTACGCCGACCGCCTCGCTGACGTCGTGCGCGAGCGCCTCGCGCTGTAGCTCATCCGTCACCCGCGCACGCGCATCGAGCCGTTTCGCGTGCGCAGGTGACGGATGAGCGTTGCAGGTCAGTTGGGCGCGGCCTCGTCCTCTTCGGGCTCGAAGGTCGACACCTCGCCGGTGTGACCGGCCGCGACGCCGCCCGGATGGTTCGGGATCGTGCCGTCCTGCCCGAGCCCGTCGGGCTTGGGCGCGGGCTCCGCGCCGCCGGTGGGGGAAGTCTCGACGTCGGGGCCTTCGAGCGCGCCGTCGTCGCTGGTGTTCGTGGTCTCATCCATAGCCGGACCGTACGCGTCCGCCCGCTCCGCGGCATCCCGTGGCGCGAAACGGGTGGTCGTGCTACGCGTCGCCGGGCTCCGGCGCGCATAACTCCCGCAATCTGCTCGTCGCGGTGCGCCGCAGCCGCAGACATCCGCGGCGCCGGTCCGTGCCTGCGCGCGGATTGCGGGAGTTATGAACCGCCGGCGGCTCTCAGCGCCCGATCCCGCCCTCGACGACGGCGATCCGGTGGTCCTCGCCGTGCGTGAGCTCGGTCGACAAGAACACCGGGTCGGTCGGCAGCCGCAGATCGAACCGCGCGTGCGCGGACAGCCGCAGTTCGGCGTCGGCGACCGTGACGTCGAGCACGTGGCCGCCGGAGCGGCGATCCTCGGCCAGGAAATGCATGTGCAGACCGGCGACCGTGATGCCCTGGTAGATCGCCGGCGCCCAGAACCCGACCACCGTGCCGCGAACCCCCTCGAGTACCGTCTCGATCTGGCTGCGGGTCACGTCGGCGAGGGGGCGGAACTGATGCCGCTGCCTCGGCGTCACGCGCCCGCGCACGCTCGCGAACTCTCCGTCGAGGCGCACCGCATGGAACAGGTTGCGGCTCGCCAGCCCTGCCTCCACCTGGGCGGTGAGGGCTGCCAGGTCGGCGTCGCGCACGGCCTCCACCGACGCGTCCGGCCCCGGGCACACGTCGACGAACGGCAGGATCTGCTCATCGGTCATCCGTTCGGGAGGTGCGTCGACCGTACACTCGAACACCTCGCCGTCCAGGACGATCACCTCGCCGCCCAGGTGGTCGACGCAGCCGATGCCGAAGTCGCCGAGCGCGCGCACCTCGCCGACGCCGATGCCCGACTCGTATGCGCCCACGAGGAGGGCGTCGAGGACGGCGAACTGCGTGACCGGGGTGTGCGAGATGGGCGCGCTCATCGGGCCACGCTATCGGTGGTGATGCGGATGTCCGCCGAACGGGGGACAGGAAGACGTATGCAGGGGCCGGAATGTCCCCCGAAGTTCCGACAGACAGCGTCCGATCGCGTCCGTAGGCTCGAACGTGAGCATCCCCCCGGCTGATGCTGCAGCCGCCGACATTCGGGTTGAGGCGGTTGGCATAACCCCCTAGCGGAAGAGAGACCCCCGGTTTCCCCCAGATCCGGGGGTCTCTGCTCGTCCAGGGAGCCTCAGGGCGTCGGGGCGTTCCAGTTCAGCGACTCGATGTAGCGCAGGAGCACGCCTTCGCGCAGCGCCCACGGTGAGACCTCGAGCTCGTCGACGTCCATGATCTTCATCGCCTGATGAAGGACGACCGCGCCCGCGACGATCTGGAACGTGCGGTCCGCGGTGATCCCGGGCAGCTCCTGCCGCGTCTCGGCGGGGATGCGCGCGAGGCGCGGGATCCACGCCTTCAGCTCCTTGCGCGGCAGGATCATCTTCTCGATGCTCGACCAGCCCGGCGCCGGGTATCCGGCGAGCTTCGCGAGAGACCGGATGGCCTTGGACGAGCCCACGACGTGATCGGGACGGGGGAGCCCCGCGAAGCGCTCGGCGACCGGCTGGAGCACGCTCGCGGCGTGGGCGCGCAGCGCGTCGATCGCATCGGGACCGGGCGGATCCTCGGGGAGGAACTGCACGGTCATGCGCCCGGCGCCGAGCGGGACCGACTCCGCGGCATCCGGAAGCTCGTCGGCCCCCGCCGCGATCTCGAGCGATCCGCCGCCGATGTCGAACAGCAGGATCTGCCCCGCCGCCCACCCGAACCAGCGCCGCACCGCGAGGAACGTGTACCGCGCCTCGGTCTCGCCGCCGAGCACCTGCAGCTCCTGTCCGAGGGCCGCTTCGATCCGGGCGATCACCTCGGGGCCGTTCGTCGCCTCGCGGACCGCAGAGGTCGCCGTCGCGAGCAGCTCGTCGACCCCCTCGGCCTCGGCCGTTCTGCGGGCTTCGGCGACGGCATCCACGAGCGCGCGAACGCCCTCCTCGGTGATCGCGCCGTCCGCGTCGAGGTACCGCATGAGCCGCAGCACGGTGCGCTGGCTCGTCGTCGCGAGCGGGCGGCCGCCCGGGTGGACGTCGGCGGCGAGCAGGTGGACGGTGTTCGAGCCGATGTCGAGGACTCCGAGGCGCACGGATCACAGGCTAGCGGCACGTGCCCCGATACGATGTCTCCGATGTCCGTCGACGCCGCCGCCCCCGCCCCCTCGCTGTACCGCGAGATCGACCGAGCGGAGTGGGCGCGCCTCGCGGCGGACATGGCGCAGCCGCTCAGCGAGACCGAGATCGTCCAGATCCGCGGCATCGGCGATCGGCTCGACATCGCCGAGGTCCGCGAGGTCTACCTGCCGCTCAGCCGGCTCCTCAGCCTGTACGCGAACGCGACCCAGCGCCTGGGCGCCGACACGAGCGCGTTCCTGCGCGATTCCGAGACCACGACGCCGTTCGTGGTCGCGGTCGCGGGGAGCGTCGCGGTCGGCAAGTCCACGATCGCGCGGCTTCTGCGCGAGCTCATGAGCCGCTGGCCCGGCACCCCGCGCGTCGAGCTCGTCACGACCGACGGCTTCCTCTATCCGAACGCCGAGCTCGAGCGCCGCGGACTCATGGAGCGGAAGGGCTTTCCCGAGTCCTACGACCGCCGCGCGCTCGTCCGCTTCCTCACCGAGGTCAAGAGCGGCGCCGCCGAAGCGCGGGCTCCGTTCTACTCGCACATGCGGTACGACATCGTGCCCGACGCGCACGTGACCGTCCGGCGGCCGGACGTCGTGATCGTCGAAGGCCTCAACGTCCTTCAGCCCTCTCCTTCCCCGGGGGACATCGCGGTGAGCGAGCTGTTCGATTTCTCGATCTACGTGGATGCCGACACCGATCACATCGCGTCGTGGTACGTCGACCGATTCCTCGCGCTCCGCCGCGGAGCGTTCGCGAATCCGAACTCGTTCTTCAACGTCTTCTCGCACCTCTCGGACGACGAAGCGGTGCAGACCGCGATGGGGTACTGGAACGACATCAACCTGCCGAACCTGCGCGAGAACGTGCTGCCCACGAAGCACCAGGCGCGGCTGATCCTGCAGAAGGGCGCCGGACACACCGTCGAGCGGGTGCTGCTGCGCAAATTGTGACGCCTCCGCGTCATTCGCAACCCGGCATTGGCGCCCGCGTCGGGGGCTGTGCTAGGTTCACCCTCGTACCGTCATTGGGGTGACGATACTGCGGCTGTGCACCCGAAGCGCACCCGTATCGCTTGTGAGATCTGGGGATGAACATGGCCATTGGCGCGCCCGAAAACGAAACGCCCACGGCGACCGGCGTCAGCCGTCGCACACTGGTGAAGGGTGCGGCCTGGGCCGTCCCGGTCATCGCCCTCGCCGCTCCCACGCCGGCCATGGCGGCATCCGTCTGCACGCCGAGCACGAACTTCGATGGGCTCGCCGTCGGCACGTCGCCCTCGAGCATCACGTTCTACAACTCGCAGGGCCAGCCGACCGGGGTCACCGCGACCCTCTCGTGGTCCTCGAACGGGCAGCCCAGCAGCAAGCCGGGCAACACCGGCCAGGTTCTCCAGACGACGCAGAACCCCATCTTCAACTTCATCGAGATCCAGATGGTGCAGGCGCTGAACAAGGGCGACTACGTCGAGCTCACCCTGAACATCGTCGGCGGGCCCGTCAAGGGGCTCTCGTTCAAACTCATCGACATCGACAAGACGGTGGCCCCGGGCAACATCGGGTGGGTCGACAACGTCTGGATCCGCACCGTGGGGTACACGTACACCACCGGAACCAACGTTCAGGGTGCCGGCACCGAGACGAACCCGTTCAACCCGGTGGTCTGGGGTGACAAGCCGATCGTGAGCGGTGAAGGGGACGTGCGGATCACGTACCCCGGCGCCATCAGCCAGGTCATCATCCGCTACGTCGCGGGCGAGAACGGCAACTCGCAGAGCCAGCACATCGGCCTCGGCAACATCAGCTACGACATCTGCCAGACCACGCCGACGGCAAGGACCGCTCAGCGCAGCGCCGCCGCGGTGCAGACTCAGTTCCCGGCCCCGCTGGCGGCGGACGAGTCCGCCTTCGTCGGCGACGGGACCGTCGACAACTAGCTTCCCGACTCGGAACGGGGTGCTGCAGTGGGGACCGCGGCACCCCGTTCCGACTCGACCCAAGCATCCCGGTCCCCTGTGAGCGCGGCATCCGCCCGCAGGTTCGTACCCTGCCGAGGCGGATGCCGCGCTCAGGATGCTCGCACGGCGGGCCCGGCAAGCGCCCCTCAGGTTGCTCGCACCCCGCCCCCGTAGGATTGAGCCCATGTGTGGAATCGTCGGATACGTGGGCCCTCGCGACAGCCAGGCCATCCTCCTCGCCGGGCTCTCGCGGCTCGAGTACCGGGGTTATGACTCCGCCGGCATCGCCGTGATCGACGGCGACGGCGACCTGGGGATGCGCAAGCGCGCCGGCAAGCTCAAGATGCTGCGCGACGACCTCGCGGCGCACCCGCTGCCCGACGGCACGACCGGCATCGGACACACGCGCTGGGCGACGCACGGCGGCCCGACCGACACGAACGCCCACCCGCACCTGGCCGACGACGACAAGCTCGCCGTCATCCACAACGGCATCATCGAGAACTTCGCCGAGATCAAGGCCGACCTGCTCTCGGAGGGCTACACGTTCCGCAGCGAGACCGACACGGAGGCGGCAGCCGTCCTGCTCGGTCGGGAGTACCGTGCCGCCGGCGGCGACCTGGAAGCCGCGTTCCGCGCGGTCGTCAGCCGTCTCGAAGGAGCCTTCACGCTCCTCGCGATGCACGAGGACCACCCCGGCCTCGTCGTCGGGGCCCGACGCAACTCCCCGCTCGTGATCGGTCTCGGGGAGGGCGAGAACTTCCTCGGCTCCGACGTGGCCGCGTTCGTCGAGCACACGCGCAATGCGCTGGCGATCGGGCAGGACCAGATCGTCTCGATCACCCCGTCCGGCGTCACCGTCACCGACTTCTTCGGCGACGAGGTCGAGGTCGAGCCGTTCGAAGTGCTGTGGGATGCCGCCGCCGCAGACAAGGGCGGCTGGTCGAGCTTCATGGCCAAGGAGATCAGCGAAGAGCCCGAGGCCGTCGCCAACACGATCCTCGGACGCACGCGCGACGGGCAGGTCGTGATCCCGGAGCTCGACGGTCTCGATGACCTGTTCGCCGGCATCCAGCGCGTCATCATCGTCGCCTGCGGAACCGCCGCCTACGCAGGCATGGTGGGCAAGTACGCGATCGAGCAGTGGGCGCGGGTGCCGGTCGACGTCGAGCTCGCACACGAATTCCGCTACCGCGACCCGGTGATCGGAGCGGACACGCTCGTGGTCTCGATCTCGCAGTCGGGCGAGACGATGGACACGCTCATGGCGGTCAAGTACGCCCGCGAGCGCGGAGCGCGCACGCTGTCGATCTGCAACACGCAGGGGGCGACCATCCCGCGGGAGTCGGACGCGATCGTCTACACGCACGCAGGTCCCGAGGTCGCCGTGGCCTCGACGAAGGCCTTCGTCGCGCAGATCACCGCGCTCTACCTTTTGGGGCTGCACGTCGGACGGGTCCGCGGCACGGTCGGCGCGACCGAGGCGGCCCAGCACGTGCTCGAGCTCGAATCGATCCCCGACAAGATCCGCCGGATCCTCTCGAACGAGCAGGAGCGCATCGAGCAGTTCGCGCACTGGATGGCCGACACCCGCTCGGTGCTGTTCCTCGGGCGGCACGTCGGGTACCCGATCGCGCTCGAGGGGGCGCTCAAGCTCAAGGAGCTCGCGTACATCCACGCCGAGGGCTTCGCCGCGGGCGAGCTCAAGCACGGACCGATCGCGCTGATCGAGGCCGGTCAGCCGGTGTTCGTGATCGTGCCGTCGCCGCGCGAGTCGGCGGAGCTGCAGAAGAAGGTCGTCTCGAACATCGAGGAGATCCGCGCGCGCGGTGCCCGCGTGATCGCGATCGCCGAAGAGGGCGACGCGGCCGTGCTGCCGTATGCCGACGAGGTGCTGCACATCCCGCTCGCCGGTCCTCTTTTCGAACCCCTGCTGGCCGTCGTGCCGCTGCACATCTTCGCGATGGGGCTGTCGATGGCCAAGGGTCTGGACGTGGACCAGCCGCGCAACCTCGCGAAGTCCGTCACGGTGGAGTAGCCCGCCCGGCCGGTGCCCTCGTCGCCGGGGTGGTGAGTTTCCTGCCGAAATGGTGGGTTTTGGTGTGACTTGCGGCGCTAAATGTCGCGATTCTCGCGTCGCTCTGAATCCAGTGAGGGGCTCTGTGTCTCGTCTCGAGACGCGCGTTATGCCGGTCACCGGCCAACAGATTGGCTGGAAGCACAGCGCTCCGGATACGCGCGCCGGTTCCTCCTCTTTCGTTTGCTGCCCGGCTGGTGTGGTCTATGACGCGATGCGTTCGTTATCTCGTATGAGGTCGATGATACGTTCGGCGCTCTCATGGCGTTGCTCAGTAGCGATGCTGGTGCTTCCAAGTACGTCGGTGACCCAGAGGCCATCGGCAGCCAAAAGTGCCAGGGCATATGCGGGATCATCTGTCGGTTGCGGTCGTGGTGCCCAGCGTTGGATAACACGATCCCAAGCGTCCTGGTTCTCAGTGTGATGACTATCGAGAATCATCTGCACTTCTGCTCGAGTGGCTGGTGTCGCCGCCATGCGGATGTAAGCGATGAGCCGTTCGAGCGCGGTGGTCTCGTCGGCCGGCTTACCGCAGGCAACTTCGAGCTGGCTCTCCCAACGGCATGCCATGTGCTCATGAATGGCCGCGATCAACTCCTCTCGGGAAGGGAAGTGGTAGATGATCCCTCCACGGGTAATGCCAGCTGCTGCCGCGACGGAATCGAAGGTGACGGCGGTAATCCCGTCAGACTCGATGACATTGACCGCGGCGTCCAAAATTACGGTCCGTTTGCTCTCTCGCACCTTGCTCCTCGGCCACGTCCCGCTGAGTGGTGGTCTTTCGTTTCCACGCGATGATCAGCTGGCTGCAGTCTAGGCGGCCGTGATCTCGGGCAGCATCACCGCGTC
>NZ_JBFBMZ010000011.1:0-122775 GCF_040687315.1 Microbacterium sp. NPDC064584 | reverse complement strand
TTCATCGAGCATTACAACGCTCATCGCCACCACACCGCCATCAACGGCACACCCCTCAGCCGAGTGTTACCAACGTGACTGCCGAGTACACCTAGCGGTCAGCCGCCCGCGGTGGCACCCGCGGCGAAGCCCGCGGTGAGGAAGATCTGCACGACGGTGGCGAACACGATCGGCCCGAGCACGGCGATGATCACCGCGGCGATCCCCCAGCCGCGTCCGCGATTGCGCACGATCGCGATAATTCCCTGCACGAGTGCCCACGTTCCGAGGATCGTTCCGCCCCAGAAGGCGAGCTCTCCCGTGAGCACCCATTCGCGCACCGGCGTGAGAATCGACCAGTCGAACGTGAGATCCGTCGGCTGGAGCGCGATGTCACGGCCGGTCCCCGCGCCGATCCCGTAGCCGGCGATCCCGCCGATCATGCTCGCACCGACCGCCGCGATCAGCGCGAGCACGAACGCGACGACGCCGAGGGTCGATGCGCCCGCAACCGCTTTCGGCGCGGCAGGGGGAACGTAGGGACCGTAGCCCTGCGCCGGCGCGACCTGTCCGCCCGGCGGCGCGTATCCCTGCGGCGGTGCGTAGCCCTGCGGTGGCGCGTAGCCCTGCGGTGGCGCGTAGCCCTGCGGTGGCGCGTAGCCCTGCGGGGGCGCGAAGCCCTGCGGTGGCGCGAAGCCCTGCGGTGGCGCGAAGCCCGGGGCCGGCGGCACCGGGGGGACGGGGCCCGCCGCAGGGGGAGTCAGCTGCTCGGGTGCCGGATTCTCGCTCACGGCACTCATCCTAGGAGTCGGGCCCGCCGGTGCGCCCGCGCCGTCCGGGTGTCGGTGGGCGCCCGTAGACTCTTCCGGTGACAGTTCCCGGGATCGTGCGCGCCCTCGAGGAGGCTCCGTCCTTCCGGGATGCCGCGGCAGCAGCATCCGTCGATGCCGACTTCTCGCTCGTCGAGGGGTTCGACGCCCCGCTTCTGGCCTCCCTGCTGGAGCACCGCCGCTCCACAGGGCGCGCCGGCGCCGTCTTCGTCGTCGCGCCGACCGGACGCCGCGCCGAAGCGCTGGGGCCGGCCCTGCGGGCGTTGCTGCCCGGCGCCGAGGTCCTGCACTTCCCCGCGTGGGAGACGCTGCCGCACGAGCGCTTGAGTCCCAGCCCCGAGACGGTCGGCAGGCGCCTCGACGTCCTCGGTCGCATCGCCCGCTGGGACGGACGGACTCCGCTCGTGGTCACGGCGTCCGTGCGCGGCGCGCTGCAACCCCTTGCCGCCGGTCTCGCGGACGCCGCCGCGGTGCAGCTGGCTGTCGGCGGGCGCGGGCACGACCTCGCCGAGGTCTCCGCGCGGCTGGTCGAATTGGCGTACCACCGGGTCGACATGGTCTCGCGACGCGGCGAGTTCGCGATGCGCGGCGGAATCCTCGACGTCTTCCCGCCGATCGCCGACCACCCGTTCCGCATCGAGTTCTTCGGCGACGAAGTCGACCAGATCCGGGCGTTCTCGGTCGCCGATCAGCGTTCGCTGCCCGGTGAGGTGGCCTCCGTCGACCTCCCGGCCAGCCGGGAACTGCTGCTCACCCCCGCTGTCCGGGCCCGCGCCCTCGCCCTGAAGGACGATTTCCCCGGCATCCGCGGCATGCTCGAGAAGATGGCGGAGGGCATCCCCGCCGAGGGCATGGAGTCCCTCATCCCGGCCCTCGTGGACGAGATCGTCACGGTCGTCGACTACCTTCCCGAAGCCTCGGCGATCGCGCTCGTGGACCCCGAGCGCGCCGTCACCCGTGCGGTCACCCTGCTGGAGACCAACCGCGAGTTCCTGGAGGCGGCATGGAACGCCGCGACCGCGGGCGCGGCGAGCCCCGTCGACATCGGCTCCGGCGACTTCGTCAGCCTCCCGGCACTGCGCGAGGCCGCGTCCGCACGCGGGATCGCCTGGTGGACGCTGAGCGCGTTCGACTCCGGCGAGGCCGACGCGTCCGCCGAAGGGCTCCTCGACGCCGCCGCGGGTTCGACGGTGCGCGTCCCGGGCACCGCCGTCCCGTCCTTCCAGGGCAATGTCGACGGTGCGACGGCCCACATCGGCGAACTGCTGGCCCAGGGCTGGCGCGTCGTGGTGGCGGCATCCGGGACGGGCCTGGTGGAACGCGCGCGCGACGTCATGGCCGAGCGGGGGATCGCCGCACGGCGCGTCGACGAGGTGCTCACCCCGCCCGAACCCGGCGTCGCCCACGTCGTGGCATGCGAGCTGGAGCGCGGCTTCGAGTCTGCCGACGCCAAGCTCGCGGTGCTCACCGAGACCGAGTTCTACGGGCGCACGATCGGCGGCGACCAGCGGCTGGTGAAGAAGCTCGCCTCACGCCGCCGGAACGTCGTGGACCCGCTGCAGCTGAAGGCGGGGGACTTCGTCGTGCACGCGACCCACGGCATCGGCCGCTTCGCCGAGCTCACCCAGCGTGAGGTCTCCAGCGGCGGGCGCAACCCCGTCAAGAGCATGCGCGAGTACCTCGTGCTCGAATACGCGCCGTCCAAGCGCGGCTACCCGGGCGACAAGCTCTTCGTGCCGACCGATCAGCTCGACCTGCTGTCGAAGTACGTCGGCGGCGAAGAGCCGACGCTGTCGAAGATGGGCGGCAGCGACTGGGCGCAGGCCAAGGGGCGGGCGCGCAAGGCCGTCCGCGACATCGCCGTCGAGCTCGTCAAGCTGTACTCGGCGCGGATGGCGGCGAAGGGTCACGCCTTCGGACCGGACACGCCGTGGCAGCGCGAGCTCGAAGAAGCCTTCCCGTTCGCCGAGACCGCCGATCAGCTGCAGACGATCGACGAGATCAAGGCCGACATGGAGAAGCCCATCCCGATGGACCGCCTTCTCTCCGGCGACGTCGGGTTCGGCAAGACCGAAGTGGCGGTGCGCGCGGCGTTCAAGGCGATCCAGGACGGCAAGCAGGTCGCGATGCTCGTGCCGACGACGCTGCTGGTCAAACAGCACCTCGAAACGTTCACCGAGCGCTTCGCCGGGTTCCCGGTGCAGGTGCGGGCGCTCTCGCGCTTCCAGACCGACAAGCAGGTCCGCGATGTCCTCGCGGGTCTGACGGACGGCACCGTGGACATGGTGATCGGCACGCACCGGATCCTGACGGAGAACGTGATCTTCAAAGATCTCGGGCTGCTGATCATCGACGAGGAGCAGCGCTTCGGCGTCGAGCACAAGGACAAGCTGAAGAAGCTCAAGACGAACGTCGACATCCTCGCCATGAGTGCGACGCCGATTCCGCGCACGCTCGAGATGGCGGTGACCGGGATCCGCGAGATGTCGACGCTGCAGACCCCGCCCGAGGACCGGCATCCGATCCTCACGTACGTCGGCGCCCGCAACGACAAGCAGATCGCGGCGGCGATCCGCCGAGAGCTGCTGCGCGAGGGGCAGATCTTCTACGTCCACAACCGCGTGTCCTCGATCCAGCGGGTCGCGGCGCATCTCGCGGAGCTCGTCCCCGAGGCCCGTATCGCCGTGGCGCACGGGCAGATGGGTGAGCACGCGCTCGAGCAGGTCGTCGACGACTTCTGGGAGCGTCGCGCC
Source organism: Microbacterium sp. NPDC064584 (assembly GCF_040687315.1). Classification (NCBI taxonomy): domain Bacteria; kingdom Bacillati; phylum Actinomycetota; class Actinomycetes; order Micrococcales; family Microbacteriaceae; genus Microbacterium; species Microbacterium sp. NPDC064584. The sequence goes on along the minus strand of NZ_JBFBMZ010000011.1, from coordinate 119,213 downwards.
GATGTGCTGGTCTCCACCACGATCGTGGAGACGGGCCTGGACATCGCGAACGCGAACACGATCATCATCGACCGCGCCGACAAGTACGGCCTGTCGCAGCTGCATCAGCTGCGCGGCCGCGTCGGGCGCGCCCGCGAGCGCGCCTACGCGTACTTCCTCTACGACGAGAACAAGCCGCTGTCCGAAACGGCCGCCGACCGCCTCGAGACGATCGCGGTGAACAACGACCTCGGCAGCGGGATGCAGGTCGCCCTGAAGGACCTCGAGCTGCGCGGCGCCGGAAACCTCCTCGGCGCCGAACAAGCCGGGCACATCGCCGGCGTCGGCTTCGACCTGTACCTGCGGATGATCGGGGAGGCCGTCGCCACGTTCCGCGGGGAGGAGACCGAGGGGCCGACCGAGCTTCGGCTCGAACTGCCCGTCCAGGCCCGCATCCCCGAGTCGTACATCGACAGCGAGCGTCTGCGTCTGGAGGCGTACCAGAAGCTGTCGGCCGCGGCATCCGCGACCGCGAAGGACGACGCGATCGACCTCGTCGTCGAAGAGCTCCGCGACCGGTACGGCGAGTTGCCGGCAGAGGCGGAGGGACTTCTCGCCGCGGCGCGCTTGAGGCGTCGCGCGGCGCAAGCGGGGCTCGCGGACGTCGTCGCGATGGGTCCGAACCTGCGCATCGCCCCGGCGAACCTGCCGGACTCGATGAAGGTGCGCGTCCAGCGCCTGTACCCGAAAGCGAAACTCCTGTCCGGCGGCGATGCCCTCGTCGTGCCGCTGCCGACCGCGGGCGGGGAGCGTGTCGGCGACGCCGAGCTCATCGCGTGGGTCGGGCAGCTGCTGGACCAGCTCTGGCCGCAGAAGAGCACTGAAGCCGCCTCCTGACGCGCCGCGGCGCCCGCGCTACGCTGACTCGCAGATCCAGCGGTGCGAGGAGGCGCGGTGCAGTTCGAGCACATCGGGGCACGACCCCGTATTCATCCGGATGCCGTCATCGCGCCCACCGCCGTCATCAGCGGCGACGTGACGATCGGCGCGGATTGTCAGATCCTGCACGGCGCCGTCATCACGGCCGAGGGCGGGCCGATCACGCTCGCGACGAATGTGATCGTGATGGAGAACGCGCTCATCCGCGCCAGCGCGACGAACGCCGTCCACATCGGCGAACACACGCTGGTCGGTCCGATGGCGAGCGTGTCGGGCGCGACGATCGGCGACGAGGTGTTCCTCGCGACGGGCACGCGCGTGTTCAACGGCGCGCGGATCGGCGACCGTTGCGAAGTGCGCATCAACGCCGTCGTTCATCTGCGCACCGTGCTGCCCGCAGAGACCGTCGTGCCGATCGGGTGGGTCGCGGTCGGCGATCCGCTGCAGCTTCTGTCCGCCGACCGCCACGAGGAGATCTGGGCGGCGCAGAAGGAGCTCGACTTCCCCGGCTACGTCTTCGGGCTGGACCGTGAGACGCCCGACCTGATGGTCCAGCTGACCGAGCGGTACGGTCGCAGCCTCGCCCGCCACGACCGCGACGTGCGGCTGGACTGAGCGCAGCCGGTCAGCCGGTGTTCTGCAGGCCCGCGGCGACGCCGCTGACGGATAGCAGCAGCAGCCGCTGCTGATCCGGGTCGGCGGGGGCGCCGGCGGCGGCATCCGCCCGCAGCTGGCGCAGCGCCCGCAACTGCAGCAACGACAGCGCGTCGACGTAGGGGCTGCGCATCTTCACCGCGCGCCGCAGGACGGGCTTGTTCTCCAGGACATCTGTCGCGGCGGTCACCCGCACGACCCAGGCCCGCGTCAGCTCCATCTCCGACATCACGAGTTCGGCGAGATCGTCGCGATCACCGAGAGCCAGGTAGCGACGGGCGATGCGGTGATCCGCCTTGGCGAGGCTCATCGCGACGTTGTCGACCATCGTCTGGAACAGCGGCCATTCACGATAGGCCTGTCGCAGCAGGGCCTCGTCGCCCACGGCCTCCAGCGCCGACCCGAGACCGAACCAGCCGGCGAGGTTGATGCGGGCCTGGGTCCACGCGAACACCCACGGGATCGCGCGCAGGTCCTCCAGCGACTCGACCGACAGTCCGCGGCGTGCCGGGCGCGATCCCAGGGCGAGCAGGCCGACCTCCTCCATCGGTGTCACCTGTGCGAACCAGGGCGCGAAGCCGGGAGCCTTGACGAGGTCGAAGAAGCGGGCGCGGGATGCCGTGTCCATCGTCGCGGCGACGTCGGCGAACCGTGCGGCGGCGCTGCGGTTGCGCTCCTCGATCGACGGAGCGGAGGCCATCAGGACGGCCGCGGCCACCTGGTCGATGTGGCGCATCGCGATCGCCGGGTCGCCGTAGCGCGCGAAGATCACCTCGCCCTGCTCGGTGAGCTTGAAGCGCCCGTCGACCGAGTGCGGCGGCTGCGCGAGGACCGCGGAGTTCGCGGGACCGCCGCCGCGGCCGAGCGCTCCGCCGCGGCCGTGGAAGAGCGTGAGTTCGATGCGGTTCTCCTGCGCCCACGCCGCGATGGCGGCCTGCGCGACGTAGAGTGCGAGGTTCGCCGCGACCGGACCGACGTCCTTCGAGGAGTCCGAGTAGCCGAGCATGACCTCCAGGCGCCGTCCGGTCGCATCCAGCCGGGCCGCGAACTCCGGGTGGTCGATGATCTCGGCCAGGATCCGGGGCGCGGCCTGCAGGTCGGCGAACGTCTCGAACAGCGGGATGACATCGAGCACCGGACGGTCGGCATCCGAGGTGGCATAGCGGGCCAGGCGGTGCACGTTGGCCAGGTCTTCCGCCGACTGCGTGAACGAGACGATGTAGCGTCCGGCGGCGCGCGGCCCGTAGCGCTTCTGCAGGAACGACACCGCGCGGAAGACGTCGAGGACCTCTTCGGCCTGCTCGGAGCGCGGACCGCCGGCTTCGAGCTCGGCGAGGACCTTGCGGTGCACCGCCGAGTGCTGGCGCACCTCCAGCTCGGTGAGGTGGAATCCGAACGTCTCGACCTGCCAGATGAGCTGCTGCAGGTGCCCGTAGGCCTGACGCGGGGCGCGCGCCTGCACGAGGGAATCCTGCACGACGCGGAGGTCGCCCAGGAGCTCCTCCGGGTCGACGTAGGCCAGATCGGCGTCACGCGAGCGGGTCGCGGCGATCTTGCGGGCGATCAGCAGCAGGATGCGGCGGTGCGGCTCGTTCGGCGACCGCTTGGCGATCTCGGTCGCGGCGTCCTCGTCGGCGCCCTTCAGGCGCTGCCAGAGCGCGAGCAGCGCGTCGCTCGGCGGCGTGCTGGCGGCGTCGAGTGTGAGTCCGCGCCCGATGCGGTTCGCCGTGCGCTCCAAGCCCAGCAGGACGTGCTCGCTCGCGATCGCCGCGGCCTTTCGGGTGACGGACGCCGTGACGAACGGATTGCCGTCGCGGTCCCCGCCGACCCACGAGCCCACGCGCACGAACGGGCGCACGACGGGCGCGCGTCCGCCCGCAGCAGGGCCCTGGAGTGCGTCGTCGACGCGCCGGTAGACGTGGGGGATGGCGGTGTACAGCGTCTCGTCGAACACCGCCATCACCGCGCGGACCTCGTCCGTCGGCGACGGCTTCTCCGGGCGCAGCGGCGCGGTGCGCCAGAGCGTGTCGATCTCCTCCAGCATGCGGCGCTCGGCCCGGCGCTGATCTGCACCGTTGCGCAGCGACGCGTCGTGCTCCTCGAGGAACGCCGCGAGGCGGCGGATGCTGGTGGAGATCGCCCGCCGGCGCGCCTCCGTGGGATGCGCGGTGAAGACGGGGTGGAAGCGCAGCGCCTGCAGACGTTGCAGCGCGGTCTCGTCGCCGACCTCGGCCGCGAGCGTGACGAACGCGGCGGCGACGGAATCCGTGGCGTTCTCCCGATCGGGGCGTCCGTCGCGCTCGCGGAGGACGCGCACGCGCTGGTGCTCCTCGGCGAGGTTCACCAGGTGGAAGTAGGCCGTGAAGGCCCGGGCGACCTCGTCGGCGCGCTCGATCGTGAAGGAGTCCGCGATCGACGCCGCGTTCTCGAAGGCCTCGGGCGTCTCGTCGGTGTACGCGTGGATCGTCGCGAGCCGCAGCCGCTCGACGTCCTCGTAGAGACCGGGGGTGCCGCTCTCGCGCAGGACACGGCCCAAGAGAGAGCCGAGCAGACGCACGTCGGCGCGCATCCGCTCCGGGATCTCCTGCCCGGCCTCGAACCGGCCCACGAGGTCGATCGCTTCGGTCTGGGTGAACTCACGCATGCGGACAACGGTAGTGCGGTTGTGTTTCCTGCTCGTCACGTGTGACATCGGCGAGAAGAGGGCCGGGCGACCTCGGTAGACTGGGCAGCGGTGTGCCGGGAAGTCTGGTCGGCGGCGGTGCGCGTGCGCCTGCCGCCTCCTCCCACGAAAGGACCCCTGTGTCCCTGTTGCGTTCTGCCCGCTTTCCGGCGATCATCCTCCTCGCCGCCGCGATCCTCGCCCTGATCGTCGCCAACACGGCCGCAGGCCCCGCTGCGCTCGCGGTGAAGGACACCTACATCGGCATCCCCGGCGTCTTCGAGATGTCGATCGGCCACTGGGTCCAGGACGGTCTGCTGGCCGTGTTCTTCTTCATGGTCGCCGTCGAACTGCAGTTCGAGCTCACGAACGGCGAGCTCAATTCGGCGCGCAAGGCGATGCAGCCGGCGATCGCCGCGGCGGGCGGCGTGATCGTCCCGATCGTGATCTTCCTGATCGTCTCGGCGGGCACCGACTCCGCGCGCGGGTGGCCGATCCCGACCGCGACCGACATCGCGTTCGCGCTGGGGGTTCTCGCCGTGTTCGGCAAGGGCCTGCCGTCCGGCATCCGGATCTTCCTGCTGGCCCTCGCGATCCTGGACGACATCGTCGGGATCGTCTTCATCGCGGTGCTGTTCACCGCGGACGTGAATCTCGTCATGCTGGGCCTCGCCGCCGTCGCCGTCGTGCTGTTCGGCATTCTGAGCCGTCAGCTCGACACCCGCGCGCGCGTGCCGATCGCCGTCGTCCTGGTCGTGCTCGGGATCGCGACGTGGGTGTTCGTGTACGAGTCGGGCGTCCACGCCACGATCGCCGGCGTCGCGCTGGGCCTCGCGATGGCGCAGCACCCGGCGATGCGGGTCCGGCACGCGCTCGAGCCGTGGGTCAACGGTCTCGTCCTTCCGCTGTTCGCGTTCTCCGCCGCTCTCGTCGTGATCCCGGCGGTTTCGCCGTCGCAGCTCGCGCCTGCCTTCTGGGGCGTGCTGATCGCGCTCCCGGTCGGCAAGGTGATCGGCATCTCTGTCTTCGGATGGATCTCGTTGCGCATCGGCAACCGCGGCGCGACGCCGCACCTCTCCTTCGCCGACCTCGTGGCGGCGGGGGCGCTCGGGGGCATCGGCTTCACGGTGTCGCTCCTGCTCTCGGAGCTCGCGTTCGCCTCCGATCCGCTGCTGCGCGACGAGGCGACCCTCGGTGTGCTCGGCGGCTCGGCGATCTCGCTCATCGCCGCCGGGATCCTCGTCGCCCAGCGCGCTCGCCACCACCGCCGGCGCGGATCGGCGGAGCCGGCACCGGCGATGGCGACGGGCGCGGACGGAGGGCAGCTGGCATGACCGACACGCAGCCTCAGCAGGACCCGCTCCGTCAGGCGGCCGAGACGATGCGTCTCGTGCGGGACCGCTGCGTGTGGACCCGGCAGATCACGCACCGCGACCTCGTGCCGTATCTGGTGGAGGAGAGCGCGGAGCTGGTCGACGCGGTCGAGGAGGGGTCGCGCGCGGACCTGCGCGAAGAACTCGGCGATCTGCTGTGGCAGGTGCTGTTCCACGCCGAGATCGCCTCCCGCGATCCTGTCGAGCCGTTCGACATCGACGACGTCGCCCGTGGCCTGACCGAGAAGATGGTGCGGCGGCATCCGCATGTCTTCGCCGGGGAGGTCGCGGAGACCCCCGAGCAGGTGCTCGTGCTGTGGAACGCGGCGAAGGCGGCGGAGAAGAGCACGCGCACGAGCGTGCTGGACGGGGTCTCCGAGCGCATGCCCTCGCTCGCCCTCGCGCAGAAGATGCTCGGCAAGGGGGCGCCCCTCGGGCTCGGTGCCGCCCCGGTCGACGCGCCGTCGTCGGAGGCGGAGCTCGGGGAGGCGCTCCTCGGGCTCGTCGCGCTCGCCCGCGAGAACGGGTGGGATGCCGAGCGGGCGCTCCGGGAACGTCTTCGTGGGCTCTCGGCGGGGATTCGGGAGGCGGAGGCCGGGCTGAGAGACTAGTCCGGTGGCATCAGTGACCCCGCCGCGCGGCATGCGCGACTTCCTTCCCGCAGACAAGGCCCGGCGCGAGCGCGTGCTCGCCGTCATCCGCGAGCGCTACCGCGCGCACGGATTCGATGAGATCGAGACGCCGGTCATGGAGGAGTACGCGCGTCTGCACGCCGGCATCGGCGGCGACAACGAGAAGCTCGCGTACAACGTGCTCAAGCGCGGGCTGGATGCCGAGGCGATCCGCGCGGCAGCCGAGGACCCGTCCGCGCTCACCGATCTCGGCCTGCGCTACGACCTCACCGTTCCGCTCGCCCGCTTCTACGCCACGAACCGGGGTCAGCTGCCCTCGGTCTTCCGGTCGATCCAGATCGCGCCCGTGTGGCGCGCCGAGCGTCCGCAGAAGGGGCGGTACCGGCAGTTCGTCCAGTGCGACATCGACATCATCGGCGACGCCTCGGGGCGTGCCGAAGCGGAGCTCGCCGTCGCGACGCTGGACACGCTGGACGCGCTCGGGCTCACCGGCGGCAGCATCCGGATCAACGATCGGCGGATCCTCGATGCGATGCTCGAAGGCTTCGGCTTCGCGCCCGATGAGCGTCCGGGGGTGCTCATCACGATCGACAAGCTCGACAAGGTCGGACCCGCCGGCGTGATCGCCGAGCTCACCGGCCGCGGCGCGGATCCTGCGGCCGTCCGTGCGCTGGGGGCGTTCCTGGAGCGTCCGCAGACGCGCGAGCACATCCCGTTCGGATCCGCGCACATCCGCCGCGCGCTGCCGGACGGCATCCCCGATCAGCCGGTCGACGATCTCGCCGCCATCGGCGATGCGGTCGCCGCCTCGCGCGCCGAGCGGGACGTGCCGCTCGTCTTCGACCCGTTCCTCGTGCGCGGCATGGGGTACTACACCGGCACGATCATGGAGCTCGCCCACCCCTCGGTGGACTACTCGCTCGGCGGCGGAGGCCGGTACGACGGCATGATCGGGCGTTTCCTCGGGCAGGACGTCCCGGCGGTCGGGTTCTCGATCGGATTCGAGCGGATCGTGGACCTCGTCGGCGAGCAGACCGCTTCGGCCGCCCCCGCGGTCGTCCTCGTGCATGATCGGGATGCCGATCTCGGCGCGCTGCTGGCGCTCAAGTCCCGCCTCGTGGCCGAGGGCTCCCGCGTGCGGCTCGAGCAGCGCACGAAGAACCTCAAGGCCCTGCTCGAGCGCGCCGCGAACGACGGGTACACCGCCTTCGCTCTGGTCGGCACCGACGCGTCAGATCTCGAGGTCAAGCCCCTCGGCTGACCCCCCGTCCGCCGCTCTCTTCGTGTCGGCTGCACTTCCCTGCGATGGCCCCACGAAACCTGTGTGGCCATCGCAGGTTGGTGCCGCCATCGTGCTGGGGGAGGTGCGGGGTTGACGGGGGCACGGCGGGCGGGTTGGCTGGCCGCATGGCCGACCCCACACCCGAGTCCTGGCGTCGCGTGGACGCTTATCTGACCGACACGCTCGTCGGCCACGACCCCGTGCTGGATGACGCGGTCCACTCGCAGCAGGAGGCGGGACTGCCGGCGATCGAGGTGGCTCCGGTGTCCGGGAAACTCCTGAATCTGCTCGTGCGCATCTCGGGTGCACGGCGGGTGCTCGAGATCGGCACGCTCGGCGCGTACTCGACGATCTGGATGGCCCGCGCGGTCGGCGCGGACGGCCGGGTCGTCACGGTCGAGGCCGAAGAGCGCAACGCCGTCGTCGCCCGGACGAACCTCGAGAGGGCGGGTGTCTCCGACCGTGTCGAGATCCGGATCGGCCGCGCCGCGGACGTGCTGCCCTCCCTCGTGGGCGCCGAGCCGTTCGATCTCGTCTTCATCGACGCGGACAAGGAATCGAACACGATCTACCTCGACTGGGCGGCACGCCTCGGGCGCCCGGGAACGGTCGTCGTCCTGGACAACATCGGACGCGGGGGAGAAGTGGCCAACCCCGCGACGACGTCGGCCCAGGTGATCGGCACGCAGCGAGGTCTGGAGATGCTCCGGCGCGATGCGCGCTTCGATGCCACCGCGCTGCAGACGCTCGACCGCAAGGGCTGGGACGGCGTGGCGATCGCGCTCGTGACGGATCACGTGACGGATGCCGCGTCGCTAGACTGACGGCGGACCGACGACGCTCCCGATCCACCCTCCACCACTCAAGGAGTCCTCTGTGGCACTAATCGAGGCTGTCAACGCGCGCGAGATCTTGGATTCGCGCGGAAACCCGACCGTCGAAGTGGAGGTTCTGCTCGACGACGGCATCGTCCAGCGCGCGGCGGTCCCCTCCGGCGCATCGACGGGCGCCTTCGAGGCGTACGAGCTGCGCGACGGCGACAAGACGCGCTACAGCGGCAAGGGCGTGCTCAAGGCCGTCGCCGCCGTGGTCGACGAGCTGGGTCCGGCGATCGAAGGCGTCGAGGCCAGCGAGCAGCGCATCGTCGACGAGATCCTGAACGAGGTCGACGGCACCGAGAACAAGAAGCGCGTCGGCGCGAACGCGATCCTCGGCGTGAGCCTCGCCGTCGCGAAGGCCGCTGCCGACAGCGCGGACCTCCCGCTGTTCCGCTACCTCGGCGGACCGAACGCGCACGTGCTGCCCGTACCGCTGTTCAACGTCATCAATGGCGGCGAGCACGCCGACAACGGCATCGACTTCCAGGAGTACTTCCTCGCGCCGATCGGTGCGGACACGTACGCCGAGTCGCTGCGGTGGGGCACCGAGATCTACCACGTCCTCAAGGGCGAGCTGAAGGCCGCGGGCTTCAACACGGCGCTCGGCGACGAGGGCGGCTTCGCCCCCGACCTGCCCAGCAACCGCGAGGGCCTGGACTTCCTCATCAAGGCGATCGAGAAGGCCGGGTTCGCGCCCGGAACCGACATCGCCGTCGGCCTGGACGTCGCGGCGACCGAGTTCTTCAAGGACAGCGTCTACACCGTCGAGGGCAAGACCTGGTCGGCCGAGCAGCTCACCGACTACTTCGCCGACCTCGTCGCGAACTACCCGATCGTCACGATCGAGGACGCGCTCGCCGAAGACGACTGGGACGCGTGGAAGGCGCTCACCGACAAGATCGGCACCAAGGTGCAGCTCGTCGGCGACGACCTCTTCGTCACGAACCCGGTCCGACTTCAGCGCGGCATCGACCTCGGCGTCGCGAACGCGCTGCTGGTGAAGGTGAACCAGATCGGCACGCTGTCCGAGACCCTCGACGCGATCTCGCTCGCGACCCAGAACGGCTACCGCTCGATGCTGTCGCACCGCTCCGGTGAGACGGAGGACACGACGATCGCCGACCTCGCCGTCGCCGTGAACGCGGGTCAGATCAAGACCGGTGCGCCTGCTCGCAGCGAACGTGTCGCGAAATACAATCAGCTTCTGCGCATCGAGGAAGAACTCGGCGACGCGGCGGAATTCGCCGGTCGCGGAGCGTTCCCGAGGTACCGCGCGTAGAGCAGACATCCGGGCCGAATGAGGTCCACGTGAGGGGGAGCCGTGCCGAACACGACGGCTCCCCCTTCGCGTGCCCGGCCGATCCGTCGGCCGGCGCGCGGACCCGTCGACGTCCGGGGCTGGCTGGGCGGAATCCGTCTGTCCGGCTTCATGGTGATCATGATGGGACTGGTCGTCCTCGCCGCGTTCGTGCTCGTGCCGACGATCGGCACCTACGTCGATCAGCGCCAGCAGATCGCGGCGCTGCAGGCAGCGGTCGAAGTGAGCCGCGAGGATGTCGCCGACCTCGAGGCGCAGCGGGAACGCTTCACAGATCCCGCGTACATCACGACCCAGGCACGCGAGCGGCTGTACTACGTCAAGCCCGGCGAGGTCGTCTACCTCGTGGACGACGACCTGCCCGCAGCGCTCGTGCCGCAGGAACAGGCGCCCGTGAGCGACGAGGTGGAGCGCACCCGCACCGACTGGATGTCCCAGTTCGTCCGTTCGGTCGTGCAGGCCGGGCTCGCGCAGACGGTGAAGGCCCCGGCGATCGGTGTGCCAGACCCCGCGTCCACCGAGAGTCCCGCGCCCTGAGGGCTCCATTCAGGGCCGGAAGGTACCCTGGCGCGGTGAGCACTCCGCCGTATGCCCCCGTGAGCGATGCCGACCTCGCCGTGCTGCGGGAGCAGCTGGGGCGGCCCGCTCGCGGTGTCGTGGGGATCGCGGCCCGGTGCGTGTGCGGCAACCCGACGGTGGCGGTGACCGCCCCCCGGCTGGACGACGGGACGCCTTTCCCGACGTTCTACTACCTGACCCACCCGGGCGCGACCTCCGCGATGTCGCAGCTGGAGGCGACGCAGGTGATGCGCACGCTCGGCGACGAGCTGGACGACCCCGAGGTGGCCGCGGCCTACCGACGTGCGCACGAGGCCTATCTCGCCGACCGCGTGCAGTTCGGCGTCGTCGAGGAGATCGACGGAATCTCGGCGGGAGGGATGCCGACACGCGTGAAGTGCCTGCATGCCCTGGCCGCACACGCGCTGGCCGCGGGTCCGGGCGTCAACCCGATCGGGGACCGCGCCCTCGCGCTGTCGACGTGGTCGCCCGAGCGCTGCGTGTGCGCGCAGCCGGGAGCGGCCGGATGAGGATCCGGGCGGGGCTCGCCGCGCTCGTCGCCGCCGCGACCGTGCTGCTGGCGGGGTCCACGGCGACCCCGTCCCCGGCGTCGTCGGACCCGGTGCGCGCGGCGGAGTACTGGCTCGACGAGTACGGGGTCACGCAGGCCTGGACGACGACCCGCGGTGAAGGGGTGCGCATCGCGATCATCGACACCGGTGTCGGGCGCGGTCCTGTCGAGTTCGAGGGGGCGGTCGTCGCCGGCACCGACGTGTCGGGGATCGGGTCGCCGGACGGACGGACGCCCGTGGGTGCCGTGGACGCGAACCACGGCAGCTGGGTGGCCTCGCTCGCCGCGTCGCGGGGGACCGGGGCGAACACGGGCATGATCGGCGTGGCCCCGGCCTCGGAGATCCTGTCCGTGTCGGTGGGCTTCGGGTCCTCCGCGACCGTGCCGTTCACGCAGCAGATCGCCGAGGCGATCCGCTGGTCGGTCGACAACGGCGCCGACATCATCAACCTCTCGCTGACCACGAACACCCCGGATTGGGACCGGAGCTGGGACGACGCGTTCCTCTACGCGTACGACAACGACGTCGTCGTCGTCGTCGCAGCCGGGAACCGGGGGAGCGGGACGTCGCGCGTCGGGGCCCCGGCCACGATTCCGGGTGTGCTGACCGTCGGCGGCGTCGACCCGCAGGGTCGGGCGAGCCTCGAGGCCTCGACCCAGGGCATCACGATCGGCGTGTCGGCCCCCAGCGAGAACCTGCTCGGAGTCTCGGCCGATGGCCGCCTCGTGCTCTGGAACGGCACGAGCGGCGCAGCCCCGATCGTCGCCGGCATCGCCGCCCTCGTGCGCGCCGCGCACCCCGAGCTGGACGCCGCCAACGTGATCAACCGGATCATCCGCACCGCCGACCCCGCCGCGGCCGCCACCGACGTCCCCGATCCGCTGTACGGATACGGGCTCGTGGACGCCGCCGCCGCCGTGGCGGCCAGCGTGCCGCTGGTGTCCGAGAATCCGATGGGGAGCCTGAAGGACTGGATCCGGCTGTATCGCCGCGCGGACACCGGGCCCGCGCCGATCCCCACCGCGGATCCGGTGCAGATCCCCGCGCTGCCGCCCGCGGACGCGGCATCCCGTCCCGCCTCGCCGCTGCTGCCGTCGTCCGAGACGCTGCTGTACGGGACGCTTCCGCTGATGGCCGGTTCGGCGGCCGCTATACTGGTGGCGCTCGGCGTCATCGCAGCTGTCCGACGAATCCGATTGGCGTCCCGGACGCCGAGCCGCTGACACCCCAGGAGTACTCCCCACCGTGAGCAACATTGCGTCCGCGAAGAACCGCGTGCCCAGGATCCTGATCGTCGGCGGCGGCTACGCGGGGTTCTACACCGCGTGGAAGCTCGAGAAGCAGCTGCGCAAGGGTGAGGCAGAGGTCACGATCGTCGACCCGCTTCCCTACATGACGTACCAGCCGTTCCTCCCCGAGGTCGCGGCGGGCTCGATCGAGGCCCGCCACTCGGTCGTGGCGCTGCGTCGTCACCTGAAGAAGACGAAGATCGTCGCGGCGAAGGTCACCGGCATCTCGCACGCCGGCAAGGTCGCCACGATCACCCCGATCGTCGGTGAGCCGTACGAGCTCGAGTACGACCAGATCGTCGTGACCGCCGGTGCCGTCTCGCGCACCTTCCCGATCCCGGGCATCGCCGACAACGCGATCGGTCTGAAGACGATCGAGGAGGCCGTCGCGATCCGCGACCGCCTGATGTCCAATTTCGACAAGGCCTCCGTGCTGCCTCCCGGCCCCGAGCGGGATCGCCTGCTCACCGTCGTCGTCATCGGCGGCGGCTTCGCCGGGATCGAGGTGTTCGCCGAGCTCCGCGACTTCGCGTCGGCGCTGGTGGGCAAGTACCCCGAAGTGACCTTCGACGACACGCACTTCCACCTGATCGAGGCGATGGGGCGCATCATGCCCGAGGTCTCGCTCAAGACGAGCGAGTGGGTGCTGAAGGACCTCGCCAAGCGGGGCGCTTCGGTGCACCTGGACACCCAGGTGACGGGCGCGGTCGACGGCAACATCGAACTGTCCACCGGTGAGGTGATCCCGAGCGACCTGATCATCTGGACTGCCGGTGTGATGGCCAACCCGACCGTCGTCCGAGGCGGCGACCTGCCGGTCGAAGAGCGCGGCCGCATCCGCACGCGCGCCGACCTCCGCGTCGGCACCGAAGACGAGATCGTCGAGGGCGCGTGGGCTGCAGGTGACGTCTCGGCGGTCCCCGACCTGAGTGGTGGCGGCGTCGGCGGGTACTGCGTCCCGAACGCCCAGCACGCCGTGCGTCAGGCGAAGCTCCTTGCGAAGAACCTGGTGGCTGTCCTGCGCGGCGAGGAGCCGCGCGACTACTTCCACAAGAATCTCGGCGCGGTGGCCGGGCTCGGCCTCTACAACGGCGTCTTCCAGTCCGGCAAGATCGCTCTGAAGGGCTTCGTCGCCTGGGTCGCGCACCGCGGATACCACGGTCTCGCGATGCCCTCGTGGGAGCGCAAGTTCCGCGTCGTGTGGGGCTGGTGGAACAACTTCTGGCTCGGTCGCGACCTCGTGAACCTGCAGGCTGTGCAGGACCCTCGGTATGTCTTCGAGGAGTTCGCCGCGCGCCCGCGTCCGCCGCAGCCCGCCGAGGCGGCACCGGCGAAGGCTCCGAAGGCCGCGCCGGCCGAGAAGGTCGCCGCCGGCAGCTGAGCGGTACCGTGGTAGCGCCCGCTTCGGCGTGCGCCCCCGTAGCCCAATCGGCAGAGGCAGGCGACTTAAAATCGCCCAAGTGTCAGTTCGAACCTGACCGGGGGTACGGTCCGGGCTCCCGTCGTAGGCTGGTGCCCATGTGTGCCCCGACGCCTTCGAGCGTGATGCCATGACGATCGATCTGCTCGCCGCGAGCGATGCACCGCAGCGCACGCCATGGGCCGATCCGGACTCGTACTGGGGTGCGATGACGGATGCCGTTGCCGGCGTGCCCGCTCCGGCGGCGGCGCTTCATCTGGACGCGCTGCGCTACAACGCGCTGGACATGCTCGTCCGCGCCGCCGGAGTTCCGATCCGCGTCGCGAGCAAGTCGGTGCGCGTGCGCGAGGTCCTGGATGCCGTGCTCCGCCTTCCCGGATATCGCGGCATCCTCGCCTTCACGCTGCCGGAGGCGCTCTGGCTCGCCGAGACCCATGGCGACATCGTCCTGGGCTACCCGAGCGTGGACCGCGCGGCGCTGCGGGTGCTGGCCTCCGACGAACGGGCGGCGTCGCGGATCACGGTCATGGTCGATGACCTCGCTCAGCTGGACGCGTTGGATGCGGTCGCCCCGCCGACCGGGCGACCCGAGATCCGTGTCGCGATCGACGCCGACGCGTCCTGGCGGGCTCCCGGGCTCGGACACGTCGGTGTGCGCCGTTCCCCCGTGCACGAGGCGGCAGAGGTCGCGGCTCTGGCCCGGGCGATCGCCCGGCGACCCGGCGTGCGCGTGGTCGGGCTCATGATGTACGAAGCGCAGATCGCCGGTCAGGGCGACGCGACGGGGGCGGGCGATCCCGTCATCCGGTGGATGCAGCGCCGCTCCGCGCAGGAGCTGCGAGACCGTCGCGCGGCGATCGTCGACGCCGTCCGCGCGATCGCGCCGTTGGAGTTCGTCAACGGCGGCGGCACCGGCTCCCTCGAGCTGACGGCCGCCGACCAGTCCGTGACCGAGCTCACGGCGGGGAGCGGTCTGCTCGCCGGGCACCTCTTCGACGGGTACCAGGCCTTCGACCCGGCACCCGCGGCTGCGTTCGCCCTCGACGTCGTGCGCCGGCCCGCTCCCGACATCGTCACCGTCCTCGGCGGCGGGTGGATCGCGTCCGGACCCCCGGTCGCGTCGCGTCAGCCGCAGCCGGTGTGGCCGCACGGGCTGCGGACTCTCGCGCGGGAGGGAGCCGGTGAGGTGCAGACGCCGCTGCAGGGTCGTGCGGCAGCCGGCCTCGCGCTCGGGGACCGGGTGTGGTTCCGCCACGCGAAGAGCGGCGAGCTCGCCGAGCGTGTCGACGCGTACCACCTCGTCGGCGCCGGGGCGCCGGCGGGGACGGCGCCGACCTATCGCGGCGAAGGGAAGGCGTTCCTGTGACGCGCCCGGGCGACCGCTGGCAGAACTGGGGCCGCTCGGCGAGCGTCCGCCCGCAGCTGGTCGAGTTCCCTGCCTCCACGGCCGCGGTGCAGCGCTCCGTGCGCGCGGCAGCGGCGCGCGGGATGCGTGTGAAGGCGATCGGCGCGGGCCACAGCTTCACCGGCATCGCCGTCGCCCCGGGCGTCCTGCTGGATCTCAGCGACCTCACCGGTCTCGTCGGAGCCGACCGGCGAACCGGACGGGTGACGCTGCGCGCCGGCACGCGCCTGCATCAGATCCCGAGACTCCTCGCCCCGTACGGCCTCGCGATGCCCAACCTCGGCGACATCGACCGCCAGTCGATCGCCGGAGCGCTCTCCACCGGAACCCACGGCACCGGCGCGCGATTCGGCGGCATCGCGACGCAGGTCGTCGGTGTCACGCTCGTCACCGCCGACGGGGAGCTCCTGCGCGTCGACGACGAGCACGACGCCGATCTGCTGCCCGCCGTCGCTCTCGGTCTCGGCGCGCTCGGCATCCTCGTCGAGGTGACGCTGCAGTGCGTTCCGGCCTTCCTCCTTCACGCGGTGGAAGCGCCGGAAGCCCTGGACGAGGTGCTGGACGGTCTCGAGGACCGTGTTGCCGCCGCAGACCACTTCGAGTTCTACTGGTTCGCGCACACCGACCGGGCCATGACGAAGACGAACACCCGGCTGCCCGAGAGCGCGGTGCGCCGGCCGCTGCCGCGGATCGGCAAGTGGGTCGACGACGTCGTGATCGGCAACGGACTGCACCAGATCGCGTGCAGCGTCGCCCGGACGGTGCCCGCCACGATTCCGGCGATCAACCGCGCGTCGGTGCGGCTGTGGGGCGACCGCGAATTCACGGATCTCTCGCACCGCGTGTTCGCGACCGAGCGGTCGGTGCGCTTCCGCGAGATGGAGTACGCGCTGCCCGCGGAGAACGTGCGCGCCGCCTTCGACGCCCTCCGTGCGCTCGTGGCGGACCGCGGCTGGCGTATCTCGTTCCCGGTGGAGGTGCGCTTCGCGGCTGCCGACGACCTCTGGCTGTCCACCGCCTCCGGGCGCGCGTCCGCATACATCGCGGTGCACCGGTACTGGCGCGAGGATCCGACGGAGTACTTCCACGCCGTCGAGCAGATCATGCTGGGCTTCGGAGGTCGCCCCCACTGGGGCAAGATGCACACTCTGGATGCCGCGGCCCTGCGCGACCGCTACCCCCGGTTCGGCGACTTCGTCGCCCTGCGGGACCGTCTCGACCCCGCGCGGATGTTCGCCAATCGGCATCTGGACCGCATCCTCGGTGAGTAAGCCCTGTGAGCGGGCGGACGGCCCTCATCCGGGAGTCCGCCGGTGGTTAGGATGAGTCAAACCTTGAACGGAGTCACCGGCATGTGGGAATGGCTGATCCCGGTACTGATCGTCGTGGCGCTTCTCGTCATCGCCGGCATCTACCTGTGGGCGACGTACAACTCGCTCGTCGCACTGAACGTGCGCGTCGACGAGGCGTGGAGCGACATCACGGTGCAGCTCAAACGCCGTGCCGACCTTCTGCCGAACCTCATCGAGGCGGTGAAGGGCTATGCGGCGCATGAGAAGGCGGTCTTCGAGAACGTGACGCGGGCCAGAGCCGAGACGCTGACCGCCGGCGGGCCCGCCGAAGCCGGAGTCGCCGAGGGCCACATGCAGCAGGCGCTGAAGTCTCTGTTCGCCGTCGCCGAGGCATATCCGCAGCTGCAGGCGAGTCAGAACTTCCTCCAGCTGCAGCAGTCGATCGTCGACACCGAGGACAAGATCCAGGCGTCGCGCCGCTTCTACAACGGGGGCGTGCGCGAGCTGAACACCAAGATCAAGGTGTTCCCGAACAACCTCTTCGCCCGCAACCTCGGCTTCACCGAGCGCGAGTTCTTCGAGGTCGTGGATGGCGCGGCCATCAGCGAGCCGCCCAGGGTCCAGTTCTGATCTGACGTCTTCGCATGTACAGCGCCATCGCGCGCAACTAGCGCAACACCTGGTTCATCCTGGGCGCGTTCATCCTGCTGCTCGGTGCTGTCGGAGTGCTCGCGGGATGGCTCGCGGGCAACAACTGGTGGATCACCGCGTTCATCCTGGTCTTCGCCGCCGGTTACGCGACGTTCCAGTACTTCTTCGCCGACCGCGAAGCGATCGCGATGGCCGGCGCGACGCCGGTCTCGCAGACGGACGCACCTCGCTACTACCGGCTGGTGGAGAACCTGTGCATCGCGACCGGGACTCCGATGCCGCGTCTGTACGTCGTGGAGGACCCCGCGCCCAACGCCTTCGCCACCGGTCGGAAGCCCGAGGAAGCGTCGATCACGGTCACGACGGGGCTGTTCGAGCTCATGTCGGATCGTGAACTCGAGGGCGTCCTCGGGCACGAGCTCGGTCATATCCGCAACTACGACATCCGGGTTTCGCTCATCGTCTTCGGTCTCGTCGTCGCCGTCGGCATCCTCGCCGACATATTCCTGCGCTTCGCGTTCTTCGGCGGCGGGCGCCGCGGCGGGAACGCCCAGGCGCAGCTCCTCTTCGTGCTGTTCGGCGTGGTCGCCGCGATCGTCGCCCCTCTCCTCGCGGGAGCCGTGCAGGCGGCGATCTCCCGCCAGCGCGAGTACCTCGCGGACGCGACGAGTGCGATGACCACACGCGACCCGGACGGACTCGCCTCGGCGCTCGGCAAGCTCGCGGAGTTCGGCGCGCCGTTGCGCAAGGCGAACACGTCCATGGCGCACTTGTGGATCGCCGACCCCCTCAAGCCGAATGCACTGGCGCGGATGTTCGCCACCCACCCGCCGCTCGCGGAGCGCATCGAGCGGCTCCACACCATGGGCGGGCAGTTCTGAGGACTCCGTGCACGAGTTGACGAGAAAGCAGGCGCGCCGGATCGCCGTGACTGCGCAGGCGCTGACAGCCGAACGCCCCGGCGGCATCGTCGAGACCGTCGACGCTCTCTCCGTGGTCAACATCGATCCGACCGCGGCGATCGCACCCAGCGCCGACCACATCCTGTGGAGCAGGATCGGCTGGCCCTACCGCCCCGCCGATCTCACCCGCGCCGTCGAGGTCGACCGGGCGATCTTCGAATGGGCGGGCTTCTACCGCCCGATGACCGACCTTGCGCTGTACCTGCCGGTCATGCGGGCGTGGCCGGTGTACCGCGATCAGCGGGACTGGATGGAGGCGAATGCGCGCTTCGCGGACGACGTGATCGCTCAGCTGCGGGCGTCGGGTCCACTCCGCACCGGCGAGATCCCCGACACGAGTCAGGTGTCCTGGAAGTCGTCCGGATGGACGAACGAGCGCAATGTCACCCAGATGCTCGAGTTCCTCGTCCTCCGCGGCGACGTGGCGATCGCGGGACGAGAGGGCAAGGAGCGCGTCTGGGACGTCGCCGAGCGGGTGTACGCGCTCTCCTCTCCGGAGCTCGGCGACGAGGACGCCGCGCGGGGACGTGCCGAGCGTCGGCTCGGCTCCCTCGGGATCGCGCGGGTGAAGTCGGTGAAGCAGCCCGTCGAGCCGATCGACGTGGGTGAGATCGGCGAGCCCGCGCGCGTCGAGGGCGTCCGCGGCGTGTGGCGGGTCGATCCCGTGGTCCTGCGGGCTGCGGAGTCGTTCACCCCGCGCACGGCCCTGCTCTCGCCGTTCGACCGTCTCGTGTTCGACCGCACGCGCGCCCAGGAGATCTTCGACTTCGAGTACATCGTGGAGATGTACAAGCCTGCGGGGCGGCGGCGGTGGGGCTACTTCGCGCTCCCGATCCTGTACGCCGACCGCCTCGTCGGGAAGCTCGACGCGGCCGCCGACCGCAAGGCGGGACTCCTCCGCGTGCACGCCGTCCACGAGGACGAGCCGTTCACCGCCGAAGTGCACGATGCGGTGCGGGCCGAGATCCGCGAACTCGCGTCCTGGCTCGGACTCGAGGTGGTCGGCATCCCCGCGGAGTGAGCCTCACCGCCGCGTGAGGTCGTGCCTTCTCGCCTCAGGGAGCGTGTCCGCCAGGTCGTCCGTCGCGTCGCCCCAGTGCGACACCGAGAGCGAGGACAGCCCCTGCCAGGAGGCGGCGAGCCGGATCTCGTCCGCAAGCCGTGCGGCGGCATCCGCACCCACGCCGTGTTCCCACCAGGCGGACTGCACGAGGAGCGTCGAGGACGCGCGGTCGGCCTTGAGGTCCACGCGGCCGACGATGTCGTCGCCGATGAGCACGGGCAGGCTGTAGTAGCCGAACCGGCGTTTGGGAGCGGGCGTGTAGATCTCGATCCGGTAGTCGAAGTCGAAGAGGCGCGCGGCGCGGTCTCGGAACCACACCACCGGGTCGAACGGCGTGAGGATCGCTGCCGTGTCGATCCGGCGCGGGAGAGTGGCGTCGCGGTGCAGCCAGGCCTGTGCGGGGCGTCCCGCGACGCTCCAGCCGGCCACGGTGACCGGGCGCAGCTCGCCCGCATCGACGAGGTCGTGCAGCGATGAGAGAACTGCGGCGCGATCCTTGATCCGCCAGTAGTCCGCAATATCGGACGCCGTCGCGACGCCCGACGCCCGGGCGGCCCGGCGGACGAGTTCGCGGATCGCCTCCGCTCGGGGAACCGGCCGGTCGAGCACGTCGGCGGGCAGGACCTGCTCGGCGAGAGCGTAGCGTCGCTCGAAACCGCGTCGGCCGGCGATCGCCACCTCGCCGAAGAGGAACAGGTGCTCGAGCGCGTTCTTGACGACGTCCCAGTCCCACCACGGCCCGCGCCGGGCCCGCTTCGCATCGTGGTCGATCTCGGCCGGACGCAGCGGCCCGCGCCGGGCGAGCTCTGCGAGCACCCATGCGGCGATGTCGCGGTGGCCGTCGAACCAACTCCCCGGTTTGGCGTATTGAGCGCGAAGGTCGTCGCGTCGGAACTGGAACAGGCTCCAGTCGGCCGCGGGGATGAATGCCGCCACGTGCGCCCAGGATTCGACGTACGCCGGACGGCGGGAGAACAGCAGGCGATCCAGGGTCGCCGTGTCGTACGCGCCGAGCCGCGAGAACAGCGGCACGTAGTGCGAGCGCGCGAAGACGTTGACGGAGTCGATCTGCAGCGTCCCCATCCGGGCCATCGCGAGGTTGAGCTGCCGGGTGCCGGGAGCGCTCGGACGCGGTTGCCCGAATCCCTGGGCGGCCAGCGTGACGCGCCGTGCCTCGGGAATGCTCAGGGTGTCTTTCACGGCGTGAGCCTATCGGCGGACCGCGACATCGCCCGCCCGTAGAATGGCCGGATGAGCACACCCGAGGGCCGGCCGAAAGGCTCGTTCCTCGACGCCCTCCGTGACCGCGGTCGCGTGGTGTCCACCGATGTGTCCGGTGCCGTCCCCCGAGGGCTCAAGCTCGCCACCGCCTACTCGTGGCGGTTGCTCGTCGTCGCCGCGGCGATCGGCGTGGGCATCTGGATCGTCATCCAGTTGAAGCTGCTCGTCATCCCGCTGCTCGTGGCGATCCTCATCACGGCGCTGCTGTGGCCTGCGTTCAGCTGGATGCTGCGTCACCGCGTGCCGCGGTGGCTGGCGATCACGATCTCGGTTGTCGGGACGATCGCGATCGTGGCGGGGCTCATCTGGCTCGTCGTGTGGCAGGTCTCGCGGCAGTGGGCCTCGGTGCAGACGCGGACGATCGCTGCCGTCGAGCAGTTCCGTCAGTATCTGATCGACGGCCCGCTGCACCTGACGACCGGACAGATCGACGACCTCCTCTCCCAGGGGCTGACGCTCCTCCAGGAGCAGGCGCAGCTGCTGCTGTCCGGAGCGCTCGCGATCGGCACGACCCTCGGGCACGTCGGCGTCGGTGCCCTCCTCGCCCTCTTCATCCTGCTGTGCCTCCTCGCCGACGGCGGCGGGATCTGGCGGTGGACGACGCGGCTCTTCCCGAAGGCGGCGCGGCCGGCCGTCGACGGCTCGGCAAGGGCCGGCTGGGTCATGGTCGTGAACTACGCGCGCACCCAGCTCATGGTCGCGACGATCGACGCGGTCGGCATCGGCCTGGGCGCGTTCCTCCTCGGTGTGCCGCTCGCGATCCCGGTTGCCGTCCTGGTCTTCCTCGGCGCGTTCATCCCGATCGTCGGGGCCGTCGTGACCGGAACGGTCGCGGTCTTCCTCGCCCTCGTCTACAACGGCCCCTGGATCGCGCTGTGGATGCTCGTCGTCGTCCTCGGCGTCCAGCAGATCGAGGGCCACGTCCTCCAGCCGCTTCTGATGGGGTCCGCGGTGAAGGTTCATCCGCTCGCCGTCGTGCTCGTCGTCGCGGGCGGTGCGATGATCGCCGGCATCCCCGGTGCCCTCTTCGCCGTCCCGCTGGCGGCATTCGTGAACGTCGTGGCGGTCTACATCGGCGACAAGGCCTGGCAGTCCGGCGCGCCGCCTTCATCCGTCGACCTGATCTGGACGACCGTGCCGCGCCCCAGGAGGGTCCGTTCGTGAGCATTCCCACTCTGGCGGAGTTCGAGGACGCCGCCGCATCGCTGCAGGGCGTCATCACGCGGACGCCGCTGGATGAGTCCCAGCACCTGAGCGAACTCCTCGGCGTCCCCGTGCACCTCAAACTCGAGAACCTCCAGCGCACGGGATCCTTCAAGATCCGGGGTGCCACCTACCGGCTGTCCCGGCTGACGCCGGAAGAGCGCGCGCGGGGTGTGGTCGCCGCTTCCGCGGGCAATCACGCCCAGGGAGTGGCGCTGGCTGCGCAGGCGCTCGGCATCTCGGCCACGATCTTCATGCCGCTCGGGGTCCCCGTCCCCAAGCTCCTGGCCACGCGCGGGTACGGCGCAGAGGTGATCCTGGAGGGCGCGACGGTCGAGACGCCGCTGCGTCTCGCGGCCGAGTTCGCCGAGCGCACCGGTGCGGTGCTGATCCCCCCGTTCGATCATCGCGACATCATCATCGGCCAGGGGACGCTCGGCCTCGAGCTGTTCGACGCGGTGCCGGACCTCGACACGGTGCTGGTCGGCATCGGCGGCGGCGGTCTGATCGCGGGCGTGGCCGCCGCGGTGAAGGCGCGCGCCGCCGCCGTGGGTCGCCGTGTCCGTGTGATCGGCATCCAGGCGGAGAACTCCGCCGCCTATCCCTCGTCGCTCGCAGCGGGCAGACCACTTGTGGTGGACACGCTGCCGACGATCGCCGACGGCATCGCGGTGGCCCGCCCGGGTGACGTGCCGTTCGCGATCATCAGCGAGCTCGTCGACGAGGTCGTCACGGTGACCGACGACGACATCGCACGGGCGCTGCTGATGCTCCTCGAACGCGCCAAGCAGGTCGTCGAACCTGCCGGCGCCGTCGGCGTGGCGGCGATCCTCGCGGGCAAGATCACCGCGACCGGCCCCACCGTATCGGTGCTCTCGGGGGGGAACATCGACCCGTTGCTGCTGCAGCGCGTCGTTTCACACGGTCTCGCGGCCTCGGGGCGCTACATGACGTTGCGGATCCCGCTCCCGGACCGGCCCGGTCAGCTCGCGCGCGTGTCCGAACTGCTCGCGCACGCGGGGGCGAACGTGATCGAGGTCATGCACACCCGGCACGGCCAGGGCCTGCAGATCAGCGAAGTGATCCTGCAGCTGAGCGTGGAGACCCGGGGAGAGGAGCACCGTGCGCACGTGATCCAGACGCTGCGCGACGCCGGCTTCCTGCCGACGGTCGTGCCCGACTGATCTCGTCAGCGACGCGGGGCGTTCACTGGCCCGAGTAGGTCTCGACCTTCACGATCTCCACGGCGATCGCGCGACCGTTGGGGGCGGTGTACGAGGTCTTCTCGCCTTCGCTCAGCCCGAGGATCGCCGCGCCCAGGGGCGAGGCCTCGCTGTAGACGTCCAGTTCGGAGTCCGCGGCGATCTCGCGATTGCCCAGGAGGAAGATCTCTTCGCCTCCCGCCACGATCGCCGTCACGACGGTTCCGGGCTCGACGACGCCGGTGCTCTCGGGCGCTTCGCTGACCGTCGCGTTCTTGAGGAGGTGCTGCAGCGTGCGGATGCGGGCCTCCTGCTTGCCCTGCTCGTCCTTGGCCGCGTGATATCCGCCGTTCTCCTTCAGGTCGCCTTCTTCGCGCGCGGCTTCGATTCGCTTCGCGATCTCCTCGCGGCCCGTCGTGGACAGGCGCTCGAGTTCGGCCGCCAGGCGGTCGTAGGCGTCCTGGGTCAGGAACGTCACCGGGGCATCATTGGACACGAGGTCTCCTTCGGTCGCGGCGAGGGTGTGAGCATCCACAGTCCCGACTGCTCGGATGCCAAAACGCCCCGGCTCCCGCCAGGGCGTCTGTCGACTGTGCTGCGGCCAGACTACGTCACCCAGCACGCGTTGACCAAACCTGTCGTCGCCTCTGCCGTCGTCGGGATCGTCTCGCGGAACGCCCGTGCGTGGGTCTGAGATGCGGGCAATTCCACGACCTTCCAGCCGACCACGCCGTGATCTTCGTCCTGCGCTTCCAGGACGCACGCCACCGCGCGACCGACGGGAGCGGTCACCTGGAACGAGAGAGTCACCGACCGCGCGTCGTCCACGGTGAACCCGGTCGTGTCCGCGGAGACGTCATCGAGGGCGTTCGCGATCGTCATCCAGGCGAACAGACCCGCGATGACGACGCCCGCCGCGATGATGAGCCCGATCGTCCATCTTCTGCGCGGGGTGCTCGTGCGCCCGTAGCGCTCGTCGAGCATGTCCTGTGTCGTCGTGGGGGTCGTCATCGTCGCGGATTCGTCCCTACCGGGTGCTGGGGCGGGGGCGGAGGCTCCGCCCGCGTGGAAGTTAGGCTGGTATCTCCAGGCTAGGCGCTTGCGCGCGGAACGAGGACATCCATGCACGACGCGTTCGGCGTGATCGCACACGCCGCCCTGACGGTGTTCACGGGCACGATGACGCCCACACCCGAGGAGACCGTCGATCCCGTCCTGGTCACACCGGGACCGGCCGGCTTCGTGGTGATCGCCCTGCTCTCGCTCGCCGTCGTCGCGCTCGTCTGGGACATGATGCGCCGCATCCGTCGCGGCCGCGTGCGCGCCGACATCAACGAGGAGCTGGATGCGCAGGAGCGGGCGGATGCCGAGGCGGCGGCCCAGCCGCCGACCGAGGAGCCCGAGGGCGACACGCCTTCGCGCGCCTGACTGCTCAGCCGGGGACGCCGAGCGACGGCGAGAGGGGCTGGAGGGCGATCAGCGCGCATGCGGTCCAATGGCAGAGGAAGGCCAGCACCGTGCACACGTGGAAGATCTCGTGGAAGCCGAAATGCCCGGGCCACGGGTTCGGCTTCTTCATCGCGTAGACGACCGCACCCAGGGTGTACAGCAGGCCGCCGATGATGACGAGGATCATCATGGCGGCGTTCGCCTGGAAGAGATCGACGATGTACATGATCGCCGCCCATCCGAGCACCAGATAGAGGGCCACGTAGAGCCAGCGGGGGGCGCCGATCCAGAAGACGCGGAACAGGATGCCGATCAACGCCCCGGACCAGACCAGGGACAGCAGCAGCACCCCCTTCTCGGGCGGCAGGGCGAGCGTCGCGAGCGGCGTGTACGTGCCCGCGATCAGCAGGAAGATGTTGGCGTGGTCGATGCGCTTGAGCACCGCTTTGGTCTTCGGCCCCCAGGTGAAGCGGTGGTAGACCGCGGAGGCCCCGAACAGCAGCATCGAGGTCACCATGAACACGGCCGCAGCCCATTTCGCGACCGATCCCTGGGCGATCGCGATCAGGACGATGCCCGCGGCGATCGCGATCGGGAACGTGCCGGCGTGCAGCCAGCCGCGCCACGTCGGCTTGATGTCGACGTGGGCGGTGTCCTCCGCCTCTTCCATGAGCGGAAGCTGGATCCGGTCGACGCCTTCGTCTGCAGGCTCGTCCGCTCGCGCGTCGGAACTCATGCGGGAAGCCACGCATCGAGCCTACGCTTCGGCGTATGCCGACGGGCGCACGCGCAGTGAGGGAGCGAGGGTAGCGTAGGCGTGTGAGTGCGTCGAGCGGAGGCAGAGGGCCCCTCTACCGGCTGTACATCAACCGGCTCCGCCGTCAGATCGAGCCGTCGGCGGTGCCGCATCACGTCGCGATGATGATCGACGGCAATCGCCGCTGGGCCCGTCAGCTCGGCTACGACTCCGCTGCCCACGGTCATCGGGCCGGCGCGGCGAAGATGCGCGAGTTCCTGGAGTGGTGCGACGACGTGGGCGTCAAGGTCGTCTCCCTGTATCTGCTCTCGAACGACAATCTCGTCAAGCGCGAATCGCGGGAGCTCGCGGACCTCATCGAGATCATCGCGGAGCTCGCCGTGGAGCTGTCGACCGAGCGCGATTGGCGCGTCCGGCACATGGGCCGCGCGCACCTGCTGCCTCCCGAACTCGCGCGCGTTCTCCGCGACGCCGAGGAGCGCACCCGCGACCACACAGGTCTGCACGTCAACCTCGCGGTCGGCTACGGCGGACGCGGCGAGATCGTCGATGCCGTGCGCAGCATCATCGCCACCCACGATCGGGAGGGCGGTTCGCTCGAAGAGCTCGCGGCGAGCCTGACTCCGGAGCAGATCGGCGAGCACCTGTACACGACAGGACAGCCGGACCCGGACCTGGTGATCCGCACGTCGGGGGAGCAGCGGTTGAGCGACTTCCTGCTGTGGCAGTCCGCACACAGCGAGTTCTACTTCGTCGAGGCGCTCGGCCCGGACCTCCGGGAAGTGGACTTCCTGCGGGCGATCCGCGACTACGCGAGCCGCGATCGGCGCTACGGCAGCTGAGCGCGTTCGCGCGGAATTCACCCGCCCGTAACATCGCTCAGCGTGTCGGTGACGCTGACGTCACACGGCGGTCGTAGCGTCAACTCATCGGGCAAGGCGCCCGGTCGAGTCGGCCGTGAAGGATCACGACTCGTGGCCCTGGTCGACTCGAGACTGCCGGGTGGAACACCCGGGTCGGGAGTGGGTTGTGACCACACGAGCACCACAGCAGCGTCAGCACATCGACGGGGTCGGGGAACCGGAGACGGACCTGCGCACCTATGTCCTGGACACCTCCGTCCTGCTGAGCGATCCGCGGGCATTCTTCCGCTTCGCCGAGCACAACGTCGTGATCCCCGTCGTGGTGATCACCGAGCTCGAGGGCAAGCGACACGATCCCGAGATCGGGTATTTCGCCCGTCAGGCGCTGCGCCACCTCGACGAACTGCGCGTGGAGCACGGCCGGCTCGACTTCCCGGTGCAGGTGGGCGAGGGCGGAACCCTGCGGGTCGAGCTGAACAACACCGAGGCAGGCGTCCTCCCTTCCGGAATGCGACTCGGGGACAATGACAGCCGGATCCTCGCAGTGGCGATGCACCTCGCTCAAGACGGCCAGGAGGTCACCGTCGTCTCGAAGGATCTGCCGATGCGCGTCAAGGCGGCATCCCTCGGCATCACCGCCGAGGAGTATCTCGCCGAGCAGGCGGTCGACTCCGGGTGGACCGGCATCGCGACGATCAACGTCTCGGGCGATGACATCAGCGACCTGTACGAAACCGAGATCGCGACGGGCGACGAAGCGCGGGGGCTGCCGGTGAACACCGGGCTCATCATCCACTCCGAGCGGGGATCCGCGCTCGGCCGGGTCACCGGCGACGGCCAGTACCGACTCGTCCGCGGCGACCGCGAGGTCTTCGGACTGCACGGACGCTCGGCCGAGCAGCGTATCGCGATCGACCTCCTGCTGGACCCGGACGTCGGCATCGTCTCCCTCGGTGGTCGCGCCGGAACGGGCAAGTCCGCGCTCGCGCTGTGCGCCGGACTCGAGTCGGTTCTCGAACGTCAGCAGCAGCGCAAGGTCATCGTGTTCCGACCGCTGTACGCCGTGGGTGGTCAGGAGCTCGGGTACCTGCCCGGAGATCAGGGCGAAAAGATGAACCCGTGGGGACAGGCGGTGTTCGACACGCTCGGATCCGTGGTGAGCGGCAACGTCGTCGAGGAGGTCGTCGCCCGCGGTCTGCTCGAGGTCATGCCCCTCACTCACATCCGCGGCCGCTCGCTGCACGACGCATTCGTGATCGTCGATGAGGCCCAGTCTCTCGAGCGGAACGTCCTGCTCACCGTCCTCAGCCGCATGGGTCAGAATTCGCGCATCGTCCTGACGCACGACGTCGGGCAGCGGGACAACCTCCGCGTCGGCCGTCACGACGGAGTCGCCTCGGTGATCGAGACGCTCAAGGGCCACGATCTGTTCGGTCACGTCACGCTCGCCCGCTCCGAGCGCTCGGCGATCGCCGCGCTCGTGACGGACCTGCTGGAGGCCGGCGAACTGGCCTGAGTCCCCTCCTCGCGCCATCGCGGCGCATGAGAAGAGTCTCATGCGCCGCGGGGGCGGCGGGCGGGCACGGTCTGCCACGATGGGGGAAGCGCACGTCGTGCGCGGAACCGGAGGATCATTCGTGGAGGGCCGGACGCGACTGGCGGTGGGTGGTGGCGTGGCAATGGCCGCAAGCATCGCGGTCGTCTGCGCGGTGGCACTCACGACGTCGGCATCCCTCGCCGACACCCCCGGGGCGACCGCGTACGCGGGGGGAGTGGTCGTGCCTGCCGCCCCGACGCCGTCACCGCCCTCCGAAAGAGTTCTGACGCCGGCGCCTGCCCCCGTCGACGTGGTGGAGTCGCCCGAGCTTCCGGCCGACGAGCCCGAGACCGTGCCTGCGCCCGCACCGGTCGATCTCGCCGCGGATGCCGACCGCGGAGGCGCTGCGACCTCCGATGCGCCGGGCCCGACAGACGAGGAGCAGGTGCTCGCCGACGCAGTCCGCTCCGGTGACTGGGACACCGCGTACGCCTGGGCGCTCGGACAGGGCTGGAGTGCGGGTCGGCTGCAGTCCTGGCTCGCGCGTCTGGAATCCTTGCGCGCCGATCAGTTCATTGCACCGGCTGAGATCGAGTCCTCCTCTTCTTCCCACCGGGTTGCGGAGATCGCCGCGGGGTCTTCGAGCGCCTCCTCGAAGCTCCTGCCCGAGCAGCCGGTGACACCGGGTCCGCAAGCGCAGTCGGAGCGGCGCGGCACGGAGGGCTCACCGCCCGTCGAGCCGGCACACGACCGTCCCGCCGAGAGGACGGATCATGCGTCCGAGCACGTCCCTTCTGGGCTGCCCGGGCCGATGAGAGAGCGATCGCAGGTCCCCCCAGACTGAGCGATCGCCGCGGCCGGCTTCCCCGAGCCCGGCCCCTCCCAGCCCCCGGTGTTTCCCCCACACCGGGGGCTTCTCCGTGGGCGCCGCCGCTTCACTCCCAGCGGTAGCCCGCTCCGCGAACGGTGATGATGTGCTCGGCGCCGAGCTTGCCGCGCAGGTAGCGCACGTAGACGTCCACGACATTGGATCCCGGGTCGAAGTCCAGACCCCATACGCGGCTCAGCAGGTGCTCGCGGCTGAGCACGCGTCCGGGACTACGCAGGAACTGCTCGGCCAGCGCGAACTCGCGCGCCGAGAGCTCCACATCGCGGCCGTCCACGCTGGCCCGCCGAGCGAGGATGTCGAGCGTGACCCCGCCGTGGGTGACCGAGACGTCGGGGGTGGCGGTGCTCTCGCGAAGGCGTGAACGGATGCGGGCGAGCAGCTCCTCGAACGTGAAGGGCTTGCGCACGTAGTCGTTCGCGCCGAGATCGAGGCCCTGCACCGTGTCCTTCGTGCTGGTCCGCGCGGTCAGCATGATGACGGGAACCGGCGAGCCGTGACTGCGGATGGCGCGCAGCACTTCGAAGCCGTCCATGCTCGGAAGCCCCACATCCAGCAGCACGAGGTCGACATCCGCGCGCAGCGCCCTTTGCAGGCCCTCGGCGCCGTCGCCGATCACGACCGTCGAGTAGCCGGCGGCATCCAGGCCGCGGCGAACGAACGCGGCGATGCGCGGCTCGTCCTCGATGAGCAGGATCGTGGTCATCCGGTCGCGTCCCTCTGCAGCACGACGTCGCCGGCCCGGACCGGTGCCGGCACCTCCGCCGCCGAGAGCGGGATGCGGACCGTGAACGTCGCACCGCCGCCTGGAGTCTCGGTGACGGTACAGGTGCCGCCGTGTCCCTTCGCGATCGCATCGACGATCGCCAGGCCCAGACCGGAGCCACCCACGGCTCGGGTTCCCTGAGCGCGGTCGAACCGGCGGAAGATGCGGTGTCGCAGAGCCGGTGGGATGCCGGGGCCGTGATCGGCGACCCAGAGGAACGCGGCGGCGTCTGTCACCGCACTGCCCAGCTCGATCTCGCTTCCGGCGGGCGAGTACTTCGCGGCGTTCTCGGCCAGCTGCAGCCATGCCTGGAGCAGGCGGTCGGAGTCGCCCAGGATCTGCCCGTCGGCGACGCCCACGACCGTCCACGTGTGACCCGGGATCACCGCGACGAGTTCGCCGATGCGCGCCGTGAGTGCGCCGAGGTCGACGTCGGTCATCGCGTAGGCGTCTCCCTCGACGGTGGCGAGGAGGTCGATGTCGTCCACGAGCCTGGTCATCCGGTCGAGTTCGGCCATTCCGATCTCGCGTGTGACCGCCACGTCTCGGGCATCGCGCGGATCCATGAGCTCGAGGTGACCTCGCACGATCGTGATGGGTGTCTTCAGTTCGTGGCGGACGTCGTCCAGGAGCTGGCGCTGCACGTCGACGGAGCCTTCGAGCCGATCGAGCATCGAGTTCATGGTGCGGGTCAGATCGGAGATGTCGTCGTCGCCGCGCGCGGGCAGGCGCGGGGACAGGTCATCCAGGGTCACCGCATCCGCCGCCTCCCGGAGGCGCCGGATGGGGGAGAGCAGTCGGCCCGCGACGAACCAGCCCACGAAGCCGATCGTCACGAGCATCACGACCGCGGCTGCGGAGTAGGTGGCGATCGCCGCCGTCACGGGACTGAGCTCGGCGCCGAGATCCACCGCGCGGACGTAGACGCCCTTCTGCGGGTCTCCGGGCATCGATACCGGGATCGCGATGTAGCGGAGCGACCCGCGCTCGGTGACAGCGGTCCCGACGACGGTCTCGCCCCCGGCCGTCTCGGCGACGACGCGGTCGATGAATTGCTGGTCCCCGGAGATGTCGAAGCCCGAAAGCGTCGCCGGACGGTAGCGGGTCTTCCCGTCGATCACGGCGACCGCGCCTTCGTTGCGGGCGGGCGAGAGCCGTGCGACGGTGCTGTAGAGGAAGTCCGAGACCGTCGTGAATTCGCTGATGTCCAGATCCTCGCTGGCGGTCGTGGGTTCCCCGGCATCCGTCTGCGGCTCCGCTCCCGCGGCGACCGTCGTCAGGCGATCGACCTGTTCACGCAGGCGGCTGTCGACCTCGGTGAGCACACGCTCGCGCTGCACGAGGAAGGTCACCCCGCCCACGAGGGCGAGTCCGATGCACGCCACCGCCAGGATCGCGCCGAGGATTCGGGCGCGCGCCGAGAGGGGCCGGTGCAGGCGGGTCACCCCCCGATTATCGCCCGCGCCCCGGCACTTCGGGAGGGGCGCTCAGCCAGCGTGCGTCATGGACAGCAGATCGAGCTTCTCGTCCAGCTGCTCGATCGTGATCTCTCCACGCTCGACGTAGCCGAGGTCGATCACCGCCTCACGGACGGTGATCCCCTTCGCGACGGAGTGCTTCGCGATCTTCGCGGCGGCCTCGTAGCCGATGAGCTTGTTGAGCGGCGTGACGATCGACGGGGACATGCCGGCGTATGCCGCCGCCCGCTCGACGTTCGCCTCGAGCCCGTCGATCGTCTTGTCGGCGAGGATGCGCATCGAGTTCGCCAGCAGCCGGATGGACTCCAGCACGGCGGTGCCCATGACCGGGATCGCGACGTTGAGCTCGAAAGCGCCGGAAGCGCCCGCCCACGCGACCGTCGCGTCATTGCCGATCACGCGGGCGCAGACCATGAGCGTCGCCTCCGGCACGACAGGGTTGACTTTGCCCGGCATGATCGAGGAGCCGGGCTGCAGGTCGGGGATGTGCAGTTCGCCGAGTCCGGTGTTGGGCCCCGAGCCCATCCAGCGGAGGTCGTTGTTGATCTTCGTGAGCGACACCGCGATCGTCCGCAGCGCACCCGAAGCTTCGACGAGACCGTCCCGGTTCGCCTGCGCCTCGAAGTGGTCCTTGGCCTCGGTGATGGGCAGCTCGGTGTCGGACGCGATGAGCGCGATGACCTTCTGCGGGAACCCGAGCGGGGTGTTGATCCCGGTGCCGACAGCGGTGCCGCCCAAAGGGACCTCGGCAACGCGCGACAGCACCGCCTGCACGCGTTCGATGCCCAGGCGCATCTGGCGGGCGTATCCACCGAACTCCTGTCCGAGTGTGACCGGTGTCGCGTCCATCAGGTGGGTGCGACCGGACTTGACGACGTCCTTCCACGCCTCGGCCTTCGCCTCGAACGCCACGGCGAGGTGATCCAGAGCCGGGATCAGGTCATCGATGAGCTCTTGAGTCACGGCGATGTGCACGGAGGTGGGGAACACGTCGTTCGAGGACTGCGAAGCGTTCACGTGGTCGTTCGGATGCACGGGCGAGCCGAGATCCTGCGACGCGAGGGTCGCGAG
Source organism: Microbacterium sp. NPDC064584 (assembly GCF_040687315.1). Taxonomy (NCBI): domain Bacteria; kingdom Bacillati; phylum Actinomycetota; class Actinomycetes; order Micrococcales; family Microbacteriaceae; genus Microbacterium; species Microbacterium sp. NPDC064584. Next base: position 87,791 of record NZ_JBFBMZ010000011.1, on the reverse strand, counting down.
CACTTCGTTCATGTTCATGTTCGACGACGTACCGCTGCCGGTCTGGTAGACGTCGATAGGGAACTGGTCGGCGTGCTCGCCGGCGATGATCCGGTCCGCGGCGCGCGCGATCGCGTCCGCGATCGCGCCGTCCAGTGTCCCGAGCTCCTTGTTCGCCAGCGCGGCGGCCTTCTTGATGCGGGCGAGCGCGACGATCTGCGCCGGGTCGAGGGCATCGCCCGAGATCGGGAAGTTCTCCACGGCGCGCTGCGTCTGCGCGGCGTACAGCGCATCGCGCGGCACGCGCACCTCGCCCATCGTGTCGTGTTCGATGCGGTACTCGATGTCGGTCACGTCGTCGTTCCTCCAGAGGTCGGGGTTGTCTTCACGGCACCGTCGCGGCGCCGACGGGTCAGTCTTCGGCGCCGAGGATCACATCGGGCACGGCCGTGCCCTCGGCGAGTCGGTAGTTCGCACCCACGATCGCCAGGCGACGCTCCGCCACGGCGTCGCTGATCAGCTCGGACGAGTGCAGGAGCTCGGCCACCGTGTCGCGGAGGTGCTCGCGGCCGACGCGGTCGGCATCGATGACGGCCGGCACCGCCCCGTCGACGGTCATCTCACGCTGCACACGACGCACGGCGGGAACGATCGGCGCGATCTGCCGCCAGATGCGCGGTGGAAGCGCGGGGGCCTCGAGGGCGACGCTGTCGATCGCAGCACCGACGGCGCCGCACGCGTCGTGCCCGAGGACGACGATGAGCGGCACCTCCAGAACGGCGACCGCGTACTCGAGGCTGCCGACGACCGAGTCGGAGATGACCTGCCCGGCGTTGCGCACGACGAAGAGGTCGCCCAGGCCCTTGTCGAAGATGATCTCGGCGGACAGTCGCGAGTCAGAACACCCGAAGAGGGCAGCACGCGGACGCTGACCCGTGGCGAGCTCGGCCCGCCGATCGACATCCTGCCGCGGGTGTCGGGGTTCTCCGGCGACGAACCGCGCGTTGCCCCGCTGCATCTCCTGCCAGGCCTTCAGCGGGCTGGGTTCGGTCACGCTCACTCCTGTTCGCTCGTCTCGGCGCGCAGCGCCGCGATCTGATCCGAGACCGACGCGGCCACGAGCTCGAGCGTCGCGGCATCGGTCGATCCGTAGATCAGCACGACGTCCGACCCTGCCTGCGTGCTCAGGGCGGCCGAGACGTTGCCGGCTCGCGAGGGGTCGGGGATCGCGTACGTGTCCCACTGGATGCCGTCGATCTCAACGGTGCCGTCCGCAGAGGCGCCGCTCAGCACACGCGTCGTCCACGCCGGGTCGGCGTCGAATCCCTGAGCGAAGCGCAGGAAGCCGCTCGTCTCGTCCGGCACGTACACGATCGTCCACGCGGGGATCGCATCGCCTTCGATCGACGCCCGGTTCACCAGCCATTCGGTCGGCACGCCGGGGACGAGCACCGTGCGCCCCTCAGCCTGCGAGATCGACTCCGCGACCGCGGCGACATCGATGGGTTCGCGCGGCGGGGGCGTGCCCCGCGGCACCGCGAACACGATCACGAGGACCACGCCCAGGGTGACCAGGAGAGCCGCGATCAGATTGCGGGTGTTCTGGCTCGCCCGGTAGATGCGCGAAGACTCCGCCTTGCGATCGGCGGCTTCGTCGGGCGTCTCCGGTCGGCCGAGCTCGGCGACGATACGCGGGTCACGAGCCATCAGGCGTCCGCGCTTCCGCCGCCGGAGCGGGCCTCGTCGAGCCGACGCTTCGCGCCGAGCAGCCATTCCTCACATCGCGCCGCGAGTGCCTCGCCGCGTTCCCACAGTTCGAGCGAATGCTCCAGCGTCGGGGCGCCCTGCTCGAGTTCGGCGACGACGCGCACGAGCTCGTCCCGAGCCTGTTCGAACGAGAGGCCCGCGACGTCGGCCACGCCTTCGGTCGGTGCGCTCATGAGATTCATTCTAGAGACGTCCGCGCCGCGCACCCGCTCGGCTGCGCGTTCTCGAGCAGGGTCATCGCTCGCCGACCTCGCCCTCGGAGCGGGCCGCGAACGAGCCGCGGCCGACGGTCACGACGACGCTCGCGCCCGCCTCGGCCTCGCTCGCATCGCGCACGATCGCTCCGCTCGGCAGGTGGGCGATCGCATAGCCGCGGGCGAGGGTCGACGCGGGGGAGAGGGTGCGCAGCGCCGCCCGCAGCTCCGCGGCGCGCCGCGCCTGCGCTTCGAGCCGCCGGTCGATCACGTCCCGCCCGCGGGAGAGCAGCAGCCACTGCTGCTGCGAGCGCGCGTCGATCATCGTCTCGGGTGTCCGCAGGACGGGCCGCGAGCGGAGCTGCTCGAGTTGGGCGATGTCGTGCGCGACCCGCTGGGACAGTCTCATCGACAGGCGTGAGCGGAGCTGGGCGACCAGCGCGCGCTGCTCGAGGACGTCCGGGACGATCCGCTTGGCCGCGTCCGTGGGGGTCGACGCGCGGAGGTCCGCGACGTCGTCCAGCAGGGGGTGGTCGTTCTCGTGCCCGATCGCGCTGACGACGGGAGTGGATGCCGCTGCCACGGCGCGCAGGAGGCGCTCGTCGCTGAACCCCAGGAGGTGCTGCGGGTCGCCGCCGCCGCGGGCGATGACGATCACGTCGACCGAGGGATCGGCATCCAGTGCCCGAAGCGCGCCGATCGTCTCGGGGACGCAGCGGTCTCCCTGGACCGCGGCGTACGCGGTGCGGAAGCGCACCTGCGGCCAGCGCAGCTCGGCGTTGTGCCGGACGTCCTTCTCGGCGTCGGACTTCTCGCCCGTGATGAGTCCGACCACGTGGGGCAGGAACGGGATCGGCTTCTTTCGGGCCGGGTCGAAAAGTCCTTCGCCGCGGAGTTTCGCGCGCAGACGCTCGAGCTTCTCGAGCTGGTCGCCGAGCCCGACGTGGCGCATCGCCGAGACGGAGAAGCTGAAGTCGCCCGACTTCACGAAGTAGTCCGCCTTGACGCAGGCGATGACGTGATCGCCGACGGAAAGATCCGCCGGGAGTCGCTGACGCGTGCTCGACCAGATGCGGAACGAGATGGTCGCATCGGTGCCGAGGTCCTTCATCCGGCCGAACACATTGCCGGTGCGGACGTTCCACGACGTGATCTCGCCCTCGACCCACACGGACCCCCAGGTTTCGACGAACCCGCGGATCGTGTCGTTGAGGCGGGCGACCGAGGTGGGGGAGTCGGATGTGGAGTCCCGCGGGCGCACGGCATCCGGCGGCGGGGCCTCCCCGGCGACGGGGTCAGCGCGGAACGTCGTCATCCGATCCTCTCGTGGTGGCGGCACGGCGGCCCGATCGCACGGCCGTCGCCCAGGGCGCCCCCGTAGACTTGAGCTGTGAGCACCTCGGCCGTCCGTCTGCCCGTCCCCCGCATTCCGCGGCAGCGCGAGCGCCTTCAGGATATCCCGGTGCAGGGACACAAGAAGGTGCTGCTGGCGGCACCGCGCGGCTACTGCGCGGGTGTGGATCGTGCGGTGATCGCGGTGGAGAAGGCTCTCGAGCGCTACGGTGCGCCGGTCTACGTCCGCAAGCAGATCGTGCACAACATCCACGTCGTGACCGAGCTCGAGGCCGCCGGCGCGGTGTTCGTCGAGGAGGTCGACGAGGTCCCCGAAGGCGCACACGTCGTCTTCAGCGCGCACGGCGTCTCGCCCGCCGTCGTCTCGGCGGCATCGGAGCGGCACCTGCAGGCGATCGACGCGACCTGCCCGCTGGTGACGAAAGTGCATCGCGAGGCCGTGCGCTTCGCCCGGGACGACTTCGAGATCCTGCTCATCGGCCACGAGGGTCATGAAGAGGTCGAGGGCACCGCCGGCGAGGCGCCCGAGCACGTCACGATCGTGAATTCGCCCGAGCACGCGGACACGGTGGAGGTGCGCGACCCGTCTAAGGTCGTGTGGCTGTCGCAGACGACGCTGTCGGTGGACGAGACGATGGAGACCGTGCGGCGACTGCGCGAGCGGTTCCCGCAGCTGCAGGATCCGCCGTCGGACGACATCTGCTACGCGACGCAGAATCGTCAGGTCGCGATCAAGAAGGTCGCGAAGGATGCCGATCTGGTGATCGTGGTCGGCTCCGCGAACTCGTCCAACAGCGTGCGCCTGGTCGAAGTCGCCCTCGAGTACGGCGCGAAGGCGGCGTACCGCGTCGATTACGCGCACGAGCTCAAGCAGGAGTGGCTGGACGGCGTCGAGACCGTGGGTGTGACCAGCGGAGCTTCCGTCCCCGAAGTCCTCGTGCAGGAGGTCCTGGCCGATCTCGCCGACGCCGGCTACGGCACGATCGAGGAGGTCAAGACCGCGCAGGAAGACCTGATGTTCTCGCTTCCGAAGGAGCTGCGGCAGGACGCCTCGGGTCGCCGGGACGAGCGCGCTCTCGGCGGACGTACGACGTGAGCGATCCGGACCCGTCGCGCCCCCGGCCGCAGTACGGCGAGTACGCGACGCCGGAAGAACAGCGGGCCCGCATCAAGCAGCCCGAGATGACCTGGCTGCTGGAGACCGGACAGGATCCCGACGCGCTTGCGGGCGCGGCGCCTGCCGACGCACCGGCTTCACAGGCCCAGCCTGTCGCCCCGCCGAAGAGCCGCTTCGCCGACCGCGTCGCCACGATCGCGCTGCTGGCCTATGGTCTGGTCAACGTGGCGACCGGCATCCCCAGCATCGTGGATTACGGCGCGTACGTGTCGACCGTGATGGGCATGGCGGGAGTCGACGCGCAGCTCGCGGACGTTTCGGCGGGCAGACCGTGGGCGATCGCGGCGGCGGTGATCCTGGCTGTCGGCTGGCTGGCGACCGCGCTCATCTCGTGGCGCAGCATGTCGAAGGGGAGACTCACCTGGTGGATTCCGCTGACAGCGGGAGTGGTCTTCACGTTCGTCATCGGCATCCTGCTGATGGTGCCGATCGTGTCGGATCCGACGCTGTGGAACGCGATCCTGAACAGCGCCCGGTGATGCCGCGCCTGGTCGCGGTGTGCGCCGTGTCCGCCCTGCGGCCGGACGGCGGCAGGGATCGCGTCACCGCGATCGACAAGCGTCCTCTCGAGGGTCGCGTACGCATCGGTCGCTACGGCGTGGGTGCGGATGTCCAGGCCGATCGCAAGCATCACGGCGGTCTCGACAAGGCGCTGTACGCCTACGCCGCGGAGGACGCCGCCTTCTGGGAGGAGGAGCTCGGACGGTCGCTGCCGCCGGGGTTCTTCGGTGAGAACCTGCGGACCGAGGGTCTCGATGTGAATGCGAGCGTGATCGGCGAGGTGTGGCGGATCGGAGAGGTCTGCACGGTGGAGGTCACGATGCCGCGCACTCCGTGCCAGACGTTCGCGCGGTGGGTGGGTGGTGCCGAGCAGCGGGGCTGGGTGAAGCGCTTCTCGTCCGAACGCCGCCTCGGTCCGTACCTGAGAGTCCTCCGCAACGGTTCGGTGCAGGCGGGTGACCCCATCGAGGTCATCTCACGTCCCGAAGGCGCTCCGGGACTTCTCGTCGGCTATCGCGACCCCGCCTGACGGTCTCAGCGCGCGGCGGCGAGTCCGAACGCGGCGGCGCGCTCGAGGAGGAGTTCGGCGCGGGCGCGAGCGGGAGCATACGAGCCGTCACCGTGAACGGGGCCGTCGAGGATCCGGATGGCGTCCCGGATGGCATCCGTCGTCGGCGAGAGACCCTCGTGCAGCGGCGCGAGGTGGTCATCCCGCAGGACGAGCTTGCCGGTCATCCCCATCGCCAGCGCGTGACGCGCAGCGGCCAGGGCGTCGGTGGGCGACCCGAGGCACGGTCCGTCGATCGGAGCGGGGATGCCGGCGGCGGCACTGGCTACCACGAGTCGGGCGCGGGGCCACGACAGCACCACGGGGTCGTCGGCCATTCCGGTGTCGCGACGGAAATCGCCGCTGCCGAACGCGAGACGGAAGGTCGCCGGGTGCGACGCGATCGACAGCGCACGCTCCAGCCCGATGGCCGATTCGATCAGCGCGACGATCCTCGTTCCCGCGGGGACTCGCTCCGCGGTCGCCTCCACCTGGGCGGCGGAGGCGGTCTCCGCGAGGACGATGCCCTGCAGCCCCGCTGCCGAGCCCACGGCACGCAGATCGGCATCCCAGGCTGGAGTGCCGTGTCCGCTCACGCGCACCCACGCCTCCCGCCGCCCGAGCACGGCGGCGGCTGCCTCACGCCCTTCGTCCTTGAGCTCGGGCGCCAGCCCGTCCTCGAGGTCCAGGACGAGCGCGTCCGGGGTGACCGCGTCCGATGGCGCGAGCGGCGAGCGCAGCATCCAGGATCTCGCCCGATCGGCGCTGATCCGCGGGCGGGTCGAAGTCTCGGTCATCGGTTCTCCACGTTCTGCGCGCACGGCCGATGTGCGCACGTGTCGATCCTGTGCGGGGTCGATGCGGTCGTCGACTTTCGGTCGTAATGGTCCCCGAACGGCGCGATGCCCCGGTCCAGCCGGACCGGGGCATCGCGGAGTACGGGGGTTCAGCTCTGGGAGTGTCCCGCGGAGCCGAGCTGCTGCGTGGCCTGCACGACGCGGGCGGCCATCGCCGACTCGGCGATCTTGCCCCACGCACGCGGGTCGTAGGCCTTCTTGTTGCCGACCTCGCCGTCGACCTTCAGCACGCCGTCGTAGTTCTGGAACATGAAGCCGGCCACCGCGCGCGTGAACGCGTACTGGGTGTCGGTATCGATGTTCATCTTGATGACGCCGTTCGCGACCGCGAGCGCGATCTCCTCATCGGTGGAGCCGGAACCGCCGTGGAAGACCAGGTCGAGGGGCTTGGGGCCGGTGCCGAACTTCGCGGCGATGCCCTCCTGGATCTCGCCGAGAAGCTCGGGGCGCAGCTTGACGTTGCCGGGCTTGTACACGCCGTGGACGTTGCCGAACGTGAGCGCGGCGATCCAGCGGCCGTTCTCACCGAGTCCCAGACCCTCGACGGCCTTGGTCACATCGGCGACCGTCGTGTAGAGCGCCTCGTTGGAGCCCTCGTGCTTGACGCCGTCCTCTTCGCCGCCGACGACGCCGATCTCGACCTCGAGGATCGCGTTGATCGCCTTCAGGCGCGGCAGAAGCTCCTGGGCGATCTCGATGTTCTCATCGAGCGGCACCGCCGAGCCGTCCCACATGTGCGACTGGAAGATCGGCTGTCCGCCGTCGGCGACGACCTTCTCGGACTCCGCGATCAGCGGCAGGACGAAGTCCTCGAGCGCGGGCTTGGGGCAGTGGTCGGTGTGCAGGGCGACCGTGACGGGGTAGCTCTTGGCCACTTCGTGGACGTACTTCGCGAATGCCAGGGCACCGGTCGCGCGGGCCTTGACGGTGTGGCCGGCGAAGTAGTCGGCGCCGCCGGTCGTGACCTGGATGATGCCGTCGGATCCCGCTTCGGTCAGGCCCTGCAGGATCGCGTTCACGCTCTGCGAACTCGACGCGTTGAACGCGGGGTAGGCGAACCCGCCCGCCTTCGCGCGGTCCAGCATCTCGGCGTACTGCTCGGGGGTGGCGACGGGCATGACGGCTCCTTGGTCGTGTGCAGGGTTTCACCGTCACTCTAGCGAAGGGCGCCCCGCCGCGACCGTTAGGCTACCCACGACACCACGCGGGGAAGGAGCCCGGATGCCTCGCAAATCCCTCGTCTCGGTCGTGGCCGACGCGCTCCTGGACCGCATCGTCTCGGGCGACCTCGATGTCGGGGCACCACTGCCGAGCGAAGCCGAGATCGGCGAGGCGTACGACGTCAGCCGTGTGACGGTGCGCGAAGCGCTCCGCGTCCTGACGACGCAGGGCATCGTCCGCGTGACGTCGGGGATCGGCTCGGTCGTCACACCGCTGGAGGACTGGCAATCGCTCGCGGCGATCCTCCGTTATCGGTCGGCGCGAGGCAACGACGGCGAGGTGGCGACGCAGCTCATCGCGGTGCGGCGGATGTTCGAGGCAGAGGCGGCCGCGCTCGCCGCGCCGCGTCTGAACGGTGCGGCGCTGGATGAGCTCGCGTCGTGCGTCGAGCGGATGCGGGGGGCAAGCGGCGCGGGCGACGTCGATGCGTTCGTCGAAGCGGACCTCCGGTTCCACGATCTGATCCTGCGCGGCTCGGGGAACGTGTTCCTCGCCGCGCTGTTCGAGCCGCTCACCCGCGTGCTGGCCGAGCGTCGCGCGCAGACCTCGCGCGTCCCCGAAATCCAGCGGCACGCGATCGACGAGCATGCCGCCGTTCTCGCCGCGCTTCGGGAAGGGGACGCCGTGCGCGCGCGTGCCTCGATGGAGCACCACATGCAGCAGACCCTCCAGGACCTGCACACGTACGTGCTCGCCGAGAGCGACTGAGCGCCTCCTATTGACACCACGCGTCGCATCTGTCAACCTGTATGACACCTGACAGCAGGTACCTAACGAAGACGTTGATCGACGATGGAGTTGTCATGAAGCTGGATGCGCTGTTGAGCCCGTACCCGGTGTCGCAGCCGGTGAACCCCGCGGTGATCGCCGACCGCGTGCGCCACTCGCGTCGCGTTCACATCGTTCTCGACGACGACCCCACCGGAACGCAGTCGGTCGCCGATCTGCCGGTGCTCACCCAGTGGGCGGTCGAGGACCTCGACTGGGCTCTGGACACCGGCGCGCCGGCGGTCTACGTGCTGACGAACACCCGCAGCTTCGACGCCGAGACGGCTGCCCGCATCAACCGTGAGGTCGTGACGGCTGCGGTGGCCGCGACGCGTGCCCGCGGCATCCGCCCCGTCTTCACCAGCCGGAGCGACTCGACCCTCCGCGGACACTTCCCCCTCGAGCCCGACGTCATCGTCGCGACGCTCGACGGGCTCGGTGAGCCCGCCGTCGACGGTGTCGTGCTCGTCCCCGCGTTCCCCGATGCCGGCCGGATCACGATCGGCGGCGTGCACGGGATGACCGACGGCGTCGAGTTCACACCGATCGGGCAGACGGAATTCGCGCAAGACTCCACCTTCGGATACCGTTCCTCGCGGCTCGCGGACTGGGTCGAAGAGAAGAGCCGGGGCGGGATCGCCGCGGCGCAGGTCGTCGAACTCACGCTCGACACGATCAGGGCCGGAGCCGAGCGCATCGCCGAGGCGCTGTGTTCGGCCGCCCCCGGCTCGGTGTTCGCCGCCGACGTCGTGGTGGAAGACGACATGCGACAGCTCGCGCTCGGCCTCGAACTCGCCGAAGCGGGCGGACGCAGCTTCGTCTACCGTGTCGGCCCGCCCTTCGTGCGGGCGCGCATCGGACAGCCCCAGCGCACCCCGCTCGAGATCGACGACGCGGATGCCGCTGAATCGACGACCCGCGGGGGACTCATCGTCGTCGGATCCCACGTGGGTCTCACGAGTCGCCAGCTCGCCGATCTCACGGCGCGCCGGCCCGATGCCGCCGTCGTCGAGCTCGACGTACCGTCCATCCTCGACGATTCGACCGTCGCCGCGACGCTCGAGGCCGCCGTCGACCGGGTCGTCTCGTCCCTCGCGGACGGTGATGTCATCGTGCACTCCAGTCGCACCCTCATCCGGACGGAGGATCCCGACGAGAGCCTCGCGATCTCGCGCCGTGTCTCGGATGCCCTCGTCGCCGTCGTGAGCCGCACGCTCGCCGCGCGTCCGCCACGTTTCGTGATCGCGAAAGGCGGCATCACCTCGAGTGACGTCGCGAGTCGCGGTCTGTCCATCCGCCGCGCGATCGTCCGCGGATCGCTCTTCCCGGGAATCGTCTCGGTGTGGGAGCCCGCCGAGGGACCCGCCACGGGCATCCCGTACGTCGTCTTCGCCGGCAACGTCGGTTCCGACACCACGCTCACCGAAGCAGTCGAGAAGCTCTCCGCCCCCGCATCCCACTCGGCCGCTCAGCGCTGAGCAAAACGAAAGGCACCCTGATGACCACTCCGACCGTCGCCGTCCTCGGGCTCGGCGCCATGGGTCTTCCCATGGCCACCCGGCTCGCCGAAGACCTGCCCGTCCGCGGGTTCGACATCAACCCCTCCCGGCTCGACCTCGCCGAGGGAGCCGGCATCGTGCGCTGCGCGTCCGCCGTCGAGGCCGTCTCCGCGGCGGACGCGGTGCTTCTCGCCGTGCGGGACTCCGCCCAGCTCTCCGACGTGCTGTTCGGTGAGAACGGCATCGCGCCGAGCCTGGCGCGGGGATCGATCGTCATTCTCACCAGCACGGTCGGGACGGACGGGCTCGCCGACGTCGTCGCGCGCCTGGGGGAGTCCGACATCGAGCTCGTCGACGCTCCGCTCAGCGGCGGGCCGGCGCGCGCCGGTGCGGGCGATCTGCTGATCGTCGTGGGGGCCACCCCGGCGGCGCGAGCGAAGGCCGCGCCGATCCTGGAGCGGCTGGCTTCGACGCTCACCGTCGTGGGCGACCGTCCCGGCGACGGCCAGGCGCTCAAGACGGTGAACCAGCTGCTGTGCGGCGTGCACATCGCCGCGGCGGCCGAGGCGCTCGCTCTCGCCGATGCACTGGGCCTGGACACCGAGCGCACCTTGGAGGCGCTGGGAGCGGGAGCGGCCGCGTCCTTCATGCTGGCCAATCGCGGACCCCGTGCGCTGCAGGCCTACGACGCCGATGGCGCGGAGGTGCTCAGCCGCCTCGACATCTTCGTCAAGGACATGGGGATCGTCACGAAGGCGGCCCGCGCAGCCCACCTCGCGACCCCGCTCGCAGCCGCGGCCGAGCAGCTCTACCTGATCGGCGAAGCGCAGGGCCTCGCCGCCCACGACGACTCGGCTGTCATCAAGGTGATCGCCCCCACCCGTCGCAACGCCTGACACCCCCCACCACGAAACACGTCGAAGGAGACACGTTCATGTCCACTCCCGTCCTGCTCGCCATCGGAGTCGGAGGCATCCTGCTTCTGCTCCTGCTGATCGTCAAACTGAAGGTCAACGCCTTCCTCGCTCTGCTGATCACGAGCATCCTCGTCGGCCTCGCCGCCGGCATCCCGCTCGCGACGATCCCCGCGACAGAGGACACTCCGGAGAAGCTCGGCATCATCCCGGCGATCATCGCGGGTATGGGCGGCACGCTCGGATCGGTCGCGATCCTGGTGGCGCTCGGCTCGATGCTCGGCCGGATCATCGAGCTCTCCGGGGGAGCCACGAGCCTCTCGGGCCGGTTCACCAAGCTCCTGGGTCCGCGCCGCGTCTCGGGTGCGCTCACCGCAGCGGCACTCGTGCTGGCGATCCCGGTCTTCTTCGACGTCGGGTTCATCATCCTCGTGCCGATCATCTACGGCTTCAGCCACGCGGCGGGACTCAATCCGGTCAAGTTCGGCCTGCCGATCGCCGGTGTGATGCTCGCGGTGCACGTCGCCGTGCCGCCGCACCCCGGCATCGTGGGCGGTGCATCGCTGCTCGGCGCCGACGTGGGCATGCTGACCCTTCTCGGCATCGCGATCGCCATTCCGCTGGGCGTCCTCTCGCACTTCGTCTCGAAGTGGATCAATCGGCGCGAGTTCCCGATGCTGGCCTCCACGAAGGTCATGTTCGAGGACTTCGGCGGCGGCGATGACACCGGCATCGGCGGCGTCGGCCCCGGCACGACCATGACCGGAACGCTCACCCGCACCGAGGCCCCGCCGTCGGCCGCGATGATCCTGACGCTGATCCTGACCCCGCTGGTGATGATCGGCCTCGGCACGACGGCGGCGACCGTCCTTCCGGTGGGATCCCCCGCGCGCGACGTCCTCGGGTTCATCGGCGCCCCGATCTTCGCGCTACTGGTCACCGTCCTGCTCGCCGGCTTCTTCCTCGGCGTCCGGCGCGGCTGGTCGAGCGCCCACATCTCCGAGGTCTTCGAGTCGGCCCTCCCGCCCGCGGCGATCGTGATCCTCGTGACCGGAGCGGGCGGCGCGTTCGCCCGCATCCTCACCGAGTCGGGGATCGGCAAGGCGCTCGCCGACACCCTCCTGACCACGGGGCTTCCGATCATCGTCCTGGCGTTCCTCGTGTCCCTCGCGCTGCGCGCCGCCCAGGGCTCGGCGACGGTCGCGATCCTCACCACTGCCGGTCTCCTCTCCGAGGCCGTCCTCTCGGGCGGATACAGCCCGATCCAGGTGGTCGTGATCACGCTGGCCATCGCCTTCGGCGCCCTCGGTCTGTCCCACGTCAACGACTCGGGGTTCTGGGTGGTCACGCGCTATCTCGGCCTGAGCGTCGCGGATGGTCTGCGGAGCTGGACGGTGCTGACGACGATCCTCGGCATCGTCGGATTCCTCCTCACATTCCTCGTCTGGGCGCTCGTCGGCGGTGTGTCCGCGTGACGCTCGACCTGCTCGAGGATGCCGCTGCGTCAAGAAACGCGAATCCTTCGCTCCGCCGGCCGGGCGTTTCCCGGTCGGCGGGGCGGCCCGTGGCTAGGCTGACCTCATGGTGAGCCTTACCGCCGACATGAGTCCGCTGCATCCCGACCGAAACCTCGCGCTGGAGCTCGTCCGTGCGACCGAGGCCGCGGCCATCCGGGCGGTGCCATTCATCGGTCGAGGCGACAAGCTCGCCGCCGATGGCGCCGCGGTCGACGCGATGCGGGCGTTCTTCAACACGGTGAACTTCGACGGCACGATCGTGATCGGCGAGGGCGAGAAGGACGAAGCGCCCATGCTGTTCAACGGAGAGAAGGTCGGCAACGGCCGGGGTCCGCAGTGCGACGTCGCCGTCGACCCGATCGACGGCACCTCGCTCACGGCGGCGGGCCGCCAGAACGCGCTGTCGGTGATCGCCGTGTCCGACCGTGGCAGCATGCTGGACGCATCCACCGTCTTCTACATGGACAAGCTGGTCACCGGACCCGCCGGAGTCGGCGTCGTGGACATCCGCCTGCCGATCGGCGAGAACATCCGGCTTCTCGCGAAAGCGCTGGGCAAGCCGATCGACGAGATGGTCGTCTCGGTCCTGAACCGTCCGCGCCACGAACAGCTCATCGCCGAGATCCGCGAAGCGGGAGCGGGCACCCGACTCATGTCCGACGGCGACGTCGCCGGCGGAATCAACGCCGCGCGGCACAACGCCCGGACCGACATGTGCGTCGGCATCGGCGGGAGCCCGGAGGGCATCGTCACCGCGTGCGCGATCAAGGCGCTCGGCGGTCACATCCAGGGCGTGCTCTGGCCGCGCAACGACGACGAGAAGCAGAAGGGCGCGGATCACGGCCTGAAGACCGACGGGCACGTCTACGAAGCCGACGAGCTGGTCACGGGACAGAACACGATCTTCGTCGCGACCGGCGTGACGGACGGTCAGCTCGTCGCCGGCGTGCGCCGAGAGGGCGACTTCATCTACAGCGAGAGCGTCGTGCTGCGCGGGCGCTCAGGCACCCTCCGCCGCATCGTCTCGGAGCACCTCACCTCGAAGTGGCTGTAGCGGCGCGGCGCGCAGGGTGACCGAATCGTCACACGGTTCGGCGACGTTCTCTGGCAGAATCGAACCTGTGTCGATGGGGATGCGCGATTGTCTCCGTACCCGAAGGGTCTCCCGATGTCCGCACAAGCCAGTGGTGCCCGGCCGCAGACCGGCGCGATCGCGGTGGTCGCCGACGCGACCGACCCGGCCCGGCGTCCCGACGTCCTCTTCCGCGTCCGCCGCGACGAGGACCATCAGGTCTCGGCGTGGTGGATGGTGGGTGCGTTCGTCGGCGTGTCCGTCGCCGTGGTCGCCCTCCTGAGCTTCGTTCCCGGGGGCGCCTGAGCCGCCACGCGGCTCACGTCACGCTCGTGGATCACTCGCGGGTCGACAGCCGATCGCGGACGTCGCCGAGGTCCGCGATGACCCTCGGCTCGGATGCCGCATCCGTGGTGTGCGGCGCGTTCACCGCGGCAGGCTCGACGAATTCGGGAGCCGTGAGTCGACGCGGCGCGCGCTCGATGCCGGCCGGCTCGCTCAGCGCGTCAAGTTTCGTCTGATCGATTCCGGGGAACCGGCGCGCGGACACCAGGACGCGCGTCTCGAGGGAGCCGGCGAACCTGTTGTAGCTGTCGACCGTCCGCTCGATCGCGCGTCGGAGGTCGTCGGCGTGCCCGGCGAGGGTTCCGAGCCGCTCGTACAGTTCGTTGCCCAGATCGAACAGCGCGCGGGCCTCCTGGGAGACGTCCTGCTGGGTCCACGTGTACGCCACGGTCTTCAGGACCGCCCACAGGTTGACGGGGGAGGCGAGCGCGACACGCTTGCCGAACGCATAGTCCAGCAGCGCGGGGTCCTGTTCGAGGGCGGCCGAGAGCAGGGATTCGCTCGGCACGAAGCACACGACGAATTCCGGGCTCGTCTCCAAGCCGGCCCAGTACGCCTTCTTCGCGAGGGCGTCGATGTGCGCGCGGACCGCTCGGACGTGCTTGTCGAGCAGCGTGGAGCGGCGCGCCCCTTCGGCACCCTGCGCCGACGGAGCGATCGCACTCGCCTCGAGGTAGGCATCGAGCGGCACCTTCGCGTCGACGGCGATGGCCTTGCCCCCGGGCAGGCGGATGACCATGTCGGGCCGACCGGCCCCGGCATCCGAGGTGATCGAGATCTGCGTATCGAAGTCGATGTAGCGGGTCAGGCCGGCGGCCTCGACGACGCGGCGCAGCTGCGTCTCACCCCACACCCCTCGGGTGCTGCCCGAACGCAGCGCGCTGGCGAGCGACTCGGTCGTCGCGCGCAGTGCCTCGTCGGACAGCTGAGCCTGCCGCAGCTGCTCGGCGAGCGTGCCGAACTGCGCGTGACGGTCGCGTTCGAGGTCGTCGACCTTGTTCTGCATGTTCTGGAGCGTCTCGTGCACGGGTGCGAGGGCGCGGAGGACCGACTGCTCCCGTCGCTCGCGCTCTTCGCGCAGCGCCTGATCGGTGCGCGCCTGCGCGGCCAGCTCGCGATAGAGCACCTGCTGATGCTCGAGCTGCGCCTGGACCCCCGCCCGCGTCGCCTGCTCGGCCGCCAGTCGCGTCTGCGCCGCGGTGAGCGCCCCGTTCGCGCGCGTGGAAGCGCGCGCGGCGCCGGCCGCCCAGCCGGCGAGCAGACCGGCTGCGAGAGCGCCGATCGCCACCACGGAGAGAGTGAGTGCGTCCATTCCTCAAGGATGGCCTGGGGGTGCGACACCGGCCGGTGTACCGTCGGAGCATGTCGCCGGAGGAGATCGAGAACCTCGCGCATCTGCGCCGGGCTCGCGACCTGATCGACCGGGACTACGCGCGACCGCTCGACGTGCCGACGATGGCTGCGAAGGCGCTCATGTCGCCCGCGCATTTCTCGCGACGCTTCCGCGCCGCATACGGCGAGACGCCCTACGGCTACCTCATGACGCGGCGGATCGAACGCGCGATGGCGCTTCTGCGCGACGGTGCCACGGTGACCGACGCCTGCATGGAGGTCGGCTGCACGTCACTGGGTTCGTTCAGTGCGAGCTTCACGCAGATCGTCGGGATGACGCCGAGCGAGTATCGCCGACAGGAGCACGACGCGCTCCGGGCCATGCCGTCGTGCGTCGTCAGGGCCCGTGCCCGTCCGGAGCGCGCGGGTCGGAGCAGGATCGGAGAAGCGCGGGGCGGTTCGGCGGCGTAGCGTCCTGGCATGGACATCGCACTGCAGTACACGAACGTGACCGTCACCGACGTGGACGAATCGATCGGCTTCTATCGCGACGCCCTCGGGCTCGACGTGCTGAACGACGTGGCGTCGGGGGAGCACCGCTGGATCACTCTGGGCACACCCACGCAACCCGGTCTGGGCATCGTGCTGTCCGAGCCGCACGCCGGTCGATCGGAGCGCGACGGGGACGCGATGCAGGAGCTGCTGACGAAGGGCGTCCTTCCGATGCTGGTCTTCCGCACAGACGATCTGGACGCGCTTTTCGAAAGGGTGCGGGCGTACGGCGCCGAGGTGCTCCAGGAGCCGATCGATATGGGCTGGGGTCAGCGCGACTGCGCGTTCCGTGATCCGTCGGGCAACATGGTGCGGATCGCCCAGGCACCTGCTGTCTGATCGTCAGACGAACAGCAGGGCGGGCTGAACCGTCACCGGGACCGCCCCCTCGAGTCGAGACACGCGGACGGATGCCGCGGCGGCGAGCCCCGCGACGTCCTTCGCTCCGACCAGTTCGGCGGCGTGGATCATGATGTGCGCGCACGCGAGCGCGTCGGCGGTGGCGTCGTGATGCGCGAAGTCGATGAATCCGGCGGCCGCCGCCACCGACGGGAGCCGATAGGACTCGAGGTCGTAGAGCTTGCGGGCGACCTGCAGGCTGCAGACGTACTCGAACGGCGGGTGCACGTCGCCGGTCGCTTCGCACGCGCGCCGGAGGACCGTCATGTCGAAGCCCGCGTTGTGGGCGACCAGCACGTCGGAGCCGGCGAAGTCGGTGAGATCGCCCAGCTGCTCGCTCCACGTCTTTGCGTCGGCGACGTGCTCGGGTTCGATGCCGTGGATACGGACGTTGATCTCGAAGAAGCGGTCGTGTCCGGGTGGCGGCTGGATGAGCCACCCGGCCGTGGCCACCACGCGCCCGTCGCGCACCCGTGCCATCCCGACCGCGCACGCCGACGCGTTGCTGGAGTTCGCCGTCTCGAAGTCGATCGCGGTGAAGTCGAGGGGCACGCGTCCAGGCTCGCCCCGGGCAGCCCGCGCAGGGGGGAGGCGCGCCGCGGGAGCCGGGCATGGGCTCGCGGCATGAGTGGTGACGAGAGGCTGGCGCGCTCTTTCGGCGCCGAAGCCCACACGTACGAGACCGGTCGCCCCGACTATCCGATTCAGGCCGTGGACTGGCTGCTTCAGCCGGTCGCGGGCGGCGAGCGCCGCATCCGGGTCGCCGATGTGGGGGCGGGGACGGGGAAGCTGACGCGGGTCGTGCAGGAGCTGGGTGCCGAGGTCGTCGCGATCGACCCGGATCCGCAGATGCTCGCCACGTTGCGCGAGAGCGTGCACGCCGTCCCGACGTTCGTCGGGACCGCCGAGCGGATGCCGCTCCCCGACGACAGCGTCGACGCGGTGGTCCTCGGCCAGGCATGGCACTGGGTCGATCCGACTGCTGCCGCGGCGGAGGCGGGCCGGGTTCTGCGGCCCGGCGGAGTGCTCGGACTCGTCTGGAACCTGCGCGACGACGATGTGGACTGGGTCGCCCGGATGACGGCGGTCATGCACGGCAGTCACGCCGAGGAAGTCCTCGCCGCGGGGCCGCCGCAGGTGGGTGAGCCGTTCGGCGAACTCGAGAGCGCCGAATGGTGGTGGACGAGGCCCATGAATCGTGCGACCTTCCTCGCGATGGCCCGCTCGCGCAGCTACGTCATCACCGCGCCGGCGGACGAACGCGCGCGTATCGAGGCGGGACTTGTCGGGGTGCTCGATGACATCGGTGCGATCGGGGACCACGTGGTCGATCTGCCGTACGTGACGCGCGCGTTCCGAGCGCTGCGGCGGTGACCGGGGAGCGGCATCCGGTGGTCTTCGCCGTCCGCGCCGTCGACGCGTCCGTCGACGCGGGGGCGGCGGCCACCCGCACGTAGACTGGATGCCCGTGGCTCTCACTATCGGTATCGTCGGTCTGCCCAATGTCGGCAAGTCCACCCTCTTCAACGCACTGACCAAGAACGACGTGCTCGCGGCGAACTATCCCTTCGCGACGATCGAGCCGAACGTGGGCGTCGTGTCGTTGCCCGATCCGCGGCTCGGCAAGCTCGCCGAGGTGTTCCACTCCGAGCGCATCCTGCCCGCCACGGTGTCGTTCGTCGACATCGCCGGCATCGTCCGGGGCGCGAGCGAGGGTGAGGGCCTGGGCAACCAGTTCCTCGCGAACATCCGCGAGGCCGACGCGATCGCGCAGGTCGTCCGCGGATTCACCGACGACGACGTCGTGCACGTCGAGGGCGGCGTGAACCCGAAGAACGACCTCGAGACGATCAACGCGGAGCTGCAGCTCGCCGACCTGCAGACGCTGGAGAAGGCGATCCCGCGCATCGAGAAGGAGGTCAAGGGCAAGAAGACCGACCCCGCTGCCCTCGAGGCCGCGGTCGCGGCGAAGGACGCCCTCGAGCGCGGTCAGCTGCTTTCGCACTCCGGCATCGACCTCGCCCCGATCAAGGAGCTCGGACTTCTCACCGCGAAGCCGTACATCTATGTCTTCAACGTCGATGAGGCGATCCTGACGGATGCGGCGGCCAAAGCCGCCCTCGAAGAACTCGTCGCCCCGGCCCACGCGGTCTTCCTGGACGCGAAGATCGAGTCCGAGCTCATCGACCTCGACCCGGAGGATGCGGCGGAGCTGCTCGCCTCGACCGGCCAGGAGGAATCGGGACTCGACCAGCTCGCCCGCATCGGCTTCGACACGCTGGGCCTGCAGACCTACCTCACCGCGGGGCCGAAGGAAGCGCGGGCGTGGACGATCGGCAAGGGCTGGAAGGCTCCGCAGGCCGCGGGCGTCATCCACACGGACTTCGAGAAGGGCTTCATCAAAGCCGAGGTCATCTCGTTCGACGACCTCATCGCGACCGGCTCGATCGCCGCTGCGCGCGCCGCAGGCAAGGCGCGCCTGGAGGGCAAGGACTACGTCATGCAGGACGGCGACGTCGTCGAGTTCCGCTTCAACGTCTGAGTTCCTCGACGTCGGCGCTTCCTTCCTGCGACGGCGCCTGATGTTTCGGTGGGCCATCGCAGGGAAGAGGCGCCCACAGGTCGGTACACGCCCGTCGCACTCCGGAAACACGCGGTGCGTATCCTCGGGTCTGGGAGAAGCTCCGAGGACGAGGTGGAGTGGCATGTCGGTACCCGGGTATGAGGCGAGCGTGTGGGAGCGCTACGCGACCGAGCTCGATCTCGCCTTCGCCGACACGGTGACCCGCATCCGTGCCGTGCGTGCCGCGTATTTCGAGCACGATTTCGACATCGACCTGATCATCCGACTGAGCGGCTTCCCCGCCTGGCGGATCCGGCAGGCGGTCATGGACGGCCCGCTTCCGACGGACTGAGCCCGACGGATCGGTCGCGCTCGGTGGTGGTCGGCTCGGGAACCGGGCCGGCATGGACGTTTGCTACCGTCGATGGGGCGCTCCGCCCCACGCGTCGACCGCACTCCGCCCCGCCCGAGAGGACTCACCCCCCATGACCGATACGCAGACTCTCGAGAACGCCGGCCGTCAGGTGGAGTACGCCGTGGAGGGCGACGGCCCGGTCGGGCTGGTGCTGATCCCGGATGCCGGGCTCGACTCCGCTGCGCTCGCCGTGGTCGGGCATTACCTCGCTGAGGAGGCGGGCTTCCACGTCGTGCGCGTGGGGACGGCGAAGGACGCCTCGCCCGCGGAGCGCGCCGAAGACGTCCTCGCGGTGATCGACCGGGTGGGACTCGAACACACCTGGATCGGCGGTCACGCCTCGGGCGGCACTGTTGCGCGGGTGTTCGCCGCCGCGCACGTCGACCGCGTGAACGGACTGCTGCTGCTCGGCGTCGAAGAGACCGACGTCGCCCTGGCCCCGACGATCCCCGTCCTCATCGTGCAGGGGACGGACGACGAGAGCACCCCTCCCGAGAACGGCGAGCGGCTGCAGTCGACGGCGCCCGAGCGCGCGAGCATCAAGACGATCAGCGGGGCGGGTCACCTGTTCCCCATGACGCACCCGATCGCCACCGCCGTCATCATCGAGGAGTACCTCGACTGGGACTGACGCTCCCGCGATCAGTGCCCGGCGGCGAGTTCGTCCAGAACGTAACGGGCGAGGGCGCGCTGCGCCCGTTGCTCGTTCGTGAGCATGATCAGGGCCTTCCACACCGCCCATCCGCGTCCGCGGGCCCAGGTGGCCTCACCGACGGCGAGATCGGCCACGAACGCGGGCGCGTAGCCCGGTGCGCTGGGCAGTCGCACCACGAGCTCCCCGCCGAGCCGGAACATCCGGTGGTCGTTGCCGCCGTTGCGGACCGGTCGCAGCGGCAGATGCGCCCACTCCGGTAACTGATCCCGGATCAGGGTCGCGACGAGGGCGGCGTCGATCCGGGACGCGTCGACGTGTGTCGAGGGAGCCACTGCCTAACGGCCTTGGCGCTTTTTGTAGGGCTTGGGCTGCCCCTTCACGACGGGCGCGCGACCCTTTCCCTTCGAGGCCTTCGCCTTGCCACCGGCGGGAGCGGATGCCGCTCCCGCCGCCGGAGCAGCCGCGATGCGCTCCCGCGCTTCGGTCACAAGGAGGGCGCCGGCCGGGCTCAGACGCGTCGGCTGGGCGTGCGGCACGAACAGCGGCTGACCGGTCTCCTGCTCCAGTCGATCGATCGACGAGTACAGCGCCGGCAGCGGGATCCCGAGGGTCTCTGCGGCGCGCGGGAAGTGCAGCACGTCCGCGGCGACCACGAAGCGGCGAAGGTCGGTGATCTTCATGGCATCCTTCCGCTGTCGGCGCCGATCGAGGCGGTCGACTGCCCAGCATAGGCCGAGCCCTGCTCGACCACCCGCCTCATCGCGTAGCGTCGGCCCATGACCACGCGCCTGCTGCTGATCTCCGACACGCACATCCCCGGGCGTGCCCGAGCGCTGCCGAGCGCGCTCCTGCGCGCTGCCGACGCGGCCGATCTGATCATCCACGCGGGCGACTGGGTGGCGGCATCCGTGCTCGACGAGCTGACCGACCACGGCGAGGTACTCGGCGTGTTCGGCAACAACGACGGCCCTGACCTGCGGTCGCGTCTGCCCGAGATCGCCCACCGCGAGATCGAGGGGCTGCGGTTCGCCGTGGTCCACGAAACGGGGCCGAAGACAGGTCGCGAGACGCGGATGGAAGCGGCGCACCCGGACGTCGACGTGCTGGTCTTCGGACACAGCCACATCCCGTGGGACACGGTGTCCGCTCGCGGGATGCGGCTGCTCAATCCCGGCTCACCGACCGATCGGCGCCGCCAACCCGTGTGCTCGATGATGAGGGTCCTCGTCGCCGACCGGGCGGTGAGGAGCGTCGAACTCGTCGCGCTCTGATGCGACAGGTGGGCTCATACCGCGCGGGCCATCACAAACCCCTGCGGAAGCCTCTCCTCGCGTCGCGGGCCTCGATCCATCCGCACCTCGACGACGAATCGCGCAGCGGTCAAGGCCGAGCTGACCGCGGCTGTGTCGTGCAGATACGCGTGCAGTTCGATGTCATGACCGTAGGCGCCCGAACGGCGACGTTCCCCGAATCCTGACTGGAACCCGAGGAGGACGAGACCCCCCGGACGCAGCACCCGCCGGAACTCGCTCAGGACCTCCGGGAGATCGGCGGGCGACGTGTGGATGACGGAGTACCACGCGAGGATGCCGTCCGCCGACTCGCCGGGGAGGGACATGCGCTGGAGAGGGGCTTCGACCAGCTCGACGTCGGGATGCGCGGCCCGCGCGTGGGCGAGCATCGCGGGCGAGAGGTCGACGCCGATGGGGCGGACGGAGGCCGAGAGCGAGCGCAGATGGCCGATCATCCGGCCCGTTCCGCATCCGGCGTCCACGATGTTCACGCGCTCGCCGTGCGCGAGTTGATCGACGAAGTCCGCGATGAGGGACAGCTCGAGCGCGCCCTCGAACCCGACGTCCGCCACGAGGAGGGCGTACGTGTCGGCGACCGTCTCGTAGAACGCCCGTGTCCGAGGAACATCCGACGCGACCATGTCATGACCGTATTCCCGAGGCGCGCTCCGCGCCGTAGGACCTCCGGCCCTGTCGTGCATTCCGTGCGCGACCGAGAGTGGGGGTGGATCGCCGACGATCGCCTTCCGGGAAGGAGTGCATGATGTCGACGACAGGCACGCTGCAATTCCTCGGGGCGGCGGACACGGTCACCGGGTCCCGCTATCTGATCGAGCACGGGTCTACGCGCGTTCTCGTGGACTGCGGGCTGTTCCAGGGACTCAAAGTGATCCGCGAACGCAACCGCGCGCCGTTTCCGGTGCCGCCCGCATCGATCGACGCCGTCGTCGTGACGCACGCGCACCTCGATCACACCGGATACCTGCCCGCCCTCGTCCGGGACGGATTCCGCGGGCGGATCCACGCGACGCCCGCGACGGCCGAACTGCTCGGCGTGCTGCTCCCCGACAGCGCGCACCTGCTCGAGGAGGAAGCCCGACACGCGGCATCCCACCACTGGTCGTCCCACGCTCACCCCGAGCCGCTCTACACGACCGCGGATGCCGAGCACGCGCTCGACCTCGTTCATCCGGTGGACTTCGGCCGGCCGACCCGCGTCGCGGACGGCGTGGAGGTGACGTTCACGCCGGCCGGGCACATCCTCGGTGCCGCCGGTGTGCACGCGGTCGTCGGCGCGGGAGCAGCTCGCACCTCCATCCACTTCAGCGGGGACCTGGGACGCGCAGCGGATCCGGTCATGCGCGGGCCCGCTCCGCTGGAACCCTGCGACGTCCTGGTCGTCGAATCCACGTACGGAGATCGCGCACACGCGGCGGTGGACGCCGGGGGCGTCCTGGCCGACGTCATCGCGAGGACGACTCGCAAGGGCGGGGTCGTGATGATCCCGGCGTTCGCGGTGGGGCGGACGGAGTCCGTGCTCCTGCAGCTCGCCGAGCTCCGACAGGCGGGCAGGCTTGCGGATGTTCCGATCTTCCTGAACAGCCCGATGGCGATCGAGGTCGCCGACATCTACCACCGTCATCCGGACGAGCACCGGCTCGGTGCGGCCGAGATCGACCTGATGTACGGCCTCGCGACTCCCGTGCGCACGGTCGACGAGTCGAAGCTCCTGAACCTCCGCGGTGGCCCGATGGTCATCGTCTCCGCGAGCGGCATGCTCACGGGCGGCCGCATCCTGCACCACCTCAGCGCCTACGCGGATGATCCGCGCAACGCGATCGTGCTCACCGGTTATCAGGCGGCGGGCACACGCGGCGCGGCTCTCCTGAACGGGGCGCAGACGCTGCGCATCTTCGGTCGGGACGTGCCCATCCGGGCGGAGGTCGTGCGCCTGGACAGCCTGTCGGCGCACGCCGACGCGGGTGAGCTCATGGACTGGATGGGCCGGGTGCCGGTGCCGCCGGCATCCGTCTACGTCACACACGGCGAGCCCAGTGCGGCCGACACCCTGCGGCGTCGCATCAAGCAGGAGCTGCACTGGAGCGCGCGGGTGCCCGAGCCCCTCGAGCGGGTCGGGCTGGTCACCTCGCCGCGCGTAACGAATTCGTAAAATCGGCAATTCCTTCGCGGTGATCTGGTCATGGAAAGCAACGTACTTTCTCTAGTCTCGGATCACACGCCCCCCGGATCGAGGAGAACGACCATCGACATCCCCGTCCCCGCACGACCCCTGCGCGAGGCGTACTTCGTCTCCGACAGCACCGGCATCACGGCGGAGACCCTGGGCTCGGCACTGCTGGCGAACTTCCCCGGCGTGCACTTCCGTCGGCACACGATCCCGTTCGTGGACACACCGGAAGGGGCTCGCAACGTCGTCCACGACCTGCACGAGGCGATCCGCAGCGGTGCGGATCCGATCGTGTTCGCCACGGTGAAGTCTCCCGAGATCATCGGCGAGCTCGCCGCCTCGGGTGCGGTCGTGATCGACCTCCTGGGCGGACATCTGCGCGAACTCGAAGCGGCACTCGGGAGCACGGCGTCGGAGCAGCTCGGGCAGTATCACGGCGTCGGCGACATCGAGCGCTACTTCGCCCGCATGCGTGCCGTCGAGTACGCGATCGAGCACGACGACGGACAGAGCATGCGGGCGCTCGACATCGCGGACGTCATCATCATCGCCCCCTCCCGGTGCGGCAAGACGCCCACGACGATGTACCTCGCCCTGCAGTACGGCCTGCTCGTCGCGAACTATCCCCTCACAGACGACGACTTCCCGTCCGACGGGCTTCCCGCCACCGTGGCTCCGTACGCGAACCGCTGCTTCGGGCTCACCACGACGCCGCTGCGCCTCAGTCAGGTGCGGCACGAGCGCCGGCCCAGCTCGACCTACGCGAGCCTCGCGCAGTGCACCCTCGAGCTGCGGCGCGCCGAGGACCTCTACCGCCGCAACCGCGTCCCGTTCCTGAACTCCTCGACCAAGTCGGTCGAGGAGATGTCCGCCGTGATCATGCAGTCCATGCGACTGCGCAGCTGAAACCCACACAACAGGAGAGTCACATGACGAACATCCTCTGGTTCACCGAGATGGGCATGAACGACGTGCACCAGGTCGGCGGCAAGAACGCCTCGCTCGGCGAGATGGTCTCCAACCTGTCGCACCTCGGTGTGAGCGTCCCGGGCGGCTTCGCCACGACCGCCGACGCGTACCGCGACTTCCTCGCCGCGGACGGGCTGTACGAGCGCATCAAGACGGTTGTCGAGGCGCTCGACGTCTCAGACGTCGCCGAGCTCGCGCGTGTCGGGGCGAACGTGCGCGAATGGATCGAACAGCAGCCGCTCCCGGCCCAGCTGGACGCCGACATCCGCGCCGCGTACGCGCACCTGATCGAGAAGGATCCCGAGCCGGAGGCGGTGTCGTGGGCGGTGCGCTCGAGCGCGACCGCGGAGGACCTGCCCGACGCATCGTTCGCGGGGCAGCAGGAGACCTTCCTCAACATCAGCGGGATCGACAACATTCTGGCGGCGATCCGCAGCGTCTTCGCCTCGCTGTACAACGACCGCGCGATCGCCTACCGCGTGCACAACGGCTTCGACCACCACGATGTCGCGCTGTCCGCGGGCGTGCAGCGCATGGTCCGCTCGGACGTCGGAGCGTCGGGGGTCATGTTCACCGTCGACACCGAGTCCGGCTTCGACCGGGCGGTGTTCATCACGAGCTCGTACGGTCTCGGCGAAGCCGTCGTCCAGGGTGCGGTGAACCCCGACGAGTTCTACGCCTACAAGCCCGCCCTCCGCGCGCGCCGCCCTGCGATCCTCAAGCGCTCCGTGGGGGAGAAGGCCGTGAAGATGGTCTACGCCGACGGCACCCACGTCGGAGGGAGCACCGTCTTCGTGGACGTCCCGCAGAACGAGCGGGCGCTGTTCAGCATCACGGATGCCGAGGTCGAAGAGCTCGGACGCCAGGCGCTCACGATCGAGGAGCACTACGGCCGCCCGATGGACATCGAGTGGGGCAAGGACGGTGTGGACGGCAAGCTCTACATCCTGCAGGCGCGGCCCGAGACGGTCGTCTCGCGCGTGGACGGCAACGTCACCCGCCGGTTCGTGCTGGCTGAGCGCGGAACGGTGGCGACGGTCGGCCGGGCGATCGGGCAGAAGATCGGCGCCGGGCCGGTGCGTGTGATGCGCACGCTCGCGCAGATGGAGGAGTTCCGCACCGGAGACGTTCTGGTCGCCGACATGACCGATCCCGACTGGGAGCCCATCATGAAGCAGGCATCGGCGATCGTGACGAACCGCGGAGGACGGACGTGCCACGCGGCGATCATCGCGCGCGAGCTCGGGATCCCCGCGGTCGTCGGCACCGGCGATGCGACGATCTCGCTCCACGACGGGCAGGAGGTGACCGTCTCGTGCGCCGAAGGTGACAACGGCTTCGTCTACGAAGGGCTGCTGCCGTTCGAGGAGGTCGTCACCAAGCTCGACGACATGCCCGAGAGCCCGACGAAGATCATGCTGAACGTCGGCACGCCCGACCAGGCCTTCGCGTTCTCGAAGCTGCCGAACAAGGGCGTCGGCCTGGCCCGCCTGGAGTTCGTCATCAACCGGCAGATCGGCATCCACCCGCGTGCCCTGCTGGACTTCGACACGCTCGCGGCACCGTTGAAGGACGACATCGCGGAGCGCATCGCCGCGTACCCGTCGCCCCGCGAGTACTTCGTGCGGCGCGTGGCGGAGGGCGTCTCGATGATCGCCGCCGCGTTCGCGCCGGAACCGGTCATCGTCCGCCTCAGCGACTTCAAGTCGAACGAGTATGCCAACCTCGTCGGCGGGGATGTCTACGAACCGCACGAGGAGAACCCGATGCTCGGCTACCGCGGCGCCGCGCGGTACATCTCGGAGGACTTCCGCGCGTGCTTCGACATGGAGTGCGAGGCGCTGAAGTTCGTGCGCGACGAGATGGGGCTCACGAACGTCGAGATCATGGTGCCGTTCGTGCGGACGGTGGGGGAGGCGCACGCCGTGATCGAACTGCTGGGTGAGAACGGGCTTCGGCGGGGCGAGAACGGGCTGCGGGTCATCATGATGTGCGAGCTGCCCTCGAACGCCGTGCTCGCCGACGAATTCCTGCAGTACTTCGACGGCTTCTCGATCGGCTCGAACGACATGACGCAGCTGACCCTGGGACTGGACCGCGACTCGTCACTGGTCGCGGCGACATTCGACGAACGGGACCCGGCGGTGCTGAAGATGCTGTCGATGGCGATCGAGGCGTGTCTGCGGGCGGGCAAGTACGTCGGTATCTGCGGCCAGGGCCCGAGCGATCACCCGGATCTGGCGGAGTGGCTCGTGGGTCAGGGGATCGGATCGATGTCGCTGAACCCGGACACCGTCGTGGAGACGTGGCTGCGACTGGCCGGACCGCAGCGCGCCGCTGTCAACGCCTGAGTCGGCTGCGCGCCCGCGTGCGATCATGAGGCCATGCCGGAGTCGCCGGAGGTCGAAGAGCTCGCGTCGTTCCTGAACGAGCGCACGCGCGGACTGCGTGTGCGCTCGTTCGACGTGATGCTGCCGAAAGCCCTGAAGTCGCCGGTGGCGGGGGTCGAGGAGATCGTCGGATCGACCGTGACGGGGGTGACCCGTCACGCGAAGATGATCGATCTGGCGATGACGACGGATGCCGGTGCACCGCGGCACGTGATCGTGCACTTCGGGCACGACGGGTGGGTGCTCTGGCACGACAGCAGTCCCGAGGGTCGCTCGCGGGTGGGTGAGGCGACGCTCATGGCGCGTCTGCGCTTCGGATCCGATGCGGCTCCGGGGGCGGGCGTGGATCTGACGGATGCCGGGCAGTGGAAGTCGCTGACGGTCCACATCGTCTCGCGTCCCGACGAGGTGCCGGCCGTCGCGAAGCTCGGACCGGATCCCCTCGCGGGTGAGGTGGACACGGCGACATTCGCCGCGTTGCTCGCGGGTCGGCGGAAGCAGATCAAATCGCTCCTGCAGGATCAGGCGGCGCTCGCCGGGATCGGCAACGCCTATTCCGACGAGATCCTGCACGCGGCGCGCGTGTCGCCCGTCGCGCACGCCGCGAACCTCACATCCGACGAGGTCGGTCGTCTGTACGCGGCGACCGTGCAGGTCCTCGCCGCCGCGCGGGATGCGCGCCGCGGCGTCGCGCCGGCCGATCTGAAGGCCGCGAAGCACGCGGCGTTGACGGTGCATCGCAAAGCGGGAAGGGCATGTCCGGTGTGCGGGTACGAGATCCGCACGTTCACGTTCTCCGGCGCCGCCGCTCAGTACTGCGCGACCTGCCAGACCGCGGGTGAGTCGCTCGGGTGAGCCCGGAGGACGACGAGGTGATTACGATGGAACCCATGACCGACCAGCAGCAGTCCGCGCCTGTGACCCTTCTCCCCGTCCTCGACGAGACGAAGAACCTCCTGGGTGGTCAGGCCTCCTCCTGCTGCGGTGGATCGGCCTGCGGCACCTCCGACTGACCCTCGGTCCGCAATCCGCGGCGCCCTCTGGCAGGCTTGTCGGGGAGGTCCGGGAATGACGGATGAGAAGATTCTGGGCACGACGCCTCGCGTGACGAGGATCCTCATGTCCGAGGAAGCGGTCTACGGGCTCATCCTCGTGTCGGGGATGATCGTGGTCAGCTACACGGCGACCGGGACGTCGCTCAGCGCGCTCGTGACGGTCATCGTGACCGTGCTGGTGTTCTTCGCCGCGCACGTGTACGCGGGGACGCTCGCGCGCCTCGCGGCCAGTGACGGAAGGGCGACCCTCCCCGAAAGCCTGCGCGCGGCGGGACGTCACTCTCTGGGGATGCTGTTGATCTCGCTGCTGCCGATCGCGGTCCTGTTCCTCGGCGTCTCGCGTTTCATCGACGACGACTACGCCGTGTGGGCTGCGCTCTCTGTGGACGCGCTCGCGCTCGGCGTCCTCGGGTGGCTCGCGGTCGCGAAATGGACGAGCCACTTCTGGCTGCGGCTGGGCAGTGCCCTGACCACCGCCGCGTTCGGCGGAGTGATCATCCTGCTGAAGGCGTTCATCCACCACTGAGTGGCGTCCCGAAGCGCGGCGCGACAGGCAGCCGGGGTCAGTGCACCGGCGTCCCCGCCGGGGACGGCTGGTCCGCCGGCTTGCGGATGAGGAAGGCGCCGACGATGAGCGGAAGTGAGAGGATCGCCGCGATGCGGAACGCTGCGTGCGCGCCCTCCGCGCCGGCGGCGAACTCATCCAGCCCGGTACCGGCCGCCGCGGCGCCGACCGAGGCGAACACGGTCACCATGAGCGCGATCCCGGCGGCACCGGCCACCTGCTGCACCGTGCCGACGATCGCGGAGCCGTACGAGTAGAAGCGCGGCTGGAGCGACGCGAGCGACGCGGTGAACAGCGGCGTGAACGACAGGGCGAGGCCCACCGACAGGATGGTCTGCGCGACGGCGACCACCCAGACAGGCGTGTTCTGATCGAACGTCGTGAACGTCCAGAGCAGCGCGCTGACCACGACGGCGCCCGGCACGAGCAGGACGCGCGTGCCGAAGCGGTCGTAGATGCGACCGATCACGGGTCCGGCGAAGCCCATCGCGAGGGCTCCGGGCAGGACGACGAGACCCGTCACGAGCGCCGAGACGTCGAGCACGGTCTGCATGTAGAGCGGGATGACGGTGATCGCACCGAAGAACGCGAGCGACATGACCGCCATCTGCGTGATTGCGAGACTGAAGTTCAGCGAGCGGAAGACGCGGAGGTCCAGAAGTGCGCGGTCTCTGCGCTGCAGGCGCACCTGCCGCCAGATGAACAGCGCCAGGGCGACGCCGCCGATGGCGAACGATGCGATCAGGGTGGTCGTCGACATCGCGGCGGCGGATGCGGCATCCGCCCCGCTTCCGCCGTGGCCGCCTCCGCCGATCTGGCTGAGACCGAAGACGAGGCCGCCGAAACCGAGAGCGGACAGGATCACCGAGAGCACATCGATCGGTGCGTCCGACGTCTCGCCGAGGTTGTGGATCCACCGCGCACCCACCGCGAGGGCGAGCAGCGCGAGCGGCAGGATGATGCCGAAGATCCAGCGCCAGCCGACGGTGTCCAGCAGCAGGCCGGACATGCTCGGGCCGATCGCCGGTGCCAGTGAGATCACGACGCTGACCCGACCCATCATGCGGCCGCGGATCTGCGGCGGCACGGTGTTCATGATCGTCGTCATCAGCAGCGGCATCATGATCGCCGTGCCGGAGGCCTGTACGACGCGTGCCACGACCAGGAGGGGGAAGCCGGGGGAGACGAACGCGATCAGGGTGCCGAGCGAGAACAGGCTCATGGCGGCGATGAACATCGCCCGCGTCGTGAATCTCTGCAGGAGGAAGCCCGAGATCGGGATCACGACCGCCATCGTGAGCATGAAGGCCGTGGTCAGCCACTGCGCGGCGACCGCCGTGATGTCGAGATCATCGATGAGGTGCGGGATCGCGACACCCATGGTCGTCTCGTTCAGGATCGCGACGAACGCGGCTCCGAGCAGGAGCCAGATGACCCGGCTGTCCGAGCGGCTGAGCGTCGGGGCCGCGCCGTCGGACACACGGACGCTCCCGGTCTGCGGCGTCACGTCGGTCGTTGCCATGGGCGTCTCCTCGGGGGTCGGCGTGCACGAGCACCGTCCCGTAGGCGGGTCACACGAAATACAACAAGCCCTCACGATAACGGCCGGGTCGGACACCGCATTCCCCGATCGCGTGGAAACATTCGCACATGGCTGTGAATCCCGTCCGTCTGGCGGCGCTCTCCCGATCCCTCGTGGCCGCCGTCATCGGCGTGATCGGGGGGCTGACGGCCGCTCCGTTCCTGGGCATCGCAGCGGGTCTCCTCGCCGGATGGTCCGGGTTCGCCGCCACGAACGTCGTGTGGCTGGCGATCCTGATCTGGCCGATGGATGCCGCGCAGACGCGCGCGCACGCCACCGGAGAGGATCCCGGCCGTTCCTTCGCCCGGCTCGTCGCCCTGATCGGCAGCGTCGCGAGCCTCGGCGCGGTCGCGATCGTCCTGATCCAGACGCAGACCACATCGGAAGTCGAGTCGTACCTGCTCGCGGCGATCGCCGTGGTCAGCGTCGCGAGCTCGTGGGCCCTCATCCAGGCCGATTACATGCTGCGCGTGGCTCATCTGTACTACGGCGCCCCGGTCGGCGGGATCGACTTCAATCAGGATGATGATCCGTCGTACACCGACTTCGCGTACTTCTCGCTCGGGATCGGCATGGGCTATCAGGTGGGCGACAGCGCGGTGCGGACGAACCAGATCCGTCGGCTCGTGATCGCCCAGTCCCTCCTGGCGTACCTGTTCGGCGCAGTCATCATCGGCACGGTCGTGAACCTCGTGATCGATCTCTCCTAGCGCGATTCCGCCGTGAGCGTTCACGGCCCCGGGCGTCCGGGGCCGAAAGTAGGCTCGAGCCCATGAGCATGGGCGGGGGGCACGGCGGCGGATTCCGCCCGGTCGACATCAGCGCCCAGAAGAAGCTGAACGCCCAGGCGCCGCGCATCCCGAATCTCGGGCGCCGGGTGGTCGCCTTGTTCCGCCCCTACACCGGTCGCCTGATCGTGACGGCCGTGCTCGTGATCGCCGGCGCCGCGATCGCCGTCGTCCCCGCCCTGATCGTGCAGCAGATCTTCGACGAGGCGCTCTTCCCGCCGGGCGGCGCGGGCCCCGACCAGGCGCTCCTGTGGCGGCTCGTGCTCATCATGATCGGCCTGTTCGTGCTGTCCGCCGCCCTCGGGGTCCTGCAGACATGGTTCACCTCCACGATCGGCAACCGGATCACCGGCGACCTGCGGGTCCAGCTCTTCGACCACTTGCAGGCGATGGAGCTCGGCTTCTTCACGCGGACGAAGACCGGTGTGATCCAGTCCCGGCTGCAGAACGACGTCGGCGCGGTCTCCGGCGTGCTCACGAGCACGTTCACCAGCATCCTCGGCAACGTGGTGACGGTCATCGCGTCCCTCGTCGCGATGATCATCATCGACTGGCGCCTGACGATCATCGCGGTGGTCATGATGCCGTTCCTCGTGATCGTGCAGCGCCGGGTCGGCCAGGTGCGCGCGCGCATCGCGGGCGAGACGCAGGAGTCGCTCTCGGAGCTGACGGCGATCACGCAGGAGACACTGAGCGTGTCCGGCATCCTGCTGTCGAAGTCGTTCAACCGTCAGCGCACCGAGTCCGCGCGGTACGGAGCCGAGAACGTCAACCAGGTGCGTCTGCAGGTACGACGCGCGATGAGCGGTCAGGGATTCTTCGCGGTCGTGCAGGTGCTCATGGCGAGCGTGCCCGCGATCATCTACCTCGTGGCCGGGTACCTCATCACCGGCGGCAGCGACGTCATCACCGCGGGGACGATCGTGGCCTTCACGACGGTGCAGGCGCGTCTGCTGATGCCGCTCATGGGGCTCATGCGCGTCTCACTGGACGTGCAGACCTCTGCGGCGATCTTCGCGCGGATCTTCGAGTTCCTCGATCTCGTGCCCGCGATCAGCGACGCGCCCGGCGCGATCCCGGTGCAGGCGGCCCCGGGTCCGGTGGGCCGGGTGGAGTTCCGCGACGTCGTGTTCGCGTATCCGGATGCCGCTGCGCAGGCGCGACCGACCCTGCAGGGC
Source organism: Microbacterium sp. NPDC064584 (assembly GCF_040687315.1). NCBI lineage: Bacteria > Bacillati > Actinomycetota > Actinomycetes > Micrococcales > Microbacteriaceae > Microbacterium > Microbacterium sp. NPDC064584. The sequence goes on along the minus strand of NZ_JBFBMZ010000011.1, from coordinate 56,157 downwards.
GTGTCCTTCACCGCCGAGCCGGGCCAGCACGTCGCCTTCGTCGGACCCTCGGGGGCGGGCAAGACGACAGTTCTGTATCTGACGCCGCGCATGTACGAGGCGACGGGTGGGGCCGTGCTGTTCGCCGGTGCCGATGTGCGGGCGCTCACGCAGGAGTCGATCATCGACCACGTCGGCATCGTCTCGCAGGAGACCTACCTCTTCCACGCGACGATCCGGGAGAACCTCCTGTACGCGAAGCCGGACGCGACGCAGGAAGACCTCGAGGAGGCCTGCCGCGCAGCGAACATCCACCACATCATCAGCGGGTTCGAGCACGGTTACGACACGATCGTGGGCGAGCGCGGGTACCGACTGTCCGGGGGAGAGAAGCAGCGGATCGCGATCGCGCGGGTCCTGCTGAAGGACCCGCCCGTCCTGTTGCTCGACGAGGCCACCTCGGCCCTGGACACCGTCTCCGAGCGCGTCGTGCAGGAAGCCCTCGATGCGGCCGCGCGGGGCAGGACCACCCTGTCGATCGCCCACCGGCTCTCGACGGTCATCGGGGCCGACCTGATCCACGTGGTCGACGCCGGGCGGATCGTGGAGTCGGGGACCCACGCGTCGCTGCTGGCGGAGGGCGGTCTCTACGCCGAGCTCGCGGCCCAGCAGCTCGCGGCATCCCGGATCCTCGAGATCGAGGCCGACGACGAGCCGGCGCCGCGGCCCGCGCGAAGAGCGGATCGTGCGCCGGACGACCCGGCGACCCTGCCGGCGGACGATCCGGCGGCGGTGCTCACCGGCTCGCTGGCGTTGCCCGAGGCCTGAGCGGGGGCCTCACCAGAGGCGGGCGGCGGAGACGGCGGCGTTCGCCGCGTCGTCCAGGCCCGATGTGGACGCGGCGCCCCGATCCCAGATCTCCCGGGTGAACGCCCCGAGCGTGCGACGGTACGCGGGATCGGGGTGCGCGCGCGCGAGTTCGACGAGGCGCGGGATGTCCATCCGCAGGATCTGCCCGACGCGGGCACGCGCGGCGCGCGGGTGCCCGGTGTCCTCCAGGACGCGGAGGCCGGCATCCATCGCGTCCAGGCAATCGCGCAGCACGTCGAGCTGCGCCTCCCGTTGGGTGATCGACGACCCGTCCGGACGCACCCGCCAGTGCACGAGGACGTCAGGGATCGTGTCGAAGCGTCGCGCCCGAGCGTACATCTGCTGGGCCACGAGCTGATCCTCGTAGAGCCTGCCCTCGGGGAAGCGCAGGTGAGCGCGGTGCCAGAACTCGGTCCGGCTGATCTTCGACCACGCCACGACGTTGGCCGTCGCCTCGGGGTGGTCTTCGATCGTGGTGGCCAGCCGCTCGGGTGCCGTCGCGGCCGCGACCCAAGGCTGAACGGGACCGGGCGTGTACCCGCCGTCGCCGTCAGGGCGCAGGCGCACGTACGCGCCGAGCGCGAAATCGCTGCCGGTCCGCTCCAGGACACCGAGGAGCCGCTCGAGCGCGGAGGGGATCAGCACGTCGTCGGCGTCGAGGAACCCGAGGTACGGCGTCTGTACGAGGTCGAGAGCGCGGTTGCGGGCCGCGCCGAGGCCACCGCGTGCGGGGGCGCGGACGACGCGGAAACGCGGATCCTGCGCGGCGGCGCGGTCGAAGATGTCCGCGGTGGCATCCGAGGAGGCGTCATCGACGAGGATCGCCGACCAGTCCGCGCGGGTCTGCGCCCGGAGCGAGTCCAGTGCGGCGTCAGCGTAGTCCGCGACGTCGAAACCCGGGACGATGACCGTGACCGCCGGCCCGGTGGAAGTGCTCACGCGCCCGATTGTACGGCGGCGACCGAGGCCTGGACGGCCCGCGTCAGCTCGCCGGGGTCGACCCGGGTGTCGTGCCCGAACGTGAAGCGGACGGCGGTCTGGGCGAGCTCGGCGGGAATGCCCATCGCGACGAGCACGTGCGAGGGTTCGTCGCTTCCGGCCGCGCACGCCGATCCGCTGGAGGAGACCACGCCCCGCCGCTCGAGCTCGAGCAGCACGGCCTCACCGCTCGTCCCGGCGAACGTGAAACTCGCGGTCCCGGGAAGCCGGTGCACCCGGTCGCCCGTCAGGGTCGCCGTCGTGACGCCGGCGAGAACGCCGCCGATGAACGCGTCCCGCACACCGCTCACGCGAAGAGCGGATGCCGCCCGGTCGGCTTCGGCCAGTTCCAACGCGGTGGCAAGGCCCACGGCCCCGGCGACGTTCTCGGTTCCGCTGCGCCGGCCGCGCTCCTGCCCGCCGCCGTGCAGGACCGGCTCGATCGGGATGCGGCCGCGGACGGCGAGGAGACCCGTTCCCTTCGGGGCTCCGAGCTTGTGCCCGGCGAGCGAGATCGCGTCGACGCCGAGCGCCGCGGCATCCAGCGGCAGCCACCCCGCGGCCTGCACCGCATCGATGTGCACGGGGACGCCCCGCGCGTGCGCGGCGGCAGCGATCGCCGCGACGTCCTGGACGGTGCCCACCTCGTTGTTCGCGTAGCCCACGCTCACCAATGCGGTGTCCTCCCGGAGCGCGGCCGCGACATCGCCGGGGTCGATCCGCGCAGCACCGTCCACCGGCAGACGGCTGACGGAGGAGCCGTGGATGCGCGCGAGATAGTCGACCGACTCGAGGATCGACTCGTGCTCGATCGCACTCGTGATGACGTGGCTCGCTCCGCGGCGGACGTGCGCGGCGATCGCGATCCCCTTGACGGCCAGGTTGTTCGCCTCGGTGCCGCCCGAGGTGAAGACGATGTCACCCGCCCGCATTCCCAGGATGCGCGCGACCCGGGCGCGGGCGTCGGCCAGAGCGCCCGCGGCCGCCTCACCGACCGTGTGGTGGCTCGAGGGGTTCCCGTACCAGCGGGTCAGGAACGGCATCATCGCCTCGAGCACCTCCGGCCGCACCGGGGTGGTGGCCGCGTTGTCGAGGTACAGCATGCTCACGAGAGGCGAACGTCCAGCGCGAGGTCGAGGGCGCGCGCGGAATGCGTGAGTGCACCGACGGAGATGACGTCCACGCCGGTCTCCGCGATCGCGCGCACGGTCTCCAGGGACACGCCGCCGGAGGCCTCCACGATGACCCTGCCGCCGATCTGCTCGACGCCGCGGCGCAGATCCTCGAGCGAGAAGTTGTCGAGCATGATCGTGCCCACGCCCGCGGCGAGCACCGGCTCGATCTGATCGAGGCGATCGACCTCCACCTCGACGTGCGTCGTGTGCGGCAGGCGCGCGATCGCACCCTGCAGCGCGGCGGTGACGGACATCCCGGTCCGGGTCAGGACGGCGAGGTGGTTGTCCTTCGCCATGACCGCGTCCGAGAGCGAGTAGCGGTGGTTGTGACCGCCGCCGGAGCGGACGGCGTGACGCTCGAAGGCCCGGAGTCCCGGTGTGGTCTTGCGGGTGTCGGCGATGCGCGCGCCGGTGTGGGCGACCTGAGCGACGTAGCTCGCCGTCAGCGTGGCGATGCCCGTCATGCGCTGCGCGAAGTTCAGTCCGACGCGCTCGGCGGTCAGCACTCCGCGTGCGGGTCCGGTGACCACCGCGAGGACCGCACCGCGCTCGAACTCCGCGCCGTCCGCGATCGCGAGGTCCACCTGGATGGCCGGGTCGGTCAACGCGAACGCAGCGGCGAAGACCTCTCCGCCGCTGAAGACGCCGCGCTCCCGCGCGACGAGCTCGGCGACCGCGGTGGAGGCCTCCGGGATGAGCATCTCGCTCGTGATGTCGCCCCAGGGGGCGTCCTCCTCCAGGGCGGCGGAGACGGTGCGCTCGATCGTGGCGCGCGTGAGCATCAGCGGACCGCCTCGGTCGGCGCGGCAGAACTCCACGCATCGGGCGTGATGTCGGCCCCGATCGCGGCCGACGCGGCCGCATCCGACCGATTCCGTGGAGTTTCGTCAGGCTCCGCGCCGTCACGACGGAAGTGCGCGCCGACGGAGGCGGTGCGCGTCGCCGCTGCGGCGACGAGGTGCTGGGCGACCAGCAGCAGGTTCTCGTCCTCGAACTCGGCTTCGGCGGCGGGCGTCCGCTCCGTCGCGCGCCATGCCGCGAGGATCCCCGCCGCGCGGGCGAGGCCTTCGGCGTCCCGCACGAGTCCGGCGTCCTCCCACATGAGCCGCTGCAGGGCGGCCCGCGCGAACGGCGGGGCGTCCGCGGCAGGCGTCGCCTCGATCGGGGCGACCGGCGCGACATGCAGAGCAGGCCACGCTCCGGATGCCGCATCCGCGGCGATCGCATCGCCCGCCCGGGCACCGAACACGGCCCCCTCCAGCAATGAGTTCGAGGCGAGGCGGTTCGCGCCGTGCACGCCCGTGCGCGCCACTTCGCCGACCGCGTAGAGCCCCGCGACGCTCGTGCGTCCGTCGAGGTCGGTCACGACCCCGCCCATCAGGTAGTGCGCCGCGGGCGTCACCGGTATCGGCTGCCGCGCCCAGTCGAGTCCGCGTTCGCGCACGGCCGCGTCGATCGTGGGGAACCGGCGCGCGAGGAATGCCGCCGTCTCCTCCGGAGTAGGTCGCAGATGAGTCGCATCCAGCAGCACGGGGTGCCCGTCCTGACGCTCCATCTGTCGTGCGATCGCGCGGGCGACGACATCCCGAGGAGCGAGCTCACCGTCGGTGTGGGCATCGAATGCGAACCGGCGGCCCGATTCGTCGATCAGCGTCGCCCCTTCGCCGCGGACGGCTTCCGAGACCAGGAAGGACTCGCCGAGAGCGGAGCCACCACCCTCGAGCACCGTCGGGTGGAACTGGAAGAACTCGAGGTCGGCGACGGCAGCCCCGGCGCGCAGCGCGGCGGCGATCCCGTCGCCGGTCGCGACCGGCGGGTTCGTGGTGTGCGCGTACAGCTCGCCCGCGCCGCCGGTGGCGAGGACGACGGCATCCGCGTGCATGCCCTCGCGGACCCCGCGCACGACGGATCGATCGGTCGACGCCGGCACATCGCCGACGAGCAGCTCCACGCCCGCCACGCGTCCGTCGGAGACGATGAGATCGATCAGGAAGGCATGCTCGATCACCCGCACCTCGCTCGCGCGCAGGCGCGCCACGAGCGCCTTCTCGATCGCCGTGCCGGTCGCATCCCCGCCGGAGTGCAGGATGCGCGGGTACGAATGCGCCGCCTCCAGACCCTTCACGAACGCGCCGTCCTCACCGCGGTCGAACGCGACGCCGATGTCGATGAGCTCGCGGATGCGGGCGGGACCCTCGTCGACGAGGACGCGGACAGCCTCGGGATCGCTCAGTCCGGCCCCCGCGGTGAGCGTGTCGCGGATGTGGTCCTCGGCGCGGTCGTCGTCGAACATGACCCCCGCGATGCCGCCCTGCGCGTACCTGGTGTTGGCGTGCTCCAGGACGTCCTTCGTGACCAGGGTCACCTGCACGCCGTGCTGGACGGCGTGCAGGGCCACCGTGAGCCCGGCGATGCCGGAGCCCACCACGACCGCGTGCAGCGGCCCGCTCACGACGCGTTCTCCCACGCGGCCGCGGGCGCGGCCGGAGGCTTGGCGGCCAGCATCCGCTCGAGCGCGACCCGCGCGGGGTCGGCGACGTCCTGCGGCACGGTGATGCGGTTGCGCACCTCCCCGGCGACGAGCCCTTCCAGCACCCAGGCGAGGTACCCGGGGTGGATGCGGTACATCGTCGAGCACGGGCAGACCACCGGGTCCAGGCAGAAGATCGTGTGCTGCGGATTCGCGGCGGCGAGACGCTGCACGAGGTTCACCTCGGTGCCGATCGCGAACGTCGTCGGCTCGGATGCCGCTTCGATCGCGCGGCGGATGTAGTCGGTGGAGCCGGACTCGTCGGCGGCGTCGACGACGGCCATCGGGCATTCCGGATGCACGATCACCCGCACGCCCGGGTGCGCGGCGCGGGCGGCGTCGATCTGATCCACGGTGAAGCGCCGGTGCACCGAGCAGAACCCGTGCCACAGGATCACGCGCGCGTCCTCGATCTCCGCCTCCGTGGCTCCGCCGAGCGGCTTGCGCGGGTTCCACATCGGCATGTGCTCCAGAGGCACTCCCATCGCCTTGGCGGTGTTCCGGCCGAGATGCTGGTCGGGGAAGAAGAGCACGCGGCGCCCGCGGGCGAACGCCCACTCCAGAACCGTCTGGGCGTTGGAGGACGTGCACACGATTCCGCCGTGGCGACCGACGAAGCCCTTGATCGCGGCCGAGGAGTTCATGTACGTCACCGGGATGACCGGAACGAGTCCGTCGGCGTCAGGGGCATCCATATCGCCGTAGATCTCGGCCAGCTGCTCCCAGCACTCCTCCACCTGGTCGATGTCCGCCATGTCCGCCATCGAGCAGCCGGCGGCCAGGTTCGGCAGGATCACGGACTGCTCCGGGCGCGAGAGGAGGTCTGCGGTCTCGGCCATGAAGTGCACGCCGCAGAACACGATGGCCTCGGCATCCGGGTGTTCGAGTGCCGCATTCGCGAGCTGGAAGGAGTCTCCGACGTAGTCCGCATGCCGGATGACCTCCTCGCGCTGATAGAAGTGCCCGAGGATCACGACGCGGTCGCCGAGGATCGTCTTCGCGGCGATGATGCGCGCATCGAGCTCTTCCGGGCTCGCCTCGCGGTACGACGCCGGAAGCTCACCCTGCCGTGGCGCGCCCAGCGGGATCACGTCGCCCATCGACGACCCCGGGCCGTAACCGGGGCGCGCGTCGAACGTCCAGGGTCCGGCGGCGAGGTCCGTGTTGCAGGTCTCGGCCGTGGAGGCTCCGGCGACGATCGCCTGGATCTCGTGGTCGACCGACGGGTCCACGGGTGGGAGGGTGAGGGACATGACGGACTCGATTCGATCTGGGCGGGTTCAGGGGCGGGCGATGAGGGGGCCGCGGTCGGCGAGCTCGACGTCCTGGTTGTAGCGGTACAGCCGAGCAGGTCGGTGGCTGCCTGTGCGGAAGCGGTCGGTCGGGATCAGGGTCTCGGAGTTCTCGACCTGACGGCGGAAGTTCGCCGGGTCCAGTCGGCGGCCGAGGATGGACTCGTACACCTCGCGGAGCTCCGCGAGCGTGAACTCGTCCGGTAGGAGGCCGTGCGCGATCCGGCTGTATCCCGCCTTGTTGCGCAGGCGCCACAGCGCGTAGTCGACGATCTCGGTGTGGTCGAACGCGAGCGGGGGCAGGTGCGCGGCATCCACCCAGGTCACGTTCTCGGCGTCGTACGCGGGGACGGCTTCGTGCGAGGGGATCTCGTCGGGACGCACCAGCGCCCAATAGACGATCGAGATCACGCGCGTGGGGGAGCGGTCGACCGCGCCGAACGCGTAGAGCTGCTCGAGGTAGCTGGGGGCGATGCCGGTCGTCTCGGCGAGCGTCCGTGCGGCGGCGTCGTCCAGGCTCTCGTCCTGGTCGAGCCATCCACCCGGGAGGGCCCACAGGCCCTCGTAAGGATCACGCGTGCGCCGAACGAGCGGGAGGGCGATGACGGGATTCTCCTGTGCGGGATCGCGGCGGAGCGTGAAGATCACGGTCGACACGGCGACACGCGTCACGTCGCTGCTCTGCTCGGACGGCGCAGCGAGGACGACTGTTCGTGTCATGGTGACCATTACCTCCGGATGCGATCTTAGTGTCACTCTGACTCGAAGGGCAAATGGCGCGTCTTCGGCTCGCGCATAGCCGCCGCCCGTACGCTGAACCACCGGTGTGCGCGGATGACGGGAGGGGGAGGGATGCTGATCATCGACATCATCGCGATCGCCCTGCTGATCGTCGCTCTCGTGATCGGGCTGCAGCGCGGAATGTTCGCGAGCCTCGGCACCCTCATCGGCCTCGTGCTCGGCGGGCTCGCGGCGTATTGGCTCGCCCCGATCGTGAACGACGTCTGGCCGTGGCCGGACACGCGCGTCGTGGCCGTCGTCGCTCTCGTGATCCTGCTCGTCGTGGGTCTCTCCTTCGCGGGTGGCCTTGCGGGTGGCGCGATCCGCCGGGGCGTGGACCGCAGCGCGCCGCTGCGCGTGATCGACCGCATCCTCGGCGGAGCCCTCTCGGTCGTCGCGGCGGCCCTGGCCCTGACGATGGTGAGTGCGAGCATCGGAGGGACGGGGACACCAGGCGTCACCTCCGCGCTCGCGTCGTCGCAAGTGCTCCGCACGATCGAGGACCTCACGCCGCGCCCCCTCGCCGAGGCGCTTGCGCAGGCGCGCTCGGTCGTCGTGAACGACGCGCTGCCGATGCTCGGCGAACTGCTGGACCTGGACGTCCAGCCGACGGCCCCTCCGGTCGCGCTGGACGACCCCGTTCTCGCCGAAGCGGCGCAGTCCGTCGCGCGGGTCTCGGGTGTCGCTGCGGCGTGCGGCATGAGTGCGACCGGCTCCGGCTTCGCGGTGACTCCCGACCGCATCGTGACGAACGCCCACGTCGTGGCGGGGATGAGCACGGCTCTCGTCGAGCTGCCGGGCCGCACGGCGCTCGAGGGACGCATCGTCTACTTCGATCCGATCGACGACCTCGCCGTCGTCGCCGTCGACGGACTGGATGCGCGACCCCTCCCGGTCGTGACGCCCCTCGGACCCGGCACGGCCGCCGTCGTGCAGGGGTACCCCTGGGGTGGCCCCTTCGAAGCGGGAAACGCCGAGGTGCTCTCCAGCGGCGCGGTCCTCGTGCCCGACATCTACCGCGATTCGCAGGCCCTGCGCGAGATCTACGGCCTCGCCGCCGAGATCGTCCCGGGCAACTCGGGTGGACCGCTGCTGACCGCGGCCGGCGAGGTGGCCGGCGTGGTGTTCGCCCGTGCGGAGAACGATCCGGAGCGCGGCTACGCGATGACCACGACCGAGCTGCAGCCGGTGCTCGCCGGTGCAGAGGGCTGGACGGACGCCGTCTCCACGGGGCGCTGCACGAGCTGAGGCCGCAACCCCCGCGTGTCGGATGGGGCTCGGGCGCTATGCTGACAGGGCAAGTCAATACCGGCCACACAACCCGGGCGGGAGAGCCTCGACAGATCCTTGTCGGGCACCGAAGGAGCAAGCCTCCCCGCCAATCTCTCAGGTCACGCGTACCGTCCTGGTTCGGCCACTCTGGAAAGCGATCCTCGTGGATCCGCCGACGGTGAAAGTCCCGCATCCGTTCGTCTTCGGATGCCGCGATGAAACTCTCAGGCCCATGACAGAGGGGGAGTTCACAGGTGCCGCCCGGCGCCTGCCCGCCTGCGACCGGGGGAACTCATGACCCAGCCTCGATACACCGTCCTGCGTGAACGACACGAGAGCCTCGGTGCGTCTTTCACCGACTTCGGCGGGTGGGCCATGCCGGTCCGCTACAGCTCGGATCTCGCCGAGCACCACGCGGTGCGCACCGCGGCGGGCCTTTTCGACATCTCGCACATGGCCGAGTTCTTCGTCGACGGACCTGCGGCGGGCGAGTATCTCGATTACGCGCTCGCCGGCCGCCTCTCGACGATGCCCGTCGGCAAAGCGAAGTACTCCCTCGTGCTCGAACCGGGCGGCGGCATCATCGACGACGTGATCGTCTACCGTCTCGCGGAGGATCGCTTCCTGGTCGTGGCGAATGCCGGCAACCGCGAGCCGGTCGCGACCGCCCTCGCCGAGCGCGCGGCGGGCCGTGATGTGCGCGTGGACGACCAGACCGACGCCTACGCACTCATCGCGGTGCAGGGCCCGAACGCCCGCGCCGTGCTCGACGAGGTCGCGGTGACCGAGCTCGCGCATCCGCTCGATGAGCTGAAGTACTACGCGGCGGTCACGGCGACGTTCGAGGGCGCCCCGATGCTGATCGCCCGGACCGGCTACACCGGTGAGGACGGCTACGAACTGCTGATCCCGAACGATCGCGCGGAGCGGCTGTGGGACGCCCTGCTGAGGGTGGGCGCGGCGCACGGTCTGGTTCCTGCCGGTCTCGCCGCGCGCGACACCCTCCGGCTGGAGGCCGGGATGCCCCTGTACGGTCACGAGCTGTCGCGCGACATCGTGCCCGCGCAAGCCGGCCTCGGCCGTGCCGTTGCGCTCGACAAAGAGGACTTCGTCGGCGCCGCCGGCCTCGGTGCCGTCGTGCTTCCCGACGCACCGGTGCTCGTGGGCCTCGTCTCGGAGGGCAAGCGAGCGGGACGCGCGGGCTATGCCGTCACGGATGCCGACGCTCCGGTCGGCGAGATCACGAGCGGGGCGCTCAGCCCGACGCTCGGCCACCCGATCGCGATGGCATTCGTCCCGCAGTCCGTGAGCACCCCCGGTACGCAGCTGTTCATCGACGTGCGCGGGACGCGGATCCCGGCGACCGTCACCACCCTGCCCTTCTACAAGAGGAACGCATCATGACCGATCTCAACGCACTGAAGTACACCGCCGAGCACGAGTGGATCGCACTGGACGGCGACGTCGCGACCGTCGGCATCACGGACTACGCCGCCGACAAACTCGGCGATGTCGTCTTCGTCGAGCTCCCCGGGGTCGACACCGGTGTGTCCGCCGGTCAGGTCGTCGGAGAGATCGAGTCCACGAAGTCGGTCGGTGAGCTCTATGCGCCGCTGACCGGCGACGTCGTCGCCGTGAACGACGCGGCGGTGGACGACCCGTCGCTGGTCAACAGCGACCCTTTCGGTGAGGGCTGGCTCGTGAAGATCCGCGTCGACGCCTCGGCCCCGGCGGAACTGCTCGACCGCGAAGCCTACGTCGCGCTCACGGGCGGGCAGGAGTGAGCACCGCCCTCGACGCGCCCGGTCGCCCCGGCGACTTCGTCCGGCGTCACATCGGGACGGATGCCGCGGCGCAGGCACTCATGCTGAACGCGGTGGGGTACGACAGTGTCGACGCCCTCGTGCAGACCGCGGTGCCGGCATCCATCCACGTGCACCCCCGATCCACGAGCTCGATCCCGGCCGCCGCCACCGAAGCGGAGGCGCTCGCAGAGCTGCGCGAACTCGCCGCGCAGAACCGGGTCGCACGACCCATGATCGGGCTCGGCTACTACGACACGTTCACGCCTTCCGTGATCGCACGCAACGTCCTGGAGAATCCGTCCTGGTACACCGCGTACACGCCGTACCAGCCGGAGATCTCGCAGGGACGCCTGGAAGCGCTCATCAACTTCCAGACGATGGTGACCGACCTCACCGGTCTCGCGACGGCGAACGCATCGATGCTCGACGAGTCGACGGCGGTCGTGGAGGGCATGCTCGTGGCCCGGCGGGCTTCGAAGTCGGCGTCGGACGTCTTCCTGGTCGACGCCGACGCGCTCCCGCAGACCAAGGCGCTCCTGCAGCACCGGGCGGAGGCGGTCGGGATCAGCATCCGGTTCCACGCGTTCGAGCAGTCCGCCGTCCCGGCTGATCTCGACGTCTTCGGCGCGTTCATCCAGTACCCGGGCGCGAGCGGGCGCGTGTGGGACCCGTCCGAGAACGTTGCGGCCGTCAAGGCGCAGGGTGGCCTGGTCGTGATGGCCGCCGACCTGCTCGCCCTCACGCTCCTTCGCTCGCCCGGTGCCCTCGGCGCCGACGTCGCCGTCGGAACCACGCAGCGTTTCGGCGTCCCTCTCGGATTCGGCGGCCCGCACGCCGGCTACATGGCCGTGCGCACAGGGCTCGAGCGTCAGCTGCCGGGACGCCTCGTCGGGGTCTCGCAGGACGCCGCTGGACACCCCGCGTACCGTCTGTCGCTGCAGACGCGCGAGCAGCACATCCGCCGCGAGAAGGCGACGTCCAACATCTGCACCGCTCAAGTGCTGCTGGCCGTCATGGCGGCGATGTACGCCGTCTACCACGGCCCTGACGGGCTGCGCGCGATCGCGACCGATGTGGCGCAAAAGGCGGAGGCGCTCGCCGAGCGGCTGCGCTCGTACGGGCTGACGCTCGAATCCGATTCGTTCTTCGACACGCTGCGCGTGCACGTGCCGGGGTCAGCCCGCCGCGTGATCGAGCGCGCGCGCGAACGCGGATACCAGCTGTTCTGGGCGGACGACGCGACAGTCGGGGTCTCGGTGGACGAGACCACGAGCGCCGCAGACCTCGCCGCGGTGGCGTGGGCCTTCGGTCTTCCCGAGGCGGAGTTCGTCGGCGGCGGAGAGCAGGGCGACCGCGCGGTCCCGTGGGAAGCGGCATCCGCTCTCGCAGGCGTGTCCGCGGAGCTCATCCGTCGCGAGGACTACCTCACTCACCCGGTGTTCAACGTGCACCGCAGTGAGACGGCGATGATGCGCTACCTCAAGCAGCTGGCCGACCGCGACTACGCGCTGGATCGCGGCATGATCCCGCTCGGCTCGTGCACCATGAAGCTGAATGCGGCCACGGAGATGGCGGCCGTGTCATGGCCGGAGTTCTCCCGCGTGCACCCTTTCGCACCGGAGGCGGACGTGCGCGGGTACCTCGCGATGATCGAGCAGCTCGAGTCGTGGCTCGCGGAGGTCACGGGGTACGACGCGGTGTCGCTGCAGCCCAATGCGGGCTCCCAGGGAGAGCTCGCGGGGCTCCTCGCGATCCGCGGCTACCACCGGGCGAACGGCGACGTCGACCGCACGGTGTGCCTGATCCCGTCCTCCGCGCACGGCACGAACGCCGCCTCGGCGGTGCTGGCCGGCATGCAGGTGGTCGTGGTCGCGTGCGACGATGCGGGCAACGTCGATCTGGATGATCTGCGCGCGAAGATCGCGCTGCACGCGGATCGGCTCGCGGCGCTCATGATCACGTACCCGTCCACGCACGGCGTCTACGAGCACGAGGTGCTGGAGATCACCCAGGCCGTCCACGATGCCGGCGGGCAGGTCTACGTCGACGGCGCGAACCTGAATGCGCTGCTCGGCTTCGCGCGCTTCGGCGACCTCGGGGGCGACGTGTCGCACCTGAACCTGCACAAGACGTTCGCGATCCCGCACGGCGGCGGTGGGCCCGGTGTCGGACCGGTGGCCGCGAAGGCCCACCTCGCGGCGTATCTGCCCGGGCACCCGTTCTCGCAGCGCGCCGAGCACAGCGGGGGGCACGTGTTCGACGGTGGAGCGGTCTCGGGTGCGCCGCACGGATCGGCCGGCATCCTGCCGATCTCGTGGGCGTACGTGCGCATGATGGGATCACAGGGACTCCGCGACGCGACGGCGGCGGCTGTTCTCGCGGCGAACTACATCGCCGTGCGGCTCAAGGACCACTACCCGGTGCTGTACACCGGCGAAGGCGGTCTCGTCGCGCACGAGTGCATCCTCGACCTGCGGCCCCTGAAGGAGGAGACCGGCGTCTCGGTCGACGATGTCGCCAAGCGCCTGATCGACTACGGCTTCCACGCTCCGACCATGTCGTTCCCGGTCGCCGGAACCCTCATGGTCGAGCCGACGGAGTCCGAGGACCTCGGCGAGATCGAACGCTTCATCGAGGCGATGATCGCGATCCGCGCCGAGGCTCAGGCAGTCGCTGCCGGTGAATGGCCGGCATCCGACAACCCGCTCGTGAACGCGCCCCACACAGCGTCGTCGGTCATCGAGGGGGAGTGGACGCACCCGTACTCGCGCGAGCTCGCCGTGTACCCGGTGCACACGCTCGTGCGCACGAAGTACTGGCCGCCGGTGCGACGCATCGATCAGGCGTACGGCGACCGCAACCTGGTGTGCGCGTGCCCGCCGATCGAGGCGTTCGCCTGACCCGCGTCTCCCTTCGCTGAGACGACAACTGCACGTCGAAACTGTGGGTTCAGCCCATGGTTTCGACGTGCAGTTGTCGTTTCACGGTGAGGGCGGCGCGGTCATCGGAGTGAGCGCGCGTCGAGGAGGGCGGTGAGGGAGTGCAGCTCCTGCGACGATTCCGGCCGACGCTGCGGCAAGCCGGCGCGCCGAAGGATGCTGCGGAGCGGATCGACCCTGATGGCATCCGACCACCCCCAGTGGACGATGCGGCTCGCATGGCAGAGCAGGCGTCGATCCCGTTCCTTCTCCTTGCGGATCGCCTCAGCACCCGGCTGGAGACGGCCGTCGTACTTCAGCTCGCCGTCTGCCTCGCCGATGACACGCGCATGCTCCCACCACATGTCCGAGCGGTCGAGGAAGTCGCCCGTGCGGAATTCCTGTTGCAGGACCGGCTCGTCGAAACCGAGCCATTCGATGACGCCGCGGCTGATCGACTCCAGCGTCGTCTCAGCTGATGGCGATGCTCGGTGCAGCGGCCAGCGTGCGAGCCGCCTACCGCGCTTGCTGAGACGGCTCTCGTTCGTGGCGACGAGGACTTCGACGGATGCCGTCGGGTCTAGCCGAAGTGTCGCATCGGCGACAGACAGAGCGACGGCGGGATGGCGTGAACGGGCGATGTCGACGGTCGTGTCGATCAGCGATGTCACGAGTAGACCTCCGATCCGGACGATGTTGCGGTCCTGCGCCGTGGTGTGATGCCGTAATCCGCCCGAGAGCCGCGCATTCGCGTTCGGGAGGTCGAGGACATGCACGTCGCGGGGGTGCCCGAAAATCGGCGCACCCAGGAGCGCGGCGGCGGACTCGAGACAGAAGACCGCGTCCGGGTGGGTCATCGCCGTCGCATGCACCCGCGCTCGGTACTTCTCCCACGGTGGAAGCGCCGACCATGCCGAAGCGGGGGTCAGCACCCCGCGACGTACGCGGACGAGGCGACCATCAGCCACTTCGCGGTCAGCGTGGGCGATCGCGGCCGAGCGGATGAGCGGGATCGGAGATGGAGCGAGCCCGGGGTGGCCGGCATCCGCTTCGAGTGTGAGGACCATCCCCGCACTGTGGCGTCATCGTGGCCCTCACAGAGTCGGCTTCGGCCAGCCCGTGGACAACTGCGCCTCGCACAGACCTGTGCAGGAGCCGATCCCACGTGCCGTGAGACGACAACTGCACGTCGAGACTGTGGTGTTCACCGGCACTCTCGACGTGCAGTTGTCGTCTCAGCGGAAAAGTGGAGGGGGTCAGGACGAGGACGAGGGGGACGGGGTCGGGGACGGGGCGGGGGCGAACACGTCGGGCCAGAGACCTGCCGCGAGCGGGTAGCCGACGAAGGCGACGATGTCCAGGAGCGTGTGGGCGACCACGAGGGGCATCACACGGCCCCACCGCCGGTAGCACCAGCCGAAGACCAGGCCCATGACGAAATTGCCGACGATCGCACCGACGCCCTGGTAGGCGTGATAGGCACCGCGCAGTGCGGCCGTCGACAAGATGATCGCCCACCAGGACCACCCCAGTCGCCGCAGCCGGTCGAACAGGTACGCGATGAAGATGACCTCTTCGGTCAGCCCCGCGCGCAACGCGGCGAGCACGAGCAGCGGCACCGTCCACCACGCGGCGTCCAGCGGCGAGGCGACGACC
The DNA here is from genome assembly GCF_040687315.1 of Microbacterium sp. NPDC064584. Lineage (NCBI taxonomy): Bacteria > Bacillati > Actinomycetota > Actinomycetes > Micrococcales > Microbacteriaceae > Microbacterium > Microbacterium sp. NPDC064584. The sequence continues at coordinate 40,902 of NZ_JBFBMZ010000011.1, read as the reverse complement.
GCGACATTCAACCCCAGCACCCGCGATATCGCGTAGAGGCCCAGCCCCGGCACGCCGATCGCGGCGGCGAGCAGGATGCCGCGCCCCAGGTCACCGCCGAACCGGGAGAAGTCCAGACCGACGCGGCGCAGCGCGTTCTGCCCGGGCTCCCAGAGGAGATAGACGACGAGCGCCACGAGGGCGAGCCCGAAGAACACGCCCAGGAACTGGTACAGGACGTTCCACAGGATCTCGGCATCCCGATTCGGATTCAGCTGCGTCTGCTGCTGCCCGATCGGGGTCGTGCGCAGCGACGCGCGCACGAGGGAGAGCACGGAGTACAGCGCGGACTGTCCGACGGTGACGGCCAGGACGATCCCGATCTCCCAGCGGAGCCGGGTTCGCGCCGCGGGATCAGTGACGAACCTCACATCGGAAGGGCCGCTCACCGTGCTCACCTTGTCAGATTGCCACATGTCGCGCGAGTTGAGTTAAGGCTCTGTAACGTTTTTGCGAGTCGTTATGAACAACAGGCGACGCGTGCTTATCGTTTCCCTTATCCGCGCCCCGGCAGATCTGTGCTGTCGCGTGCGCACAACCCTGCACAGGAGGAATCAGTGAGAATGAAGCGCATTTCGGCGGCGGTGGCTCTCACCGCAGTCGGCGCCCTCGTGATCTCAGGTTGCGCGGCCACCGAAGGTGGCGGCGACGACTCGGGTCTCGTCGAGGGATCGTCGATCACCGCCGCGTGGAACCAGCCGTTCTACTCGTACAACGGCAACACGTCGTTCGGTAACGCGACCGCGAACAACAACATCACGTATCTGACGCTTGACGGCTTCAACTACTACAACAACACCCCCGAGCTCGTGAAGAACACGTCGTTCGGCTCGTACGAGGTCGTCGAAGAGGACCCGCTGACGGTCAAGTACACCGTCGCGGACGGCGTGAACTGGTCGGACGGCACCCCCGTCGACGCGTCGGACCTCCTGCTCGAGTGGGCCGCGCTCTCGCGGGCCCTGGACACCCCGGACTTCGACCCGGCCGACTTCACCGACCCCGACACGGGTGAGTTCACCGACGCCTTCCCGACCGACGTCGTCTACTTCGACTCCGGCGCCACCCCCACCGCGGGTCTGGGCCTGGTCACCCAGACGCCCGAGATCGGTGACGACGGCAAGTCGATCACGATGGTCTACGACGCGCAGTTCGTCGACTGGGAGCTCTCCTTCCCGTCGCCGCTGCCCGCGCACGTCGTCGGTAAGAACGCCCTGGGTCTGGACGACAACGAAGAGGCCAAGCAGGCCGTCATCGACGCGATCCAGAACAAGGACGACGCGGCTCTGGCCCCGATCTCGTCCTTCTGGAACACGGGCTTCAACTTCACCGAGCTGCCGGATGACCCCGAGCTCTACCTGGCCACGGGTCCGTACGTGATCAGCGACTTCGTCGCCGACCAGTACGTCACCCTGACGGCGAACCCCGAGTACAAGGGCGACAACGCTCCGAACATCGAGGAGATCACGATCCGCTTCATCCCCGACCCGCTCGCAGCGGTTCAGGCGCTGGAGAACGGTGAAGTCGACATCATCTCCCCGCAGGCCACGGCCGACATCAAGACCGCTCTCGACGCGCTCGACGGCATCACGGTCCTGACCGGCGTCGAGGGCACGTACGAGCACCTCGACCTGCAGTTCGACCAGGGCAAGAACCCCGAGAACATCTTCTCGAACCCGAAGGTCCGTGAGGCGTTCCTCAAGACGGTTCCCCGCCAGGAGATCCTCGACAAGCTCATCGTCCCGATCGCCGGCGAGGACGCGCTCCTGCGCAGCTCGCAGATCTTCGTTCCGGGCGCCGAGGGCTACGACGAGTCCGTCGCGAACAACGGCTCGGAGGCGTTCGCGGACGTCGACATCGAGGGCGCGAAGGCGCTGCTGGCCGAGTCGGGTGTCACCGACACGTCGGTCTGCATCCTCTACGCGACCAACAACCCCCGCCGCGTGAACGAGTTCGCGCTCATCCAGGCGTCGGCCAACCAGGCCGGCTTCAACGTGACCGACTGTGGTTCGGACCAGTGGGGTGGCCTCCTCGGCACGCCGGGTGCGTACGACGCGTCGTTCTTCGGATGGCAGTCCACGAGCCTCGGCGTGACCAACTCGCTGCCGACGTTCCAGACCGGTGGTATCAACAACCTGAACTTCTACTCGAACGCTGAGGCCGACGCGATCGTCGAGCAGCTGAACGTGGAGTTCGACACCGACAAGCAGATCGAGCTCCAGCAGCAGCTGGACAAGATCCTGTGGGATGACTTCTACGGAGTCACCATCTTCCAGTTCCCCGGCGTCACCGCCTTCAGCGACCGTGTGGAGGGCATCGACCCGTCGATCCTCGCTCCCACGATCTTCTGGAACGCTTGGGACTGGGCAGTCACGGACAGCGGCTCTGACGAGGGCTGATCGCTGTAGCGGTCATCGCTGAGCTTCGGCTCCGCTGACCGCGGTGGGGTGCAGGTCCATCGGGCCTGCACCCCACCCGTTAGACTTCCCGCAGCGGTAGAGCGTGTGTCCGGTGATGACGCCGGCGCAGTCGTTCCCGCTGGATCATCGATTGGCAGGCGGCCACACCATGGCTTCATTCATCATCCGGCGATTGATCGCGTCGATCTTCGTGCTCTTCGCCGCAACGTTCCTGATGTACATCCTCACGACCTTCGCGGGCGATCCTCTCGAAGAACTGAGGCAGGGGAACGCCCCGAACAAGGCGGAGCTCATCGAAGCCCGCACCAAGCTCCTCAATCTCGACGTCCCCCCTCCGCTGCGCTACTTCCTCTGGCTCGGCGCTCTGTTCCGCGGGGACTTCGGGGTCAGCGTCCAGAACCAGCCGGTGAACATCCTGCTGGGCAACGCGATCACGTCGACGCTGACGCTGGTCACCACGGCAACGGTCGTCGCGATCATCCTGGGTCTCACGGTCGGCATCATCTCGGCCCTGCGCCAGTACAGCGGCTTCGACTACAGCGTCACGCTCATCTCGTTCCTGTTCTTCTCGCTGCCGATCTTCTGGGTCGCGGTTCTGCTGAAGCAGTACGGCGCGATCCAGCTGAACAACTGGCTCGCCGAGCCGACGATCGCGATACCCGTGATCATCGTCGTCTCGCTCATCGCCGGTGTGCTGTGGATGTCGCTCCTCGGCGGGAAGGCGAAGAAGAGATTCATCGTCTTCGGCATCGCCGCCGTCGCGACGGCCGCAGTGTTGATCTACCTCTCGGCGACGCAGTGGTTCGCCGACCCGAGCATCGGGATCGTGGTCTACAGCGCATCGGCGATCGGCATCGCCTTCGGCATCACCGCGATCTCCACGGGTCTGCGCAACCGCCGTGCGCTGTACGCGTCGCTCGTCGTCGCGGTCCTGGGCATCGCGCTGTACTTCCCGATGATCAACTACATCCTCAACGGCATGACGCTGTGGTTCTTCCTCCTGCTCATGGTGCTGGCGATCGTCGTGAGCGGACTGATCGGCTTCTTCATGGGCGGCGCAGACCGCGGCCCGGTCGTCCGCACGACGGCGATCGTCGGGTTCCTCACGGCCGCGCTGATCGCGCTGGACAAGTACATGTCGTACTGGGCGGTGTACGCGAACTCCAGTCGCGTGCGCGGCCGGCCGATCGCGACGGTCGGCGCCTCCACGCCCGGTCTCGGCGGGAACTTCTGGGTGCAGGGCATCGACCTGTACACCCATCTGCTCCTGCCGACGATCGCGATCATCCTGATCTCGTTCGCGGGCTACACGCGCTACTCGCGTGCCAGCCTGCTCGAGGTCATGAACCAGGACTACATCCGCACGGCCCGGGCCAAGGGCCTCACCCAGCGCACCGTCGTCGTCCGTCACGCCTTCCGCAACGCGCTGATCCCGATCACGACGATCATCGCGTTCGACGTGGGCGCGATCGTGGGCGGGGCGGTGGTCACCGAGACGGTCTTCGGCTGGACCGGCATGGGCCGTCTGTTCGTCGACGGCATCAACCACGTCGACCCCAATCCCGTGATGGCGTTCTTCGTCGTCACCGGCACGCTCGCCGTGCTCTTCAACCTCATCGCGGACCTGGTTTACGCGGCCCTGGACCCGAGAATCAAGGTGGGCTGACATGAACACCACAGTCACTCAAGAACCAGACGTCAACGACGCGGCCGCGGTCGCCGAGATCTCGATCGAGCAGAAGGAGACCGAAGGTCTCAGCCAGGGCCAGATCGTCCGGCGCCGGTTCTTCCGGCACCGCGGCGCGATGGTCGCGATGGTCGTGCTCATCTTCATCGTTGTCCTCGCCTTCACGTCTGTCGGAGTGGACCTCTGGGGATTCAAGATCCCCGGTTGGTGGACCTACTCCTGGACCCAGATCACGCCGAAGCTGAACAACGGCGTTCCAACGCTCAGCCTCTTCCCGCTGCAGTTCGGGGAGCACCCGTTCGGGCAGGACGAGGTCGGTCGCGACATCTTCGCGGTCGTGATGCGCGGCGCCCAGCAGTCCCTCATGGTGATGGTGATCGCCGGTGTCGTCGCCACCGTGATCGGCGTCGTCATCGGCGCGGTCGCCGGCTACTACGGCAAGGTGACCGACTCGGTCCTCATGCGCTTCACGGACATCGTCATCACGATCCCGCTCATCGTGATCGGTGCGGTGCTCGGGAAGACGTTCGGCAGCCTCGGCGCCGCCGTCCTCGGTATCGTGATCGGCGTGTTCGCATGGACCACGATGGCCCGACTCGTCCGCGGAGAGTTCCTCTCGCTTCGCGAGCGTGAATTCGTGGATGCCGCGCGGGTGTCCGGCGCGCGGGACCGGCGCATCATCTTCCGCCACATCCTCCCCAACGCGGTCGGCGTGATCGTCGTGAACGCGACGCTCCTGATGGCGGGCGCGATCCTGCTCGAGTCGGCGCTGAGCTACCTCGGCTTCGGCGTGCAGCCGCCGGACACCTCGCTGGGCAAGATCGTCTCGGACAACCAGGCGGCTTTCTCCACGCGGCCCTGGCTGTTCTGGTGGCCCGGTATCTTCATCATCGCGATCGCCCTGTGCGTCAACTTCATCGGCGACGGGCTGCGCGACGCGTTCGACCCGCGTCAGAAGAAGATGCCCAGCGAACGCGCGATGCGCCGTGCCGGTCGTGCGAGCGGTCCTGTCGCGCCGATCCTGGACACCACCGAGCCGACCGGTCCGCAGAGTGTGACGGTCCCGATGGAGGCGGTCTACACCGGCGACGTCGTGAACTACCACGATCCGCGTCCGGAGAAGCCGGGCGATGCCCAGGACGAGCCCCTCAATCCGGAGCGGTGACGGTGACGCTGCTAGACCAGCAGGCCGATCGCCGTCGCCGCAGCCAGCACCGCGATCGCCGTGATCGTGCCGTAGTGCCACGTCACGGTCTGCGCCTCGGGGTCTTCGCCGCGGGCGAAGGCTCCGGCCGCGGACAAGGATTCCCAGTGTCCGCGGATCGCCTGCGCGAGATTGCCGGACGGCGTGCTGAGCGCGTCGCTCGGGCGCAGGCTCTCGTGCTCTCCGCGGGCGCTCGTCCCGACTCCGTCGAAATCCTTCGCCGAGAGTCCGAACGCGCGGTGACGTCCGGGAGCGGGTGTGGCCCACACCGGCACCTTGCCGCGCGAGGTGTGGATCGTCAGCGAGTAGCGGGTGTCGATCGCTCGGATCGCCGGCCAGGGGATGAAGAACGTGCGGAACACGTTCACGACGGTGACGCCGTGCTCCTGCATCCGCAGACTCGGACGCCAGAACAGCGCCCACGCGACGACGGCGACCAGGATGATCGGCCAGACGTAGCGGATCGCGGATGCCGCATCCCCCCAGAACAGCGCTATCACACCGAACGCGCACACCACCACGGTGCTGACAGCGAGCGTGCGGCCGAACGCCGGCCGGTACGAAACCTCCTGGAACGCCATGACCTCAAGCTTTGCAGATGGGACACATCGGAATGACTGACACGACGGGCATCGAGGCCGAGATCGCGGCGTCGCACAAGGCCCTCCCCGAGAAGATCCTCGAGGTCGACAACCTGGGCGTCGAGTTCTGGGTCGAGGGCGAGTTCTACCCGGCTGCGGTCGACATGAACTATGTCGTGCGCCGCGGCGAGGTCCTCGCGATCGTGGGCGAATCCGGCTCCGGCAAGAGCACGAGCTCGATGGCGCTCTTGGGCCTTCTTCCCGAGAACGCCCGTGTGACCGGGTCGATCAAGCTGCTGGGGCGTGAGCTGCGCGGCGTCGACGACGCGACGCTGCGGTCGCTCCGCGGCAACGAGATCGCGCCGATCTTCCAGGAGCCGATGACGGCGCTGAACCCGGTCTACACGATCGGCTTCCAGATCATGGAGGCGCTGCGTTCGCACGATCGCGGCATGGCGCCGTCCGTGGCCAAGGAGAAGGCGATCGAGCTGCTGCGTCTGGTCGAGATGCCGACGCCGGAGAAGTCCTTCAACAAGTACCCCCACCAGCTCTCCGGTGGTCAGCGCCAGCGCGCGATGATCGCGCAGTCGATCTCGTGCGACCCGCTGCTGCTGATCGCCGACGAGCCGACGACCGCTTTGGATGTCACGGTGCAGGCCGAGATCCTCGACCTGCTGCGCAACCTCCACAAGCGCCTGGACTCGGCGATCATCCTGATCACGCACGACATGGGCGTGGTCGCGGACCTCGCCGATCGCATCATGGTGATGAAGAGCGGTGTCGTCGTCGAGTCGGGAACCGTCGAGCAGATCTTCCACGATCCGCAGCACCCGTACACGCAGCAGCTGCTGGCTTCCGTTCCGCACCTCGGTCTCGGAGTCCTTGAGGAGTCCGAGGTCGAACAGGCCGAAGTCGCGAGCGACACGTCAGCCGTCCCCGCGGTCGCCGCGATCCGCGAGCGCGCGACGGATGCCGCGGCCGAAGAGGTCGTCGAGACGCGCACTCCGGTCCTGTCGTTCGAGGATGTCGCGATCGACTATCCGAAGCGCGGGCGGGTGCCGGCGTTCCGGGCCGCCGAGCACATCGATCTGCAGATCTATCCCGGCGAGATCGTGGGTCTCGTGGGGGAGTCGGGATCGGGCAAGACCACTCTCGGTCGCGCCTCCATCGGGCTGCTGCCGATCGCGGAAGGCAAGCTCACCGCCGTCGGCACCGACATCTCGCACCCGTCGCGGAAGGATCTCTTCGCGATCCGTCGGCGCACCGGCATCGTGTTCCAGGACCCGGCGTCGTCGCTGAACCCGCGCATGCCGATCGGCCAGTCGATCGGCGAGCCGATCCTGCTGGCGGGAGAGGCGAAGGGCAAGGACCTCGACAAGCGGGTGGAGACGCTCCTCTCGCAGGTCGAACTGCCCCGTTCGTACCGCAACCGCTTCCCGCACGAGCTCTCCGGTGGTCAGCGACAGCGCGTCGGCATCGCCCGCGCCCTGGCGCTGGCCCCCGAGCTCCTGGTGGCCGACGAGCCCACGTCGGCGCTGGACGTCTCGGTTCAGGCCCGCTTCCTGGATCTGCTGCAGGAGCTGCAGCAGGAACTCCAGTTCGCATGCCTGTTCATCAGCCACGACCTGGCCGTCGTGGACATCCTCGCGCACCGCATCGCGGTGATGCACCTCGGCAAGCTCGTCGAGGTCGGCACGCGCGACGAGATCCTCCGCGGGGCCACCGATGCCTACACGCAGCGACTCATCGCCGCGGTGCCCGTGCCCAATCCCGAGGAGCAGCGCATCCGCCGCGAGGCTCGCGCGGAGCTGCTGGCGCGGACGGCTTCCGGCGCCTGAACGACGGCGGCCGCCGCGCCGCCGGAGGGACGCTCAGGAAGCGCCCGGTAGACTGGGGGATGCCCGGCTCCGGGCGCTTCCCCGTTCTGCAAGGATTTTCCATGGCGCGCGCCCTCCGTTCAGACCTCCGCAACGTCGCGATCGTCGCCCACGTCGACCACGGCAAGACGACGCTGGTCGACGCGATGCTCCGACAGACCGGCTCGTTCGGCGAGCACGCTCACGTCGAGGAGCGCGCGATGGACTCCAACGATCTCGAGCGCGAAAAGGGCATCACGATCCTCGCCAAGAACACGGCGATCACATACTCCGGCGTGCACGCGACCGACGGGCCCGTCACGATCAACGTGATCGACACTCCGGGCCACGCCGACTTCGGCGGCGAAGTCGAGCGCGGTCTGTCCATGGTCGACGGTGTCGTGCTGCTCGTCGACGCGAGCGAGGGCCCGCTGCCCCAGACGCGCTTCGTGCTGCGCAAGGCTCTCGAGGCCAAGCTTCCGGTGATCCTGCTGGTCAACAAGACCGACCGCCCGGATGCCCGCATCGCCGAGGTGGAGGAGGAGGCGCACGACCTGCTGCTGGGGCTCGCGTCCGATCTGCACGAGGACGTCCCCGACCTCGACGTGGATGCGCTGCTGGACGTGCCGGTCGTGTACGCGAGCGGCCGCGCGGGCGCGGCATCCCGGACCCGCCCCGAGAACGGCGCGCTCCCCGACAACGACGATCTCGAGCCGCTCTTCGAGGCGATCCTCGAGCACGTGCCCGCCCCGTCGTACGATGACGACGCGCCGCTGCAGGCGTGGGTCACGAACCTCGACTCGAGCCCCTTCCTCGGCCGCCTCGCTCTGCTGCGCGTGTTCAACGGCACGCTGAAGAAGGGCCAGACCGTCGCCTGGGTGCGCGCCGACGGAACCGTCAGCAACGCGCGGATCACGGAGCTTCTGAAGACGAGGGCGCTCGAGCGCTACCCCGCCGAGAGTGCCGGACCCGGTGACATCGTCGCGATCGCCGGCTTCGAGGACATCACGATCGGCGAGACGATCGCCGATCCCGAGGACGTCCGCCCGCTGCCGCAGATCCACGTCGACGACCCTGCGATCTCGATGACGATCGGCACGAACACGAGCCCGCTCGTGGGCAAGGTCAAGGGGCACAAGCTCACCGCGCGCATGGTGAAGGACCGTCTCGATCGTGAGCTCGTCGGAAACGTCTCGCTCAAGGTCGTCGACATCGGCCGGCCCGACGCGTGGGAGGTGCAGGGTCGTGGCGAGCTGGCTCTCGCGATCCTCGTGGAGAACATGCGCCGCGAGGGCTTCGAGCTGACCGTCGGCAAGCCGCAGGTGGTCACGAAGAAGGTCGACGGCAAGACGTACGAGCCGTTCGAGCACCTCACGATCGACGCCCCCGAGGAGTACCTCGGCGCGATCACGCAGCTGCTGGCTGCGCGCAAGGGCCGGATGGACAACATGACCAACCACGGCACCGGCTGGGTGCGCATGGAGTTCATCGTGCCGTCCCGTGGACTGATCGGCTTCCGCACCGAGTTCCTGACGACCACGCGCGGCACCGGCATCGCGAACGCGATCTCGCACGGCTACGAGCCGTGGGCAGGCCACATCGTGACGCGTCAGAACGGGTCGATCGTGGCGGACCGGTCCGGCGTCGTGACGCCGTTCGCGATCATCGCCCTGCAGGAGCGCATGTCGTTCTTCGTCCAGCCCACCCAGGAGGTGTACGAGGGCATGGTGATCGGTGAGAACTCGCGCGCCGATGACATGGATGTGAACATCACCAAGGAGAAGAAGCTCACCAACATGCGCTCGTCGACGTCGGACTCGTTCGAGTCGATGACGCCGCCGCGCCAGCTTTCGCTCGAGGAGAGCCTGGAGTTCGCGCGCGACGACGAATGCGTCGAGGTCACTCCGGAGATCGTGCGCATCCGCAAGGTGAACCTCGATGCGACCGAGCGCGCCCGCGCGACCTCGCGCCTGAAGCGCCAGGACGCCGGCGCCTGACCCTCTTCGGGCTCAGTCGGAGTCCGAGAGGAGCACGGCGCTCGTGTGCGGCTCGAGCGCCTCGAACACGTGCGGAGCGTCGCCCGGGTAGCGCAGATAGTCGCCCGGCATCAGTTCGAACGGCTCGCCGGTGGGACCCGCGACAGCGCGCCCGCTCACCACGACCAGGTGCTCCACTGTTCCGCGTGGGTGCGGTGCCGAATGGCGGGGTTCGCCGGGTTCGGCGCGCACGATGTACAGGTCGCGTCGCACTCGCGGACTGCCCGCACTGAGCAGCAGGGCCTCGTAGGGGGAGTCGGCCGAGCGGATGCCGGTGCTCTCACCCGCCCGCACCAGGCGTGGCCGAGGCGCGGTGTCTTCGACGAAGACCGAGAACGGCACCTCGAGCGCGGTCGCGATCGCCCAGAGCGTCTCGACGGACGGATTGGCCCCTCCCGCCTCCAACTGCGACACCGTGGCCTTCGACACTCCCGCTCGACGGGCGAGCTCCGCTGCGCTCACGTGCAATCGCTCGCGCTCACGCCGCATCGCGCGGGCGATCCGCTCTCCCAGTTCATCCATCAGTTCATTCTGCTGCACTTTCGTTCGGTTTGACGAACGGAAGTGTCACGACGCAAGATGGGGCCGTGCCATCGTCTCCTGCGCCCGCCGATGACGAGCGTTCCTCTCCGGACGAGGCGTCGGCCCGTGCCGCGATCCGGCAGGGGCTCGGTGTCGCCCTCGCGACCAGCGCGTACGGCGTCTCGTTCGGAGCGCTGGCGGTCGCTGCGGGTCTGGACATCTGGCAGACCGCTGTGCTGAGTCTCGTGATGTTCACGGGAGGATCGCAGTTCGCCTTCGTCGGTGTGATCGCGGCGGGCGGACTGCCGGCGGCACCGGCGGCGATCGCCTCGGCATCCCTCCTCGGAGTCCGCAACATCGCGTACGGCATGCGGATGTCGCCCGTCATCGGGACCGGGTTCTGGCGCCGCCTGGGCGCCGCCCAGTTCACGATCGACGAGTCGACCGCGGTCTCGCTCGCGCAGACCGACGCCCGCGCGCGCACGCTCGGGTTCTGGGTGACGGGCGTCGCGATCTACATCGGCTGGAACATCTCGACCCTCGCCGGCGCGCTCCTGGGCGACGTCCTCGGAGATCCGAAGGCGTACGGATTGGATGCCGCGGCGGCGGCGGCGTTCCTCGCTCTGCTCTGGCCACGTCTGAGGCGTCGGCAGCCCATCGCGGTCGGGGTCGCCGCCGCCGTCGTCGCGACGATCCTGACCCCCGCGCTCATGCCCGGCGTTCCGGTCCTGATCGCCGCCGTGGTCGCGGTCATCGTCGGCTGGTTCGACTGGCTGGGCGGTGGGCGTCCGCCGGCGGATGAGCCCGGAGACGTTCCGGAGAGGATCGGACTGCCGTGACGGAGGCGATGTCATGACCCTGTGGACGGCGATCCTTATCGCCTCGATCGTGTGCGTCGTGTGGAAGACGCTCGGCTACCTCATCCCGCAGCGATGGCTGGATGCACCGCGTCCGATGCGGATCGCCGATCTGCTGACGGTCGCCCTCCTCGCCGCTCTCGTGGCCGTCCAGACTCTCGGCGCCGGCCAGGCCGTCGTGATCGATGCGCGGGTCCCGGCGGTGCTCGTGGCCGCAGGGCTCCTGCTCCTGCGTGCGCCCTTCCTCGTCGTCGTCGCGGCGGCGGCTCTCGCGGCGGCGCTGCTGCGCCTGTGGGGATGGGCCTCGTGACGTTTCGCCGTCGCATAGGCTGTCCGGCGTGCAGTCTTCGCTTTCGCGGATCGCGACCTGGCTCGTCGCCTTCCTGGTGGGGGCGGTGTACGGTCTGGCCGGCACGATCGCCCACTCGTTCCGTCTCGGCTGGTTTCCGCTCGGCCTCGTCCTCGCCGTCATCGGCAGCGCCGCGCTCCTCGCGGCCGTCCGTCTGCTGACCGGCGATCGCTGGAGCGCACTGGCGGCGGGACTCGGGATGATCGCCGCGACGATCGCGTTCTCCGGCCGGGGCCCGGGTGGGTCGGTCATCGTCGCGCAGACCGATCTCGCCGTCGTCTGGACCGTCGCGGTGCCGATCCTCGTCGTGATCGCCGTCGCCTGGCCGAGCAGACTGCGGCCGGTCGCGGGGGATACCGGCTCCGGGAGCGACCTAGACTAGACCCGTGACGTATGTGATCGCTCTCCCGTGCGTAGATGTGAAGGACCGCGCCTGCATCGACGAGTGCCCCGTCGACTGCATCTATGAAGGCGATCGGATGCTCTACATCCATCCGGACGAGTGCGTGGACTGCGGCGCGTGCGAGCCCGTGTGTCCCGTCGAGGCCATCTACTACGAAGACGACCTCCCGGACGAGTGGCAGGACTACTACAAGGCCAACGTCGAGTGGTTCCAGGACGTCGGATCGCCCGGTGGCGCCGCGAAGGTCGGCGTGATCCATAAGGACCACCCCGTGATCGACGCGCTCCCGCCGCAGGCGCCGTAGCAGCCCATGGGCGTCGCCGACCTCGCCGACTACCCCTGGGACGCCGTCGCGCCGTACGCGGAGCGCGCCCGCGCCCATGTCGACGGGATCGTCGATCTCTCCATCGGCTCGCCGGTGGATCCCACACCCGCCGTGATCGCGCGGGCGCTGTCGGATGCCACCGATGCGCACGCCTATCCGCAGACGCTCGGTACCCCGGCGCTCCGCGAGGCGATCGTGGCGTGGTACGCCCGCCGCCGCGGGGTGAGTGCGTTGACGCCGGCGAACGTCCTGCCGACGATCGGCTCGAAGGAGCTCGTCGCGCTGCTTCCTCTGCTCCTGGGCATCGGACCCGGCGACACGGTCGTGCACCCGCGTGCCGCCTACCCGACATACGAGGTCGGCGCACGCCTGGTGGGGGCGACGCCATTCGCGTCCGACGACCCGTCGGAGTGGCCCGACGGCACTCGACTGGTCTGGCTGAACTCGCCCGGCAACCCCGACGGGCGGGTGCTGGATGCCGCCCTCCTCCGCACTGCCGTGGGTCGGGCACGCGAGCTCGGTGCGGTCCTGGCCGGCGACGAATGCTATGCCGAACTCGGCTGGGACGGACGGTGGGCCGACGAGGCGATCCCGTCGGTTCTGGATTCCCGGGTCACCGGGGGCGACGTACGCGGGGTCCTGTCGGTGTACTCGCTCAGCAAGCAGTCCAATCTGGCCGGCTACCGCGCCGCGTTCCTCGCGGGCGACACCGAGATCGTCGCCCGTCTGCTCACCGCCCGCAAGCATCTCGGGCTCATGCTGCCCGCGCCCGTGCAGACCGCGATGATCGCGGCGCTCACCGATGACGAGCACGTCGCTTCCCAGAAGGAGCGGTACCGGCGGCGCCGCGACGTGCTCCGGCCCGCGCTGCAGGAGGCCGGCTTCCGCATCGACCACAGCGAGGCGGGGCTGTACCTCTGGGCGACCGAGTCACGCGACGCGTGGGAGAGCGTCGGCCGTCTGGCCGACCTCGGCATCCTCTCCGGTCCCGGTCACTTCTACGGCCCGCATTTCCCCGAGCATGTCCGGCTCTCCCTCACAGCGACGGACGAGCGCATCGCCGCTGCCGCAGAGCGACTCCGATCGGCGGGATGAACACCGCGGGTATCAACGGCGTGCATGAGAGGATTCCTCTACCGGATGCCGGATGCCTTTGGTCGTGTCCGCAGTATGCCGAACACGCCAGTAGGCTGTAGAGGCGCGGTGGCGCGGCATCCCACGCCATCACGCCGGCTCTCGGAAACGCCTCTCCATGCGATCCGCAGGGCGTCGAGACCCCCGGAACGACCAGGAATCGCGAGGAGGCGCCGTGAGCGAATCGGGCACCCAGCAGGACAAGGCCACCCTCACGATCGGTGACCGCACCGCCGAGTTCCCGCTGCTGCGCGGCACGGACGGGGTGCCGAGCGTCGACATCTCGACGTTCACCCGGCAGACCGGCCACACAACGCTGGACTACGGATTCGTCAACACGTCGGCGACGAAGTCGGCGATCACGTTCATCGACGGTGACCAGGGGATCCTGCGCTACCGCGGATACCCCATCGAGCAGCTCGCGAAGAACAGCAGCTATCTCGAGGTGGCCTGGCTCCTCATCTACGGCGAGCTGCCTACGGCGGACGAACTGGCCGCGTTCGACGACCGCATCCGCCACCACACCCTCCTGCACGAGGACCTGAAGCGCTTCTTCACCGCGCTGCCGCACACGGCCCACCCGATGTCGGTGCTGTCCTCGGCCGTCTCCGCACTCTCGACGTACTACGAAGACCAGTCCGACCCGCACAACCCCGAGCACATCGAGCTCAACACGATCCGGATGCTGGCGAAGCTGCCGGTGATCGCGGCGTACGCGCACAAGAAGAGCATCGGGCAGGCATTCCTGTACCCGGACAACTCGCTGAGCTTCGTCGACAACTTCCTGAAGCTCAACTTCGGCGTGCTGAGCGAGATCTACGACGTCGATCCTGTGATGAGTCGTGCCCTGGAGCGGCTGCTGATCCTGCACGAGGACCACGAGCAGAACGCGTCGACCTCCACGGTGCGCCTGGTCGGGTCGACCGGCGCCAACCAGTTCTCCTCGATCTCGGCAGGCATCAACGCCCTGTACGGGCCCCTGCACGGCGGCGCGAACGAGGCCGTGCTCGAGATGCTGGCCCGCATCCGCGACTCGGGGGAGAGCGTGCAGCGCTTCGTCGAGCGCGTGAAGAACAAGGAGGACGGGGTCAAGCTCATGGGGTTCGGCCACCGGGTCTACAAGAACTACGACCCGCGCGCGAAGCTCGTGAAGGAATCGGCGGACGAAGTGCTCAGCGCTCTCGGCGTCAGCGACCCGCTCCTGGATCTCGCGAAGGAGCTCGAGCAGCTCGCCCTGGAGGACGACTACTTCAAGGAGCGGCGCCTGTACCCGAACGTCGACTTCTACACCGGCGTCATCTACAAGGCGATGGGCTTCCCGACGCGCATGTTCACCGTCCTCTTCGCGATCGGCCGGCTGCCCGGTTGGCTCGCTCACTGGCGCGAGATGCAGTCCGACCCGCAGACCAAGATCGGGCGCCCGCAGCAGCTCTACGTCGGCGCCGCACAGCGCGACTACCCGGGCGCATAGGGCGGGGGCGGCGGGGTCTCAGATCCCCGCCTTCTCCTCTTCCTTCTCGGCGATGTCCGCGGCGTCCGCCTCGCGATCCTTCTTGCTCTTCTTGGAGGCGACGCGCTCGTCCTTGTGGCGCTTCTCCAGCTCTTTCGCGTAGTCCGGGACGGTCGAGGTCATGTCACGGGGCGGTCGTTCGTACCCGCCGGATGCCGGACGTTCGGGCACGATGACCTCTTCGCGCTCGACGACCTCGTACGGGATCTGGGAGAGCAGGTGCGCGATCGTGTTGATGCGACCGCGGCGCTTGTCCTCGTTGTCGACCTCCCACCACTTCGCCTCGGGGATGTCGGTGTGCACGAACATCGTGTCCTTCGCGCGGGAGTAGTCCTCCCACTTCGTGATGGACAGGACATCGTTCGGACTCAGCTTCCAGCGACGCATCGGGTCGTCCGCGCGGTCGCGGAAGCGCCGCTCCTGCTCCTTGTCGGACACGCTGAACCAGTACTTGATGAGGATGATGCCGTCCTCGACCAGCATCCGCTCGAAGATCGGCGTCTGATGCAGGAAGCGGTGGTACTCCACACTCGTGCAATAGCCCATCACGTGCTCGACGCCGGCGCGGTTGTACCAGGACCGGTCCATGAGCACGATCTCGCCCGCAGCCGGGAGGTGGGGGACGTAGCGCTGGAAGTACCACCGTGTCTTGTCGCGCTCGCTCGGTGTGTTCAGGGCGACGATGCGGGTGACGCGCGGGTTCAGGTATTCCGACACGCGCTTGATCGTGGATCCCTTGCCGGCGGCATCGCGGCCCTCGAAGATCACGACGATGCGTGCGCCCGTCGCCTGGACCCACGCCTGCATGTCCACGAGCTTGGCCTGCAGAACCATGAGCTCGGATTCGTACAGCTTCTTCGCCATTCGCGCGGCCATGGGACTCCCTTGCCTGTCTCACGCCGCCCCACCGGCGGTGCTGGCTCGACTTTACGCGTGCAGGGCGTCGTTCAGGGTGACTCCCACGCCGACCCTCCGGACGGCCTCGATCGCGCCGGTGAGCGAATTGCGCCGATACAGGATGCCGTCGCGCCCGGAGAGCTCCGCGCCCTTCACGCTGCGACGCGCGCCGTCGTGGCCGGCCGGCTCGTCGGCCAGGACGATCTTCGAACCGGCCGTCACGTACAGCCCCGCCTCGACGACGCAGTCGTCACCGAGCGAGATGCCCACGCCCGCGTTCGCCCCGAGGAGGGTGCGCGCGCCGATGGCGACACGGTGGGCCCCGCCGCCGGACAAGGTGCCCATGATCGACGCGCCGCCGCCGATGTCGCTGCCGTCGCCGACGACGACGCCCTGCGAGATGCGGCCCTCGACCATCGACGCGCCGAGCGTGCCCGCGTTGAAGTTCACGAACCCCTCGTGCATCACGGTGGTGCCGGGGGACAGGTACGCGCCCAGGCGGACGCGCGACGCATCGGCGATCCGGACACCGGGGGGGCTCACATAGTCCAGGAGTCGCGGGAACTTGTCGAGCCCCTGGATCTGGATGCCGTCGCGCAGGAGGAACGGCCGCAGACGTGCGGCGTCGTCGGGATGCATCGGTCCGGCGTTCGTCCACGCGACATTCGGGAGGTGCCCGAAGATGCCCTCGAGGTTCACGGCGTTGGGCGCCACGAGACGGTGCGACAACGCGTGGAGCCGCAGGTACGCGTCCGACGTCGAGGACGGTGCGGCGTCAAGATCGATCTCGATCGTGATCGTGTCGACCGTGACCGCGCGGCGCGGGTCGGGCACCGCATGGCGGTCGAGGTCGTCGGGGGGCATCGCGGGATCCAGACCCAACGGGATGCGCCCGATCTCGGGAGAGGGGAACCAGGTGTCCAGTACCGTCCCGTTCTCGGCGGTCGTCACCAGCCCGGTGCCCCACACCCAACGCTCGTCGCTCATGTCACCACGGTACCGGCACCCGGACCCGGGGCCCGTCCCGGCCCCGACGCTAGGATCGAAGGATGCCGACGCTGGATCTGACCGCGAGCTCGATCGACATCACCCGGGCGATCTGCGACGTGCCGAGCGTGTCCGGCGACGAGACGACCCTGGCCGATCTCATCGATGCGGCCGTGCGTCCGCTCGATCACCTGGAGGTCTTCCGGGACGGTGACACGATCGTTGCCCGCACGATGCGGGGGCGACCGCAGCGCGTCGTGATCGCCGGTCACATCGACACGGTGCCGATCAACGACAACCTGCCCACCCGAGAAGAGCACGTCGACGGCGAGGCGGTCCTGTGGGGGCGCGGCACGGTCGACATGAAGGCAGGGGTGGCGGTGCAGCTCAAGCTCGCCGCAGAGTTCACCGACCCCCGGATCGACATCACCTGGATGTGGTACGACCACGAAGAGGTCGACGCCGACCTCAACGGACTCACGCGCCTCGCCCGGACTCGGCCGGATCTGTTCGCCGGCGACTTCGCGATCCTGGGCGAGCCGACAGGCGGCGCGGTCGAGGGCGGCTGCAACGGCAACATGCGCGTGATCGTGCGCACGCACGGCGTGCGTTCGCACAGTGCGCGTGCATGGATCGGCGAGAACGCGATCCACCGCGCGGCGCCGGTGCTCAGTCGCCTCGCCGAGTACCGTCCGCGAGAGGTTCCGGTCGACGGACTCGTGTACCGGGAGGGGCTCAACGCCGTCCGCATCGGCGGGGGTGTCGCGGGCAACGTGATCCCCGACCTGTGCGAGATCGAGGTGAACTACCGCTTCGCGCCGAGCAGGTCGACGGAGGATGCCGAACGCCATGTGCGGGACGTGTTCGCGGGCTTCGAGGTCGACGTGATCGACGTCGCCGCCGGTGCGCGGCCCGGGCTGGATGCCTCCCTCGCGCAGGAGTTCGTGGCCGCGGTCGGCGCCGAGGCCCGACCGAAGTACGGCTGGACGGACGTCGCCCGATTCTCGGCGATGGGTGTACCCGCGGTCAACTACGGACCCGGCGACCCCCACTTGGCGCATCACGACCAGGAGCGCGTGCCGCTCGCTCAGATCGTCGACGTCGAGCGCGGACTGCGGGCGTGGTTGAGCGCGCCCTGACATCCGCGGCGGGTGCCGGCCGATGGGCTTCGGTCCCGGCGGCGCTGCGGATCGGCATCCTGTATCTGGGTGCGCGCGTCGTGACGACGGCGCTCCTCCTGCTGGCGGGTCAGCTGTCCGGCCCGGCGTCCCGGTTCGGCCAGGGCGCTGATCTGGGGCGGTTCGCACTCGGGTGGGATGCCCAGTGGTACTGGTATCTCGCGGAGAACGGCTATCCCTCCGAACTGCCGCTCACCGAGTCCGGCCAGGTCGCGGAGAACCAGTGGGCTTTCATGCCGGTCTACGCATACCTCGGGAAAGCGCTGGGTCTGCCGCTTGGATCCTGGGGTGCCGGAGCGGTCGTCATCTCCCTCGTCGCCGGTTACCTGGGCTGCCTCGTGCTCTACCGGATCGTCCGCATGCGGGCCGAGGAGGATGCGGCGATGTGGGCCGTCGTGTTCTTCGCGTGCGCACCGCTCGCGGCGATGTTCCAGGTCGGCTACGCCGAGGCGCTGTTCCTGCTGTGGCTCCTCCTCGCACTGTGGTCGGTGATGCGGCGCCGGTATGCGTGGCTGTATGCGCTCGTGCCCCTCATGGCCTTCACCCGCCCGGGGGTGCTGGCATTCGCGCTGTTCCTCGCCCTGTTCGGAATCTGGCGGTGGTTCTCCCGGCGCTCGGAGCCCCTGCGCGTCCGCGAGGTCGTCCACATCGTCGCGCTGGGGCTCCTTGCGGCCGTGACGGGGTTCTCCTGGCAGGTCATCGCCGGCGCGGTCACCGGGGATCCCGGCGCGTACCTGGCCACCGAACTCGCCTGGCGGCGCAACTGGTTGGGCGATGCCTCCGCCGGGTTCGTGCCCTTCGAAGGATTCGTGCAGGGCGCCGGCTTCTGGTTCGCCTCGTGGGGTCTCGGAGCCATCACCGGCTACATCGCCCTCGCGGCATCGATCGTCGCGGTCGCCGCGCTGCTGCTCTTCGAGCCGCATGTGCGTCGGATGGGTCCGGAGATCCGGCTGTGGTCGGCCTCCTATCTGCTGTACTTGTTGGCGGTGTTCTTCCCGCAGTCGAGCATCTTCCGGCTCCTGCTGCCTCTGTCGCCCCTGTGGGGTGCTGTGGCGGTGCCCCGATCGGCCTGGTGGCGGGTGTCGATCCTGGGGCTGTGCCTGCTCGGACAGTGGTGGTGGATCTACAACATGTACGGACTCGGCAACACGTACTGGCAGATTCCCTGACGGCGATGCGACGCCGGCGAACACGCGCGCGTTAGCCCGTGTCCGACCGGCGGGATAAACTTGACATGCAGACTACGACGAAAGGGAGCCACGATGGCAGCCATGAAGCCGAGAACCGGAGACGGGCCGATGGAGGCCGTGAAGGAAGGTCGCCTCATCATCGTGCGCGTTCCGCTCGAGGGTGGGGGGCGCCTGGTCGTCTCCGTGAACGACGCTGAGGCCAAGGAGCTCTACGACGTGCTGGGCGGAGTCGTGAACCCCGCCTGAGCATCTCTCACGCCTGACGGCCGGTCTTCGGACCGGCCGTTCGTGTTCTCATTCCGAGGGGCGCGTCGTGAGCTGAAGGAGTCCTTCACCCACGATGGAGAGCGCGCCGATCACGGCGGGCGAGGACTGCGTCTCGTGGATGAGCGACCGGTACGCGGCGGTGACGCGGTCGCGTCGCACCGGATCCGCCACTGCACCGTTGCCCAGGACCCGCGGCACGAGCACCGTTCCGCCGGCGCGCACGAGGCGGAGACCATGCTCGACGTACTCGATGACACCCTCGGGATCGGCATCCACCAGCACGATGTCGTACGACGCCTCGTTCATGCGCGGCAGGACATCCGCGGCGCGGCCCGTGATGAAGCGCGCGCGGGCTGCGGGGATGCGGGCTTCGGCGAAAGACTGCCGGGCGGCACCCAAGTGCTCGGGTTCGCTGTCGATCGTCGTGAGCGTCGCACGCGGCGAGCCGTACAGGAGCCACAGCCCCGACACCCCGGCACCCGTGCCGATCTCGACGATGTTCAGGGCACGCGACGCGGCGGCGATCACCGCGCACTGCGCGCCGACCGGCGCGCTGATCGGCGATGCCCCCAGTTCGAGTGCGTGTGCTCGGGCGCGGACGATGTGGTCGGGTTCGACCGTCGCCTCCGCGGCGAAGCGGTGGTTCGCGTCGTGCTCGGCCATAGGTGCTCCTTCCCCCTCAGCGTACGGGCCGGTGCGGCGTCGACCGCTCAGGCGCGGCGGTAATCTGAGTGCATGTTCTTCGGGCTCACGATCGAGAAGCTTCTGCTGATCGGATTGGTCGCGGGGCTCCTGATCGGACCCGAGCGGCTGCCGCGCTATGTGGAGAGCCTGACGAAGTTCGCCAAGAAGGCGAAGGAGTACGTCACGACCGCGAAGACGCGGATGAAAGACGAGATGGGCGCGGACTTCGACGACGTCGATTGGCGCACGCTCGACCCGCGTCAGTACGATCCGCGCCGGATCATCCGCGAAGCGCTGCTGGATGACGCGCCGGTCCCGACGGTGCGCGCCGCCGGTGCGGCTGCGGCCGTCACCACGGCGGCGGCGTTCACGAAGCCGCAGAGCGCGATCATGCCCTTCACCGCCGAGAACCCGCCGCCGTTCGACGACGAAGCGACCTGATCCGGCTCACCCCGCGCTGAAGGGGAGCGAGCGACGCGCAAGCCCTCGGGGCTGCGCGGCGAGAATCGCAGCCAGGGCATCGATCTGCTGCGCCGAGGGGTCGTCGGGGTGTGCGATCACCACCGGGCGGCCGTCGTCGGCATCCGCGCGGAGCGCGGGACTCAACGGGACGGACGCCAGGAGCGGCACGTCGTGCGCCGCATCCGACAGCGTCTCGGCGACCCTCAGGCCCCCGCCGGAGCCGAAGAGGTCCATCACCGTGCCGTCAGGGAGCGTGAGCGCGGCCATGTTCTCGACGACACCGATCACGCGCTGCCCGGTCTGGCGTGCGACGAGACCGCTGCGCACCGCGACGTCCGCGGCGGCGCTCTGCGGCGTGGTGACGACGATCACGTCGGCGTGGGGGAGAAGCTGCCCCACCGAGATCGCGATGTCACCCGTGCCGGGCGGCATGTCCAGCAGCAGTACGTCCAGGTCGCCGAAGAAGACATCGGTGAGGAACTGCGTGACCGTGCGGTGGAGCATGGGGCCGCGCCACGCCACGGCACCGACGGGCGCGTCGCCCGCGCGGGACTGCAGGAACATGCCGATCGAGATGACCTTCACGTCGTACGCGATCGGCGGCAGCATGAGGTCGTCGAGCCGGGTCGGCTGCGGCACCGCGCCCTCGGCATCCACGAGCCCGAGAAGTCCGGGGATCGAGAAGCCGTGCACGTCGGCATCGACCAGACCCACCGAGAGTCCTCGCGCAGCGAGTGCGACGGCGAGGTTCGCGGTGAGGGTGGACTTGCCCACCCCGCCCTTTCCGCTCGTGACCGCGATCACGCGCGTGAGCGAGTCGGGGCCGAACGGCATCTGCCGCGCGGGACGCCCCTTGCGGAGTCGCTCGGTCAGGTCGCGTCGTTCAGCCGGTGACATGACCCCGATCTCGAGTTCGACGTCGTCGACGCCCG
The DNA here is from genome assembly GCF_040687315.1 of Microbacterium sp. NPDC064584. Taxonomy (NCBI): domain Bacteria; kingdom Bacillati; phylum Actinomycetota; class Actinomycetes; order Micrococcales; family Microbacteriaceae; genus Microbacterium; species Microbacterium sp. NPDC064584. The sequence continues at coordinate 19,385 of NZ_JBFBMZ010000011.1, read as the reverse complement.
AGACGGACGCCGCCGCAGCACGCACGTCCGAGGCGATGCGCTCGGCGGCGGGGCAGCCGACGATCGTGAGCGCGATCCCGACCCGGGCGCGACCCCGGTCGACCGCGATGTCGCGGAGCATGCCGAGCTCGGCGAGCGGGCGGCGCAGTTCGGGATCGCTCACGGCGCCGACGGCGCGTCGGACGGCGTCCTCGAGGGCGGACGCGTGCGGTTCGATGGTCACCGCTCTGTCGTGTCCGCGTGCACGCGTGGGGTCGCCGCGCGATCGTCCAGCTGCTCCAGGAGCGCTTTGATCTCGTTCCGCAGCACCTCTTTGGTCACGATGTCCTCCGACACGTCGGCGACCACCATGCGCAGCGCCACGATCTCGCGAGCGAGGTACTCGGTGTCGGCGAGGTTGCGCTCGGCCCGCTGGCGGTCCTGCTCGATCTGGACGCGGTCGCGGTCGTCCTGCCGGTTCTGGGCCAGCAGGATGAGCGGCGCAGCGTACGAGGCCTGCAGCGAGAGGATCAGGGTCAACAGGGTGAAGTTCGTCGAGCGCGGATCGAATTGCAGCGGCACCGGGGCGAACGTGTTCCAAGCGAGCCAGACGGCCACGAAGACCGTCATGCCGATCAGGAAGCCGGACGTGCCCATTCCGCGGGCGAACGCCTCGGAGAACCGGCCGAAGCGGTCCCGTGAGGGCTGCGGGTTGCGACTGAGCATCCCGGTGCGGCCGCGGGGCGCGTCGAGCGAGGGCAGACGTGAGCTGCGGGCCATCATCGCCTCCTCGGCACTGCGGCCGTCGTCACCGGCACGGCCGGCACACGCGGGTCATCCCCGTCGGACTGTTCGTCACCGCCGTACGATCTCCAGTCGTCCGGCAGCAGGTAGTCCAGGACGTCGTCCACGCTCACCGCACCCACCAGGCGACGGGCCTTGTCGACCACCGGGAGCGAGACGAGGTTGTAGCTGGCCAGCATCCGGGCCACTTCGGCCGCGGTGGCGGTGGCCGGCACCGGGTCGAGGGTGTCGTCGATGATCGCCCCGAGCCGCTCGTGCGGCGGGTACCGCAGCATCCGCTGGAAGTGCACCGTCCCGAGCAGACGCCCGGTGGGCGTCTCGTAGGGCGGGAGGGTGATGAACACGGATGCCGCCAGGGCAGGATGCAGCTCGTGACGGCGGATCAGCGCGAGGGCTTCGGCGACCGTCGCATCGGCGGACAGCACGATCGGCTCGCTCGTCATGAGACCGCCGGCGGTGTCGGGTCCGTACTGCAGCAGCGCGCGGACGTCCTCGGCCTCTTCAGGCTCCATGAGCTCGAGGAGCTGTTCGGAGCGGGCATCCGGGAGCTGGCCGAGGAGATCGGCCGCGTCGTCCGGTTCCATCGCGTCGAGGATGTCGGCGGCGCGCTCGTCGCCGAGCTGTTCGAGGATGTGCACCTGCTCCTCTTCGGGCATCTCCTCCAGAGCGTCGGCGAGGCGCTCGTCGGACAGCTCCTCGGCGACCTCGATCATGCGCTCGTCGGACAGGTCGAGGAGGCTGTTCGCGAGGTCGGCGGGACGCAGGTCGGAGAACGTGGCGACCAGCTGCTCGGCGGACTGGGACTCGCCGGGCAATTGCTGCTCGTGCACCTCCGACCAGTTCGCGAACGTGGTCGGGCCCTTCGCGAACGGCGATGCGCTCGTGCGGGGACGCCGGAGGAAAAGCTGTCCGACGTCCCACTCGCCGAGACGGTTGCGCTCGATCGCGACGTCCTCGATGACTGCGGTGCCGGATCCGTCGGCGAGGAACACGCGTCGCCCGACGAGTTCCGTGAGCACGCGCACCTCACCGCCGCGCTGCTGGAAGCGGCGCACGTTGATCAGCCCGGTCGTGATCACCTGCCCGGTGGCGATCGAGGTGACCCGGCCGATCGAGACGAACACGTGCCGGCGGCCCGGGATCTCGACGACGAGTCCCACCACGCGCGGCGGATCCTCCTTGCGATAGATCACGACGACGTCGCGGACTTTGCCGAGGCGATCGCCGGCGGGGTCGAAGACGGAGCACCCCGACAGGCGTGCGACGAAGACCCTCTGCGTGCTCACACGATCCAGCGTAGCCCGGTGCGCTCGGCACGCAGAGAGGGTCCGCTGAGGTTCGGGTGGGAGGATGGGGCCATGAGCATGAACGGTGGGCGGTTTCCGCAGAGCGTCGGCGATCTCGGGCAGACCGTGGCGAGCTTCCCGACGTACGAGGCCGCGCAGAAGGCCGTCTCGCGTCTGATCGCCGGAGAGGTTCCGGCGCGGGACATCGCGATCGTCGGTCAGGGGCTGCGCTCGGTCGAGAAGGTGACGGGCAAGCTCGGCTACGCCACCGCCGCGCGGGCCGGCGCCACGAACGGTGTGCTGCTCGGACTCCTGTTCAGCGCGATCCTCGTGATCGGCTCGCCGTCGGTGCCGATCCAGGCGTTCGTGGGCGTGATCTTCGTCGGAATCGCCCTGGGCATGCTGCTCAGCATCGTCACGTACTCGTTCGTGAGGCGCCGTCGCGACTTCGCGTCGGTGATGCAGGTCGTCGCCGACCACTACGAGCTCATGATCGCGGCCTCGAGCGTCCAGCGCGCGCGGCAGGTCCTGGGCGGATCCGCGGACGACGCTCCGCCCGCCGCGGCGCCCGCGGCGCCGGTTCCGGAGGCCGATGCCGAGCCGCCCCGCTACGGTGAGCGCATCCGGCCGGCCGCCTCCGGCCCGCAGCCGCCGGTCGAGGCGCCGGCCGAGCCGCAGGAGCGGCCCGAGCCGACCGTGCCCGCCGACCGGCCCGAGCCGGACGCCGAGCCGCCGGCCGGCGGCCGTCCGGACGCACAGTCTTGACCGGGCCCGACCCGGCTCGCCTGCGCGTCGAGCTGCCGTCGGGTCCGGTGGACGTGTCCGTCGACCACGAACCCGTCGAAGACCCCTGGGCGGCGCTCGTGATCGCGCACGGCGCCGGGGCGGGCTTCCGGCATCCGTTCCTCATCGGCTTCTCCAGAGGCATGCGCGCCGAGGGCGTGTCGACCGTGCGGTTCAATTTCGCGCACGTCGAAGCGGGCAGGCGCATGCCGGGTCCGGCCTCGCACGCGGTCCTCGCGTGGAGCGCCGTGATGGCGTACGCGCAGGCCCATGCGCCGGGTGTGCCGGTGTGGGCGGCGGGGAAGTCCTACGGTGGCCGGATGGCATCGATGGCGGCCGCCGAGGGTGCGATCGCGCCCCGCGGCCTGGTGTACCTGGGCTATCCGCTGCACCCGCCCGGTGACCCGACGAAGTCGCGGGCCGCGCACCTGCCTGCAGTGGTGATGCCACAGTTGTTCGTGGAGGGCACGAAGGATCCGTTCGTGGATCCGCACGCCCAACTCGAGGAGGCTGTCGCGTCGTGTCGGGACGCGCAGATCGCGTGGGTCGACGGCGGCGGACACTCGTTCGAGGTGAAGGGGCGCAAACGCCCCGCGGATGAAGTGGGTGCTGCTCTCGCACCGCTCGTGGCGGGATTCCTGCGCGAGCGCAGCTGAGCTGCGGGATCAGCGTCCCGCCGCGTAGCCCTGCATCCCGCGCGGGTTGGCCGCCGCCCACACCAGACCGTCGTGGTTCCGGCCGACCGCCGAGACCCTGCCGAGCGACCAGTCGCCGGCGCGGGTCACGTCGTGCCCGCGTGCGCGCAGACCGTCGATCACGGCGTCGCCGAGGCGGTCCTCGACGACGACGCCGGCCGGTGTCCAGCCGCGCGGCCAGAACGAGTCCACGAGCGCCGTCGTGTGCAACGACGGCGCATCGATCGCCTGTTGCGCCGAATAACCGCCGACGATCATCCGCAGGAGGACGGGAACCTGCCACTGCTCCTGCTGATCACCGCCCGGTGTCCCGAGCGCCATCACGGCTCGGCCGTCCCGGAGGACGAGCGTCGGCGTGAGGGTCGTCCGCGGGCGGCTGCCCGGTCGAAGCGCCGCGGGGGAGTCGGCATCCAGCCACATCATCTGCAGCCGGGTGCCGAGGCAGAACCCGAGTTCGGGGATCGCGGGGGAGGACTGCAACCACCCACCGGACGGGGTCACGGCGATCATGTTGCCCCATCGATCGGTCACGTCGATGTGACACGTGTCACCGCGCGTCGGCTCGCCGACGCCCGCGGCTGCGGGCTCGCCGGCCGGGCGGCGCAGCGGGGGACGGAAGGGCGCGCGGCCGGGAAGGTGCCCCGGACGCCACTCGCGAGACGCTTCGTCACCGATCTGTGCGCGGCGAACGGCGGCGTAGTCGGCCGAGAGGAGTTCGGTGAGGGCGAGATCGCCGTCGCCGTAGTACGCGTCGCGGTCGGCGAGGGCGAGCTTGAGAGCCTCGAGGATCGTGTGCGCCCCGCGTTCGGTGGACGGGTCGATCTCGTCGTACCCGTCCAGGATGCGCAGGGTCTGCAGCAGTGCAGGCCCTTGCGTCCACGCACCCGCTTTCGCGATCGTGTGACCGCGGACGTCGACGGTGACGGCTGCTTCGTAACCCGCGTCGAACGCCGCGAAGTCGGCTGTCGCGATGACCGCCGCGTGGTCGGCGCCGTCCGAATGGCGGTGAGGCTCCGCCAGGAACCGGGCCGCGCTGCGGGCCACGGCGCCGGTCTTCCACTCCCGGCGCGCGGCGTCGATGCGCGCCGCGCGGTCCGCTTCACCGTCGCCTCGGATGCCGCTCCCGGCGTCCACGAGCGAGTCGAGCACGGCGGCATAAGCCGGATTGCGCACGATCGTGCCCGCGGCGGGCACCCGATCATCCGGCATCCACAGCGACGCCGAGCTCGGCCAGTGCGTCCTGAAGAGGTCGGCGACCCGCGCGATCGTGCCGGCGGCCTGCGCGAGGAGGGGGTGACCGTCGCGGGCGTAGCCGATCGCGTAGGCGAGGACGTCGCCGAGTTCCCACGTCCCGTGGTCGCGCAGGAGGGTCAGCCAGGCGTCCACCGCGCCGGGCACCGCCGCCGCGAGCCCCCCCGCCCCGGGGACGAGGTCCAGGCCCTCGGCGCGGTAGTGCGCGATCGTGGCGGCTGCGGGTGCGGGTCCCTGCCCCATGAGCACCACCGGCGTTCCCGGGTCCGTCGCCGTGGCGAAGATCCCGACGAGATCGCCGCCGGGACCGTTTAGGTGCGGCTCGACGACGTGCAGCACGAAACCGCCCGCGACGACGGCGTCGAACGCGTTGCCGCCGCGCTCCAGGACCGCCTGGGCGCTCGCCGTCGCGAGCCAGTGCGTGGACGCGGACATGCCGAACGTCCCGGTGAGCGTCGGTCGTGTGGCGAAGGGTTCGGGCGGGGTGAAACTCACGCGCTCTGCCGAGCGATCCACGCTTCGACCTCGTCCGCGGTCCGCGGGATCGCGGCCGAGAGGTTCACCGGGCCGTCCTCGGTCATGAGGATGTCGTCCTCGATGCGCACGCCGATGCCCCGGTACTCCTCGGGCACGGTCAGATCGTCGATCTGGAAGTACAGACCGGGCTCGATCGTGAAGACCATGCCGGGCTCGAGCGTTCCGCCCGCGTAGAGCTCGCGCCGCGCCTGTGCGCAGTCGTGCACGTCGATGCCGAGGTGGTGACTCGTGCCGTGGACCATGTAGCGGCGGTGATGGTGACCGGTGGCCGGGTCGAGCGATTCCGCCGGCGTGACCGGCAGGAAGCCCCACTCGTGCACGCGCTCGGCGATCACCCGCCACGCCGCGGCGTTCAGCTCGCTGAACTTCGCACCCGGGCGGGCGGCCGCGAACGCGGCGTCGGCGGCTTCGCGCACCGCCTCGTACACGCGACGCTGCACGTCGGTGAAGGTGCCGCTCACCGGAATGGTGCGAGTGATATCGGCGGTATAGAGACTGTCGACCTCGACGCCCGCGTCGATCAGGATGAGGTCGCCCGGGCGGACGGCCCCGTCGTTGCGGGTCCAGTGCAGATAGCACGCGTGCGGTCCGGACGCGGCGATCGTGTCGTACCCCTCCCAATTGCCGTCGCTGCGGGCGCGCTGGTGGAAGACGCCCTCGACGATCCGCTCGCCGCGCGGGTGGGCGATGATCCGAGGCAGGTCGGCGAGGATGTCGTCGAAGCCGTCGGCTGTCACATCGACCGCGAGCTGCAGCTGCGCGACCTCGTAGTCGTCCTTGCGCAGGCGCAGCTCGGAGACGAACCGGGTCAGGTCGGCATCCGCATCGACGACGAGGTCGTCGGGGGATGCCGAGAACGCGTCGATGTGATCGGTCGGAATCTGCAGGTCGGCCGCGACAGCCGCCCGGGAGGGGCGGGGGCCGATCCAGAACTCCCCGATGGACGCGTCGGCGTAGAACTCCGCCGTGGTGCGGTCGGCGCGCTCGCGGAAGTACAGCGTCACGTCGTGGCCGCCCGCTGGGAGCGGGTCGAAGACGAGGACGGAATCGGGCACCGCATCACAGGCCCACCCGGTCAGGTGCGCGAACGCCGAGTGCGCACGGAAGGGGTAGTCGGTGTCGTTGCTGCGCACCCGGTACGGCCCCGCGGGAACCACGAGCCGTTTGCCGGGGAACGCCGCGGACACGGCGTCCCGCCGACGTGCGGCGTACGGCGCCTGCTCGCGCGGAGCGGGCAGCACCTCGGGGCGGTCGGCCCAGCCGTCCGAGATCGTCTCGAGGAAGCCGTCGCCGAAGCCCTGGCGGCGGTTCACAGTGCTGTTCTCGGGGATCTGCCCGGATTCTGCGGGGATGGTCTCAGTGGCTTCGGTCGTGCCGGTCGCCTCGCCTGCGGTGCTCATCGCACCAGTCTCGCACCGGGGTGGGACTCAGTCGACCGGTTCGAACTGGACGATCAGCGGGCGATGGTCGCTGCCCGATGCGTCCATGGACTGCAGGACCAGGGATCCTGTCGCCCGCCAGTGGCTGGAGGCCATGACGTGATCGATCGGCGCTCCGGCGAGAGCCGGGATCTGCGCGGTCCACGTCCCTACTCCGCCGTTGCCGGTCTCGCTCGCGCCGTCGAGGCACCGTCCGAGTGTGCCGCCGTCCACACCGAGGTTCGTCATGTGATCGATCGTGGCGTTGAAGTCGCCCGCCATGATCACGTTGTCGTCGACGCACTGGTCGGCGAGCCACTGCAGGTCGGATCGCCAGTACTGCATGTAGCTCTGGCGGGGGGCGACGGCATGGGCGGCGACCACGATCGGCCCGTCGCCGTTCGTGGGCATCGCGACCGCGCTCGGGACCGTGGAGGTGTTGCTCGACCCGTCCAAAGAGGACTCGATCACGGCGTAGTCACCGAGCTCCGGCGAGATCAGGAGCGTCGTCGAGCCGGCATCCCACTGCGTCTCGGGGTAGTCCGTGTAGTGCGCCCACATCGGGTGCCCCAGCTCGCGCATCGCGACGGCGACGGCCCCTCCGGTTTCGATCGTCGTCTCGGGCAGGGTCACGATGTCGGCATCCATCGCGACCGCGATCTGCGCGACGGTGTCCGCGGAGGTCGCCGAGCCCGCCGTGTTCCATGTCATCACCCGGATCGTGTTCTCGGTCTTGGCGGGCAGGGCGTCCGTGCCGGTCCCGCGGGAGGTGAGGACCGCGGCGTTGCCCACCGCGCCCACGAGCGCGATGACCGCGACCGAGAGGGCGAGCGCGCGCAGCGGGCGCGCGATCGCGAGCAGCAGCGCGACGACGGCGATCACCGCGAACGCGACCGCGAGCAAACCGCGGAAGGACACGATCTGCGCGATCGGGAAGGTCCGCTCGAGGCGGAAGAAGGCCGGCCAGGTGAGGATCGCCGCCGCGATCGCGAAGATCACGGTCGCGAGGATCCCGAGCAGGCGCAGCACCCCGCGACTCTATGTCAGCAGTCTGAGAGGTCGGCGCGAGCGGCTCGCGTCCGGCCGCCCGCGCTACGCTTCAAGGATGCCGGGAACGCGACGCTTCGAGGGGCCGAGCGATCTCCACCTGCACTCGATCCACTCCGACGGCACGGAGTCCGCGGCGGGGGTCATGGCGGCCGCGCACGCGCACGGCCTGCGCACCGCGGCGCTCACGGACCACGACACGACCTCCGGGTGGTCCGAGGCCGCGGAGGCGGCAGGGTCCCTCGGCATGACCTTCATCCCCGGTATGGAACTGTCGGCGAAGCACGAGTGGCGGAGCGTCCATGTCCTGGCCTACCTGTTCGATCCCGACGACGCGGGGCTCCGCGCCATGACCGACCGGATCCGCGCGTCCCGCACGGATCGCGCCCGGACGATGGCGGATCGCATCTCGCGCGACTTCGACCTGCACTGGGACGACATCCTCGCCCAGACCTCCGACGGCGCGACGATCGGGCGACCGCACATCGCCGACGCCCTCATCGCGAAGGGGCACGTGCGCGACCGGACCGAGGCGTTCGAGGACATCCTCAGCCCGCGCGGGGAGTACTACGTGGCGCTGTACGCCCCCGATCCGGTGCTGGCGGTCGAAACCGTCGTGGCCGCGGGCGGCGTGCCGATCATCGCGCACCCGGCCGGGCGCGCGGGCCTTCTGCCTGAGGGCGTGATGCAGCGGATGCTGGATGCCGGCCTCGGCGGATTCGAGCTCGGCCACCGCGAGAACCTCGAGCCCGGCATCCGGACCCTGCGCAGGATCTGCGAGGAACGCGACCTGATCGTCACCGGCTCGAGCGACTATCACGGGCTCGGGAAGCCGAACCGGCCGGGGGAGCACACCACGAGCGACGACATGGTGGCACGCCTGATCGCCCGTGCGCGCGGGACGACACCGGCCTACGCCTGAACTGCCGCCCTCCGATGGACGACGAAGGTCCCGCCGCGATGCGACGGGACCTTCGTGGACGGGCTGGGGTCAGCCGAGTGCTTTGGTCTTGATGCTGTCGAACTCCGCCTGAGTGATCGCTCCGGAATCCAGCAGCGCCTTGGCCTTCGCGATCTCCTCCGCCGGGCTCGAGGTCGCGACCGACTTGATGTACTGGTCCTGAGCGGCCTTGTACTCACGCGCCTGCGCCGCGCCGCGCTCCTGCATGCCCTTGCCGCGGGCGATCAGGTACACCAGCAGGGTCAGGAACGGGACGAAGATCAGGAAGATGATCCAGACGGCCTTCCACCACCCGCTGAGCTTGTGGTCGCGGAACAGGTCGCCGACCACGGCGAACAGGGCGATCAGGTAGGTGAAGAAGACGAACGCCCACAGGAACCACCAGATCAAGTCCCCGATGGAGCCCCAGAATCCCTGGTACTCCACTGCTTCAATGATTCTCATTGCTGCCTTTCGTGCGAGGTATGCGGCACGGTCGCCGCGCCGATCACACTAGCGCGTGGCTCAGGCGCCGGCGGCCGCGCCGCTCGGGCGGGAGCCGCCGCGGCGGCGACGGCGGCGTCGCGGCGCCGCATTGCCGTCGTGGTGCTCGCTGCCGCCGCCGTCGTGCGTGCCCTGCCCGTCGGCACCGTCGTCCGCACCGTGCTCGGCGGGGACGACGGGAGCGGACTCGGCCGTGCGTGCCTGGTCCGCCTCGCCGCCCTGACCGCCACGGCGACGGCGGCGGCGCGGTGCGCCGTCGCGGTCGCCCGACGCGGCGGGAGCGGCATCCTGCGTCTTGACCGCTTGCGTGCGCGGTGCCGTGACGAGGCGACCCTTCGTGCCGGCGGGGATGTCGAGATCGGTGTACAGGTGAGGGCTCGACGAGTAGGTCTCGACCGGCTCGGGCTGGCCGAACTCGAGGGCGCGGTTGATGAGCGCCCATTTGTGCAGGTCATCCCAGTCGACGAACGTCACGGCGATGCCGGTCTTGCCGGCCCGGCCCGTGCGGCCGGCTCGGTGCAGGTAGGTCTTCTCGTCGTCCGGGATCGTGTGGTTGATCACGTGCGTGACGTCGTCGACGTCGATGCCGCGTGCGGCGACGTCGGTCGCGATCAGGACGTCCTTCTTGCCGGCCTTGAACGCGGCCATCGAGCGCTCGCGCGCCTCCTGGCTCATGTCGCCGTGCACGGAGGCGGAATTGAAGCCGCGGTCGCCGAGCTCGTCCGCGAGGCGCTGCGCCGCGCGCTTCGTGCGCGTGAAGATCACGGTCTTGCCGCGGCCCTCGGCCTGCAGGATGCGCGCGATCACCTCGTCCTTGTCGAGCGAGTGCGCGCGGTAGACGAGGTGCTTGATGTTGGCCTGCGTGAGACCCTCGTCGGGATCGGTCGCGCGGATGTGGATCGGGTTCGTCATGAACCGGCGTGCGAGCGCCACGATCGGGCCGGGCATCGTCGCCGAGAACAGCTGCGTGTGACGGATCGCCGGGACCTTCGAGAAGATCTTCTCGATGTCGGGGAGGAAGCCGAGGTCGAGCATCTTGTCTGCCTCGTCGAGGACCACCTCGGTGGCGTGCGACAGGTCGAGCAGGCGCTGGTTGTTCAGGTCGATGAGTCGCCCGGGGGTGCCGACGACGATCTGCGCGCCCGCCTTCAGCTGATCGATCTGACCCTCGTAGGCCTTTCCGCCGTAGATGGCGACGACGCTCGTGGAGCGACCGCGCGTGAGCATGTCGATGTCCTCGTACACCTGGACGCACAGCTCGCGCGTCGGGACGACGATGAGGGCCTTGACACCGTGCGCGGGGTCGGGTCCGAGGCGCTGCACGACGGGGATGCCGAAACCGAAGGTCTTACCCGTGCCGGTCTTGGCCTGGCCGATGATGTCCTGGCCGGGAAGTCCGAGGGGGATCGTCTGCTCCTGGATGGGGAACGCGTCGACGATCCCCTTCTCGGCGAGGGTCTGGACGATGTCCTGGTCGACGCCGAGTTCGGCGAACGTGGTCACGATGTGGGCCTGTCCGGCAGTGAGATGCTGCCTCGTGGTGCCCGGGCGCGGGATCATTCGCCGCGCGGGCGGGGGTGGGATCCACGCCCTTTCTCTGCCACAGGCGCGGGAGCCCCGATCCGATGCCGGGGACGACGTCCAGGATACCGGCTCGCGTGCGCGGATGCCGTATTCACCGGTCGCGGGGCAGCGCACCTCCGCGCGCAGGATGCCGCACACCTATGCTGAGGGGGTGGTGAAGTGGTTCTGGCAGCAGCGCCCGGCTGCGCGAAAGCTCCAGCTGCGATCTCGCGACCAGGTCGGCGATGCGCATCGCGTGGACTTCGAAGAGCTCGCGCCCGAGATCGACACGTTCCTCGGACAGGCGGCCTACCTCCAGCTCGGGTACTTCGAGACGCTGTCCGAGCTCATCGCCTCCACTCCCGAGCTCGCCGAGAAGGAGTCGCTGTCGCGCGCTGCCGGCGCGGCGCTGCGCAAGCACGAGGAGATCGTCGCCCTCATCCGGGAGCGCGGCGACGATCCCACCAGCATCATGCTTCCCTTCCGGGAGCCGCTGGACGCCTTCCGCCGCGCCACTCACGGAGTGCGTCCGCAAGAGACGATGCTGTCCGTGCACATCACCGCGGGCATGCTCGACGACTTCTATCTCGCGCTGTCCGCCAGCTACGGCGAGACGGGTCGGCGGGTCGCCCGCATCCTGCAGGCGGACGATGACCGACAGGCGATCGTGGACATCATCGGCGCGACGATCGCGAGCGACCAGGAGTGGAAGTCGCTTCTGGCGATGTGGGGACGACGTCTCGTCGGCGACACCCTGCTGATCGCGCGGGCGGCGCTGCGACCCACGACGCTCCGGATCGCCGACGAGCAGAAAGTCGAGCCGGTGTTCACCGATCTGATGGGTGCCCATTCGCGCCGGATGGACGCGATGGGTCTGGCCGCCTGAGGCCGGACCGGATCAGCCGATCTTCAATCGCGCTCGCTCACGGGCGTCGTGCGTCGTCCGCGAGCGGGCGAGGAGCGAGAGGACCGGGTAGACCACCACGGCGGGCACGAGGAACGCCGAGAGCCAGAGCCAGACGCTGTCCAGGCCCAGACCGCTCCAGGTGAGGATCATCCACGCGGCGCCGGCGACGACTGCGCCGAGCACGGGCCCGAGAGCCGTGCCCCGAGTGGCCCGACCGGACGCGAGGAAGTGCGCGGCCGTGCCGATCGCGGCGCCGACGATGAGGGCGAGGAGGATCTGCACGATCAGGCGACGAAGCCGACCCGACGGGTCTCTTCCGTGCCGAGCTCGACGTAAGCCAGGCTCGCGGTGGGGACGATGTAGCTCGTGCCCTTCGCATCGACGAGGGTGAGGTGCGTCGCACCCGCATCCAGAGCCGTCGCGACGGCCTTCTTCACGTCGGCCGCGCTTTCGTTCGTCTCGAAGTTGAGCTCACGGCCGGTGTTCGTGATGCCGATGCGGATCTCCACGTGAATAACCTCCTGCGGCGGGGCCGTGCCCCGTGGCCTCGTGCGCCCGGAACCCCGGCGCGCATGGCAACTCTACGACACGGCCCCACCCCGTCCGGCCGTGGTCGACACGCTCTCGGCGAACGCCGGGTGTCGGCGGTTCCGGCTAGCGTCGAAGGCATGGAGCAGAGGTCGGGTGAGCGCGCGGCGTTCGATCCCGATCCGCACCAGGCCGCGGTGATCGGGCTTCCCGCGACGGCGTCGGGAGTCGTCGTCGGCGTCCCCGGCAGCGGCAAGACCGCCACGATCATCGCCCGGCTCGCGTCCCTCGTCCACGCCGGCTTGCATCCGGATTCCGTCCTGGTCCTGACGCCGTCGCGGCAGGCTGCGACCGCGCTGCGGGACCGTCTCGCGATCGCCGTCGGGCAGGCGACCTCGGGCGCGATGGCCCGCTCGGTGGCCTCCTTCTCGTTCCAGCTCGTCCGAGCGGCATCCGTCGCGGCGGGGGACCCCCCTCCGCAGCTGCTCACCGGGGGCGACGAAGACCAGATCATCCACGATCTGCTCGACGGCGACGCGGAGGACGAAGCCGCGGGACGAATCCGCTGGCCGGACGCGTTGCCGGCCGCCGTGCGGTCGACGGCCGGCTTCCGCGCCGAAGTGCGGGCCTTCATGGCCGAGTGCACGACACTCGGGATCGACCCCGCCCGGCTGCGGACGCTGGGCGCGGCGCACCGCGTGGAGGCGTGGCCGGCGGTCGCGGATTTCTACGCCGACTACCTGCAGGTGCGCGCCGACATGCGCGGGGCTCACCGGGATGCGGCGAGCCTCGTGCGCGAGGCGGTGGGCGTCGTCCGCACGGCCGAGCCCGCGCTCGTCCCGCCTCAGCGCGTCATCCTCGTCGACGACGCGCAAGAGCTCACGCTGGGTGGCGTGGAGCTGCTGGAGGCCTGTCGGGCGCGGGGCATCGCGGTGCTCGCCTTCGGTGATCCCGATGTCGGCTCGGGAGCCTTCCGAGGAGCGACGGCCGAGAACTTCTCGCGTCTCGCGATGAGCCTCGGGCCGGTCTCGGTGCTGCGCCACGTGCACCGTGGCACGGCGTGGCAGGCCGAGACGGTTCGCCGGGTGACCGAGCGCATCGGTGCCGTCGGAGTCGTCGCCCATCGGCGGGCGGCCTCGGATGCCGTCGCCGACACGTCCGTCCGCGCGTTGACACTGCGTTCACCGGCGGAGGAGATCGACGCGATCGCGCGACTGCTGCGCGAACGCCACGTGCACGACGGCGTGCCCTGGTCGCAGTGCGCCGTGATCGCCCACGACACGCGCCAGATCACCCAGCTCGAATCCGAACTGGCCGCGCGGGAGGTTCCGACGCGCTCGAGCGGGCCGGGCCGGCCATTGGGGACGCTGGCCCCCGCGCGTGATCTGCTGAGACTTCTCGACCTCGCCGCGCGCGACGAGTGGACGTTCGAGGATGCCGCGGACGCGCTCGGGGGCATGACCACTCGTCTGGATGCGATCGAGCTGCGCCGGGTGCGCTCGGCACTCCGTCACGTCGCACTCCGGGCGCAGGACGGCGTTCCTGAGGCGACGTCCGGGCGCGACCTGCTGCTGTCCGCGATGCGCAACCCCATCGAGTTCGATCTCGTCGACACGCGCGAAGCCCGTCGCGCCGCGGTGCTCGCCCGCACGCTCGCGGTGCTGCGTGACGAGATCGCGCGCGGGGCGAGCGCCCACGAGCTGCTGTGGACCGCATGGGAGCGCAGCGGTCTCGAGCGTGCCTGGAGCCAGACGGCCGCCGGACTCGGTCCGCTCGCCGAGCAGGCGCACCGCGATTTGGACGCCGTCGTCGCGCTCTTCCAAGCCGCCAAACGCTTCGCGGAGCGCTCGATGGACGCCGATCCCCGGGTCTTCGTGCGCAGCATCCTGGACAGCACCGTCGCCGAGGATCGCCTGGACGCCCCGCTCGGAGGTGAGGTCGTGCGCGTTCTCACGCCCGCGGGTGCTCTGGGAACGGAGTTCGACACGGTCGTGGTCGCCGGGATGCAGGAGGGGGTGTGGCCGAACACCCGTCTGCGCGGCTCGCTTCTGGACACGTGGCGACTCGCGGATGCCGCCACCCGTGCCGATGGCGGGGCGGCGTCGAGCCTGGACCGACGTCGTCAGGCGATGCACGACGAGCTGCGGCTCCTCGCCCGAGCGCTTTCCCGTGCGCGTGCGCGATTGGTCGTCACGGCCGTCGACGATGACGACACCGGACCGAGCGTCTTCTTCGAGCTGCTGCCTGATCCCGAGCCCTACGCCGTGGAGCACCCGCTGTCGCTGCGCGGCTTGGTGGCGGCACATCGGCGCACCCTGACGACCGCGCCGACGGGATCGCGCGCAGTCCACGCGGCGGAGCAGCTCGCGGTGCTCGCCGATGCCGGGGTCGCGGGTGCCGCCCCGTCGCAATGGTTCGGTGTCGCTCCGCCCACTTCGACCGGACCGCTCCGCGATCTCGCGGTCGAGGACGTGCGGGTCTCGCCCTCGCGCCTGCACACGCTCGAGGAGTGCGAGCTGAACTGGGTGATCGGCGATCTGGGCGGCGATCCGGGTGGAGCCACGGCGGGTCTCGGCACGATCATCCACGCTGCGCTCGAACATGCGTCGGACACGGACGAGTCGACGCTGTGGGCCGAAGTCGAATCGCGGTGGGGTGAGCTGACGTTCGAGGCGGAGTGGCGCGATCGCGCCGAGCGGGCGCGGGCCCGGGACCTGATACGACGGCTCCACCTCTACCTGCGGCGGTTCGACGCGGCGGGCGGCACTCTGATCGGCGCGGAGCCCCACTTCGAGGTCCCGATCCCTCTGGAGGACGAGGAGCCGACGGCGCACGGCGCGATCCTTTCGGGGTACATCGACCGTGTGGAGCGCTCGCCGGAGGGGAGCGTGGTGATCGTCGACCTGAAGACCGGCAAGCGCGAGCCGCAGACGGACGCGAAGGTCACCGACAACCCGCAGCTCGCGGCGTATCAGCTCGCCTTCGAGGCGGGCGCGATCCCCTCGGCCGCAGGGCTTCCGGCCGGCGGCGCGAAGCTCCTCGTCCTGCGCCCCACCGCAGCGCGGGCGGACTACGCCACGCCCTGGCAGGCACCGTTCGACGATGAGAGCCGCGCGGCATTCCTGACGCGTCTGCGCGCGGCGATCGGGGTGATGCGCGGGACGTCCTTCAGGGCCGCCTACGAAGAGCACTGCCGCGACGAGCACTCCTACGGACTGTGCCGCATCCACACGATCGCCGCGGTGAGCGCCTCGTGAGCGGCTCGACCGCTCCGGCGCCGGTCGCGACCGCGTCGCTGTCCGCCGCGGTGATCGCCGCGGCGCTCGGCCAGTTTCCGCCCACACCCGCGCAGACCGCCGTGATCGAATCACCGCTGGAGCCGGCGCTCGTCGTCGCGGGCGCGGGCAGCGGCAAGACCGAGACGATGGCCGGTCGGGTCGTCTGGCTCGTGGCTAACCGGCTGGTGCGGCGCGACGAGATCCTGGGTCTCACGTTCACCCGCAAAGCCGCCGGCGAGCTTGCGGAGCGGATCCAGGTGCGGCTGCAGCGACTCGCGGAGTTCGAGCGATGGGGGCTGCTGGGGGCGCTTCCGCAGCTGCACGGCGCCGGGCATCTCGACGTGTTCGGCGAACTCGAGCGCTCCGGAGCGCACGGTGCGAAGGCCGTCGCCGCACGTGCGGAGATCATGGCGAAGCTCGCCACGGAGGTCGGTGCGCGACCGGAGGCTCCGGACGAGGACGCCCTCCTCCATCGGCCCGTCGTCTCGACCTACAACAGCTTCGCGGATCAGATCGTCCGTGAGCACGCCGTCCGCATCGGTCGCGACTCCGACGCGGTGATGCTGTCCGAGTCCGCGGCGTGGCTGCTGATGCGTCGCGTGGTTTTCGCCTCCGACGATCCTCAGCTCGAGACGAGGACCGAAGCGATCCGCAGCATCATCGATGCGGCGCTGCGCATCGCGCGGGACGGTGTGGACAACCTGGTGTCCTTCGACGACCTCGCCGCCTTCCCCGCGCGCTTCCACGACGTCGTGGACCGCCCGTCCGTGCGCCGCGGCACGATCGTCTATGCCGACGTCGCCGAAGCGGACGACAAAGTGGCCGCCCTCGAGATGCTCGTTGGCCTCGCGCGCGAGTATGCGCAGGAGAAGCGCCGTATCGGCGTCCTCGACTTCTCCGACCAGGTCGCGGGGGCGGTCGAAGTCATCCGTGCGCACCCGGCAGTCGTCGCGGAGCTCCGCGAGCGCTACCGGGTCGTCCTCCTGGACGAATACCAGGACACCTCGGTCATCCAGACCGAGCTGCTCGCGACCCTGTTCGCGGACACCGCGGTCATGGGGGTCGGCGACCCGCATCAGGCGATCTACGGCTGGCGGGGGGCGAGCGCCGGCAACCTTGGCGGCTTCGCCTCTGCATTCGCGTCGGCGGGGGAGTGCGCGCAATATTCGCTGCTGACGAGTTGGCGCAACAGCGCACAGGTACTCAGGGCGGCCAACGCCGTGCTGGCGCCGCTTGCGGCGTCCGCCGCGATCTCGGTCGACGAGCTGTGCGCGCGGCCGGGTGCACCGGACGGCGAGGTGGAACTCGTCTTCGAGAGTGATCTGGATGCCGAGACCGAACGCGTCGCCGCGTGGTTCGCGCACGTCCGCACCGAGCGCGGCCGCCGCGGCCGGAGCACGACCGGCGCGATCCTGTTCCGGAGCAAGAAGCACATGGTGCGTTTCGGCGATGCGCTCGGACGCCGCGGCATCCCGCACCGGATCCTCGGACTCGGCGGGCTCCTGTCCACCCCGGAAGTGGTCGACGTCGTCAGCGCGCTCCGCGTGCTGAGCGACCCGTCGGCCGGGTCCGCGCTGATCCGGCTCCTCGCAGGGCCGCGGTGGGGCATCGGCCTGCCGGATCTGCGCGAACTCGCCGCGCTCGCGCGCCGTCTCGCGCGGCACGACGCGGCGCTGCAGCCTCTGGCCCCGGAGGTCGTCGAGCGCATCCGTTCCAGCGCCGACGACGATGGCGGGTCCCTCCCGGACGCTCTGGACTTCTTCCTGCGTCACCGTGAGGATCACGGGTGGCTGCAGGGCTTCACTCCAGACGCGCGCGAGCGCTTGCGGGAGGCGGCATCCGTCTTCAGCGGCTTGCGCCGCGCGGTGGGTCTTCCCGTTCCCGACCTTGTTCGACTCATCGAATTGGAGCTGAGGCTGGACATCGAGCTGGCCGCCAATGAGTCGCGGGGGCCGGCCCGCATCGCCTCGGCGCAGCTGCGCGCGTTCGTGGACGAGCTGCACGGATTCCTCGCGGCCGACGAGACGGGCTCGATCGCGAACCTGCTCGCCTGGCTCGACCATGCCGAGCAGCGGGATGAGTTCGCGCCGCGGACCGAACCCCCCGAGGACGACGTGGTGCAGCTGCTCACGATCCACGGGTCGAAGGGCCTCGAGTGGGACGCGGTCGCCGTCGTCCGGCTCGTCCGCGACGAGCTGCCCAGCGCGCCGCGCGACACGAAAGGCTGGTTGGGTTTCGGCATCCTGCCCTACTCCTTCCGGGGGGACGCGCGCTGGCTGCCTGCGCTGCAGTGGGAGCGGGATGCCGCGCCCACGCAGCAGGACCTCAAGGCCGCGATCGATGACTTCACCGCCGCGAACCGGGCGCGCCAGCTCGCCGAGGACCGGCGCCTGGCGTACGTCGCCGTCACGCGCGCCCGTGATCATCTGCTCCTCAGCGGCTCGAACTGGTCCGGGACGAAGCGCCCGCGGGCGCGGAGCGTGTTCTGGGACGAGATCGCCGCTGCGCTCCAGGTCGAGGTCTCCGAGGACGAGCCGGGGGAGGATCCGTACCTCGGCGAGCGGCGCGCCCTGCAGTGGCCGATCGATCCGCTCGGCGCGCGCCGCGCGGCCGTGGGGCGAGCGGTGAGCGCCGTCGAAGCGGCTTCGGACGCGCCGCGCGCCGAACCCGACCGGGATGCGGCGCTCCTGCTCGCCGAACGCGAGGCGCGTCAGCATCCGCCGCGGGAAGGCGCCCCGACACGCATCGCCGCTTCGCGGTACAAGGACTTCGTTTCGGACTACAACGGGACCGTCGCGCAACTCGCGCGACCGCTACCCGAGCGGCCGTATCGGCAGACGCGCCTCGGGACGCTCTTCCACGCGTGGGTCGAGCACCGGTCCGGACTCGTCGGCACCGCCGGGTCTCTCGATGACGCGCTGTGGGAGGCCGATGGCGAAGACGAGGCAGAGAATTCGCCCGAATCAGACGCTGCACTCCTGGCAGCGCTGCAGGCCACGTTCGCCGCGTCCGAATGGGGTGGGCTGCGACCGATCGAGGTCGAGACCGAGATCGACTTCACCGAGACGGACACGCTGGACGGACGGCCGCACGTCATCATCTGCAAGCTCGATGCGGTGTACCGGCGCGAAGACCGCGGCGGACGCATCGAGATCGTGGACTGGAAGACGGGCGCTCCGCCGCGCACAGCCGCCGAGACGCAGGAGCGGATGCTGCAGCTCGAGCTGTACCGACGGGCATATCACGCGAAGCACGGAGTCGCCCTCGACGAGATCGACGTCGCGCTCTACTACGTCGCGCACGATCTCGTGCTCCGGGCCTAGATGTACTCGGCTGAGACGTTGGTGACGTTTCGGGGGTTGCGCTGAGGAGAACCTCCGGGGCTTAGTGGAAGTGCTTACGTTCCCTAATCTCCCCGGAGGTTCCCATGGCCCACGGTAGTGCTCGGTTGAATGTGTACGGACGGACCCTGTTGATAACTCGGGTCGTGCACGATGGGCGCCCGGTCGCGCACGTCGCACGAGAGCTGGGTATCTCACGTCAGTGCGCGCATCGTTGGGTGTCCAGGTTCCGTCTGGAGGGAGCGGCCGGGTTGGTGGATCGGTCGTCCCGACCGCGAACCATGCCGCGACGCACGCCGGTCGAGGTCGAGCAACGGGTCCTGCAGCTGCGGGTCCAGCTGCGACAGGGTCAGGACCGGATCGGGTCCGCCGCCGGGGTCCCCGCTCGGACGGTCGGGGCGATCCTGCGTCGACACGGTGTCCCGCGGCTATCGGAATGCGATCCGTTGACCGGCCGGGTCATCCGCGCCTCGAAACAGACCGCCGTCCGATACGAACGCGCCCGCCCGGGTGAGCTGGTCCAC
>NZ_JBFBMZ010000010.1:0-183649 GCF_040687315.1 Microbacterium sp. NPDC064584 | reverse complement strand
TTGCCGGAAACAACTGGTCATCCCACGGTGGCCCTTCAACGTCTACGACGACGAGAACCCCGCGGGAATTGACACCACGCTATGGGACTCACCCCAATTTGCCCGCATCCCATCTGAATCTACGTGTTTTTGGATGTTCCGCGATGCAGTCGAACTCTCGAAAAACCGCGTAATTCCGCGGATTTTGCCGCTAGATGCCGCTATCAAAAACGCGCATTTTTGGATTCGAGTCCCTCCAGGGACATTTGGCGACATCGATGTGCCGAAAGGCACACATGACTGCTGAGACGGACAAATTGCACAACCGATTTCGCCCACGACTGCCCTGCCGCCCCATGTCGGATCACGCGCTGCCGCCGCGCGCAAGCGATACGCGCATCCTCTCGCTGTCGCTAACGTCGCTACCGTGATGTGGGCTCTGATCTGGGGTGCCGTCGCCGCGTCATCGCTGGTGATCGGCGCGGTGCTGGGCGTCGTGCGCGGGTGGAACGACCGCGTGATCGGCGCGGTGCTGGGATTCGGCGCAGGAGCGCTGATCTCCAGCGTCTCGTTCGAGCTCGTGGCGGACGGTCTCTCTGTGGCGGGCGGACTGCCGGTTGCCCTCGGACTGGCGGGCGGTGCGCTCGCGTTCTATCTCGGCGACAAAGGAGTCGAACGTCTGGGTGGTCGGTCGGGCAAGACCGCGGCCGGCATGCCGCTGCTGCTGGGTGCCTTGCTGGACGGCATCCCCGAGCAGGCTGTGCTGGGGATCGGCCTCGCCGCCGGCAAAGGCGTGAGCGTCGCTCTGCTGGTCGCGATCTTCGTCTCGAACCTCCCCGAGGCGATCGGGTCTGCCGCCGACATGCGGTCGGCCGGCACGAAGGCGCGCACCATCGTCCTGGGCTGGAGCGTCGTCGCGGTGGTCTGCACACTGGCGACGGTCGGCGGCTACGGCATCTCCGCTCTTGTGGGCGACCCGTTCGCGGGTGCCGTTGACGGGTTCGCGGCCGGTGCACTGCTGGTGATGTTGGTGAGCTCGATGATCCCCGAGGCGACCCAGAAGGCCGGCAAGGCCGCAGCGCTGTTCGCCGTCCTCGGATTCGCGGTCGCCGCGGGTCTCTCAGCAGCCGGCTGAGCGCCCGAGACCGGTCGCAGGCCGGTCAGCCCTCATCGGCATCCGGCCGCGGCAGCACGGTCAGCACGCGCTCGATGTGATCGCGGAACTCCGTCATGAAGCCGCGCAGGAACTCCTCGGTGCTGGCGTTGGTGACCGAGCCGTCGTCGGCGTAGTCCTCCTCGACCCACGTGATGTAGGCCTCGGGCGAGGTCATCTGGCGGGCGTTGCAGTAGCTGAGCACGCCGCGCAGGCTCTGCTGGGCGACGGCGGTCCCGATCGAGCTGACCGAGGCGCCGATGACGGCAGCGGGGATGTGGTCGAACGCGTTCTCGCCGTAGGGCCGTGAGGCCCAGTCGATCGCGTTCTTCAGCGCGCCCGGGATAGAGCGGTTGTACTCGGGCGTGACGAAGAGGACGGCATCCGTCTCGGCGATCGCGTTCTTGAAATCCTGCGCGACGGGCGGGAAGTCCTCGTCGAAGTCGGGGCTGTACAGCGGCAGGTCCTTGATGGGGATCTCGACGAACTCGAGATCCTTCGGCGCGACGCCCTGCAGCGCTGCGGCGAGCCTGCGGTTGATCGAGGTGGAGGACAGGCTCCCCACGAAGTAGCCGACGGTGTACGACATGCGAGTCTCCCTGCTGATCGGCTGGACGCCCCGATCCGGGCGGGCGGATCGGGGCCGTTCACCTGGTTGCCATCGAAGCACCGGAGGATCATGCGTGCCCCACGTATGACGCCCGGCCCCGGCCTGGTGAGGCGGGGCACCCTCTCAAAGGTGAATGACTCGATCGTCGCGGGTCGCGCTCGTGCAGGCCAAGGGGTTGACACGGATGCCGCGCCGCGGCACCGGCCGAGGTCAGGTGCCGGTGCCCAGGGTGCGGAGATAGCGGGCGGTCATCCGCCGCTGCACCCACCGGCCGATCGGACCGCCGAGCCGCGTGAACCAGCGCCCGGGGCGCGAGAACGCGACGATCCGGAACGTCACTTCGCCGGAGGGCAGAAGCCGCAGCTCGAAACGCTCCTCGCCGCGCTCGGGATGCCCCGGGAGTGTCCCGTACGCGAAGCCGCAGAGGGTAGCGGTGCGTTCGGCCCACACGACGAGGCACGGGATATTGAAGACCAGGAGCCGCATGTCCACGCGGGTCCCTTCTCGGAGCGGCACGTCCGACAGGTCGACGCGCGCCCCGGCGCGACGCTGCACCTCACCGGCCAGCAGATCGTCGGCAGCGCGCTCGAACACCTCGCGACCGCGACCGATCACGCGCTGCATCCGGACGTGGTGGTACCCGGGCGGGAGCTCGCCTGCGGTGGCGCCCACCTCGGAGTAGGTGAGGGGCGGCATCCCTTCAGGGTAGGCCCGTCGCGACGGGTCGGTACCGTCTAAGAGTGATCCCTCTTCGCATGCGCACCGCCGGTGTCGACCTCGCCGCCGACGAGCGGCGCACCGCGCTCGCGGTCATCGCCTGGGAGACCGGGACCGCTCGTCTCGAGGAGCTGCGGCTGGGTGTGAACGACGAAGTGATCGCGGATGCCGCCGTCAATGCCACCCGCATCGGCATCGACTGCGCGCTCGGCTGGCCCGACGCCTTCGTCGACTTCGTGTCCGCACATGCCGACGCCGACCGCCCGCCGGCGGTCGATGGGGGAGCGGACTGGCGGCGCTCTCTCGCCTACCGCGCCACGGATGTCTGGATCCGCGAGCAGACCGGCCGCTGGCCCCTCAGCGTCTCCACCGACCGCCTCGGCGTCACGGGTCTGCGCTGCGCGGGACTCACCGGACGCCTCGCCGCGCGGGGGCTGCGTGTCGACCGGTCCGGTGTGACGGGAGCGGTCGCCGAGGTCTACCCGGGCGCGACGCTGCGCGCCTGGGGGCTGGACACCCGGGGCTACCGGGTCGACGCCGATGCGCGGCGCCTGCTGCTATCGCGGCTCCTGGCGTCGGCATCCGGTCTCGACGTCGGTGAGCACGGCGAGCTCATGATCTCGTCGGGTGACGCCTTCGACGCGGTGATCGCCGCGCTCGGTGCGCGGGCGGCCGCGATCGGGCGCTTCACGCCGCCGCCGCTCGAGATCGCTGCACAGGCGCGGCGGGAGGGGTGGATCGTGCTGCCGTCGTGCACGCTCGCCGAACTCATCGCGTGACCGCAGAACGCCTCCCCGGCCGGGCGCGGGCCCGGCGGGGGAGGCGTTGCCGTGGACTCAGTCGTCGACGACGCTGATCGTGACGTCGATGTTGCCGCGCGTGGCGTTGGAGTAGGGGCACACCTGGTGGGCGGCATCCGCCAGCTGCTGGGCGAGGTCGAGCGGCATCTCGGGGATGTTCACCTCGAGGGTCACGGCGAGCTGAAAGCCGCCGGCGCCGTTGGGCAGCAGCGAGACGCTCGAACCGACGCTCGAGCCCTCGATCTGGGTCTTCTGGGCGCGCGCCACGCTCTGCAGCGCGCTGTGGAAGCAGGCCGCGTACCCGGCGGCGAAGAGGAGCTCGGGGTTCGGTGCGCCGCCGGCGCCGCCCAGCTCCTTCGGGACGCGCACATCGGTGTCGAGGATGCCGTCGGCGGTGCGGACGTGGCCGTTGCGGCCTCCGCCGGTGGCGAGGGCTTCAGCGGTGTAGAGGGCGTTCATGGGTTCCTTTCGGATCGGAGGGATCAGGCGGAGGCGCGCAGCTCGGTGGCGAGCGCCCGCATGTTGGCGGCGATCGCGGACAGCTGCGCGAGGAGGTCGGACACACTGCGACCGCTGTCGACGAAGCCGGGGACGAGGCAGCCGGCGGCGGCGATGACCTCGGCGTGGACGGCGCGGCCCTCGTCGGTCAGGGTGACGCGAACCACGCGCTCGTCGTCGCCGTCGCGGCGGCGGTGCACGAGTCCGCGCGCCTCGAGGCGGCGCAGGAGCGGGGAGAGGGTGCCGGAGTCGAGGTTCAGTTCTTCGCCGAGCGAGCTGACGGTGCGCTCGCCGGTCGCGAGCACGACCATCGCGAGGTACTGCGGATACGTCAGCGACCAGGGCTTGAGCACTTCGCGGTAGGCCTGCGTGGTCGCGTGGGAGGCGGAGTACATCGCGAAGCACACGAACTCGTCGAGCGTCGGGCTGGTCATCCCAAAAGAATTGCACGCAATTCAATTGCGCACAACTTACTGGGTTCGGCGATCCGGACGATACGCGCCCCGCGTGCCTCCGGGCGGGAAATAATCGAGGGATGAGCTCAGCCCCCCAGCCCCGCCGTCGATTCGAGCCGATCTATTCGATGGCCGTCGGCGCCGGTCGGGTGCTCTTCGGCGGTGTGCTGCGGCTGCGACCGACGGTGACCGGTGCCGAGGCGATCCCATCGTCCGGGGCGGCCGTCCTCGCGATCACCCACTTCGGGTACATGGACTTCGCACTGGTGGAGTGGGTGGCCTGGCTGCGAACCCGACGCCGGATCCGCTTCCTGGTGACCAAGCGCGCCGCCGACAAGCCCGTCGTCGGCTGGCTCCTGAACAAGATGCGGCACATCCCCGTCGACATGGGGGCCGGTCGGGACGCCTACACGAACGCCGTCACGGCGCTGCAGGACGGGGAGCTTCTCGGGGTCTTCCCTGAGGCGGGTGTCAGCGCGTCGTTCACCGTCCGTGAACTGAAGACGGGAGCGGTGCGGATGGCGGCGGCCGCCGGAGTTCCGGTCATCCCGGTGGTCGTCTGGGGCGGTCAGTTCCTCCGGACCAAGAATCATCGCGCCAGCTTCCGCGAGGCGTACCGGGCGCCGATCCGCATCGCGTTCGGGCGGCCCACCCACGTGGACACCGCCGACGACCCCGTCGCAGCGACGGCCGCGCTGCGGTCCGATCTCGTCTCCCTGCTCGATGACGCGCAGGCGACCTATCCGCTCTCCGGCGCCGGGCAGTGGTGGCAGCCGGCGCACCTGGGCGGATCCGCGCCCACACCCGACGTCGCCGCCGCGCGGGACGAAGAGCGCCGGCGCCAGCGGGCTGCCGGGCGCTGACGATTCGCGGATGCCGCGCGCGCGGCATCCGCTCCGCCTCAGTCCTCGTCGGGGAACTTCCCCTTCGTCGTGCCGTCCATCGCGTCGGCGAGGGCGAAGATCACCGGCCAGGCGCCCTCGGAGGTGTTGCCGAGCACGGTGACCGTCGTGCCCGTTTCGGGATCATGGGTCGACCGGAACGACGCCCCGGCGTCGTAGCCCTCCAGGATCAGCGAGGACGAGCGGCGACCGAGCCAGAACCCCATCCCGTAGCGCTTGTGCTCGGTGGGCACGTCGAACCGGGGTCGGGTCATCTCGGCCAGGGTCTCGGGTGACACGATCCGCCCGTCCACCAGCGCGTTCCAGAACCGGTGCAGGTCGTCTGCGGTGAAGAACATCCCGCCGTCGCCGTTGCCGCGGACGGGCAGGTGCAGCACGTTCGTGCGGTCGCCGGTCTCGTCGAGGTAGCCGAGCGCGGCATCCGCGGGGAGGTCGTCCGAACGCAGGAAGGCCGAGCCGATGAGGCCCGCGCGGTCGCAGACCTCGGTCTGGACGAGCTCGTGGAAGCCGCGACCGCTCACGCGCTCGGCGATGAGGGCGAGGATCACGTAGCCGCCGTTGCAGTAGGCGAAGCGCTCGCCGGGCGGGAGCTTCTGCGGGAAGCCCTCCAGCGCGGGGAGGAAGCCCTCGGTCTCGGCGAGGGTGTGCAGCGGCACGGAGAAGACGTAGTCGTCGATGTCGCCGTCGGCGTCCTCGTCGAGGTAGTCGCCGATGCCCGACGTGTGGGTGAGGAGGTGCTCGATCGTGACCGCGTCGTCGACGAGGGGCAGGTCGTCACCGAGGATCGGGCGGACGGGATCGTCGACGCCGAGCACGCCTTCTTCGACCAATCGCATGATCGCCAGCGCGGTGAAGCCCTTGCTGCCGCTGGCGGCGGAGATCCGCGTGGTGGGGGTGTTCGGGACGCCCAGGGCACGGTGGGCGAACCCTTCGCACCGCTCGAGCGTGCGTTCGGCGCCGACGTCGATCGTGAGCACGCCCGAGAACGACTCGGCCGCGATGGCCGCGTCCAGCTGCTCGGAGGTCAGAGGCAGGGGCATGATCGGTTCTCCCGTCGTCAGGTGTTCAGTCTTGCCGATCTCGGGCGGAGCAGACTGAGACCATGAGCGCAAC
This sequence comes from Microbacterium sp. NPDC064584, assembly GCF_040687315.1. Lineage (NCBI taxonomy): Bacteria > Bacillati > Actinomycetota > Actinomycetes > Micrococcales > Microbacteriaceae > Microbacterium > Microbacterium sp. NPDC064584. The sequence continues at coordinate 177,422 of NZ_JBFBMZ010000010.1, read as the reverse complement.
GCTGACGCTGTTCTGCGGTCCGCCGGGTGCCGGCAAGACGACGGTCGCCCGCCGGCTCGAAGACGAGGGACGCGGCACCCGCATCGCCACCGATGACTGGCAGGCGAGACTCGGCGCGCCGCATACGGACGGCGAGTTCCACGAACGGCTGCAGCGCGCGCTGTACGAGCATGTGCTCGAGCTGCTGCGCGCGGGCGTCGACGTGATCCTCGACGACGGGCTGTGGCCGCCGGGAGAGCGTGCGTGCAGAAAAGCGGAGATGTGCACGATGACGGAGACCGCAGCCCCGCGTCATCCGTGATCCTGCACATCGACGCAGTTCTGCACGCGCGCGACCACGGCGCCTAGGCTCGCCCCATGAGCCACAAGCCCACGCTGTTCGCCCGGATCCGGCAGTTCTTCCGGCCCGCGCGCGAGTCCTATGACACGCGGCAGGCGCGCGGTGGTGAGCCCGAGGGTCTTGCCCCGCAGCACTACGAGGCCACCGACTGGCGCCGGCACGGAGGGATCGGCGAGATCGGGGCGGGCTGACCCCCGCGCGGCCGAGGCGGTCACTCGTGCTCGGGCAGCACCGGGGTCGACCAGCCGGGATCCCTTCCGAGCTGAGCGGCGCGGGCGACGGATGCCGACCCGAACCGATCCCGGACGGCGTCGAGCGCCGTGTCCAGGCGCGAGCCGTCCTCCCAGTCGATCGGGAGCTCCGGCGGAACCTCGGCGGCGCGACCCAGCCCGGACAGCGAGATGCCGATGAGCGTGATGCCGCGCTCGGCGATCACCGGCTCCGCGGCGGCGAGCAGCCCCCGCGCCACCATGAGCAGCACGGAGGTGCGATCGGTCGGCATCCGCAGCGACTTCGACCGCGTCGCCTTCGCGAAGTCGCCGTAGCGCAGCCGCAGCACGACCGTCCGGCACACGCGCTCCTTCTCGCGCAGGCGCCGGCCGAGCCGGTCGACGATCTGCGTCAGGAACACATCGAGCTCTTCCGGCGTGCGGGGCCGGGATCCGAGCGCGCGCTGCGAGCCGATCGATCCCCGGCGCCGCGTCGTGTCGACCGGACGCGGGTCGCGCAACCGGGCGAGCGCGTGCAGGTGCGCGCCGGCGGCCCGGCCCAGCATCCGTTCGGCCGTCGCCGCCTCGAGCTCCGCGAGTTCACCGACGGTGTGGATGCCGAACCTGTGCAGCTTCTCGGCGGTCACGGCGCCGACTCCCCAGAGCCGTTCGACCGGCAGCGGCAGGAGGAACTCCGCCTCGCGATCGGGCTCCACCACGAGGAGCCCGTCGGGTTTGCTGACGGCGCTCGCGACCTTCGCGAGGAACTTCGTGCGTGCCACGCCGACCGAGATCGGCAGCCCGACCTCGGTCCGCACGCGTGCGCGCAGCTGCGCGGCGATCTGCTCGGGGCTGCCCACGAGCCGGCGCAGACCCCCGACCTCGAGGAAGGCCTCGTCGATCGAGAGGCCCTCGACCAGTGGAGTCGTGTCGCGGAAGATCTCGAAGACGTCCTTGCTCGCCTGCGAGTACGCGTCCATCCGCGGGGGAACGACGATCGCGTCGGGGCACAGCTCGCGGGCTTGGCGCCCGCCCATCGCGGTGCGCACGCCGCGGGCTTTGGCCTCGTAACTCGCCGCAAGCACCACCCCGCCGCCGACGATCACCGGCCGCCCGCGGAGCTCGGGTGCGTCGCGCTGCTCGACCGAGGCGTAGAACGCGTCGAGGTCGGCGTGCAGCACGGTCGCCTCGCCCCGCATGACGCCCTCCGTGTTCGTCCGCCCTTGGGGGGCATCGTCGCACCGGGCGGCGACATGGACGCGACCAGTCGGTCTACCCGAGCGCGGCCGGCCCGAGCCGGTCGGTGATCGCCTGCCGGATCTCGGGCACGGCATCCACGAGTCGTTCGAGGGGGCAGCGGAACCGCACCGCGCTCACGCTGACCGCGCCGGTCGGCACCGCGGAGCCGTCGAGGACCACGGGCACGGCGACGCAGGCGATGCCGACCTCGTTCTCCTCGTCGTCGATGCCGAAGCCGCGTGCGCGGGTCGCCTCCAGCTCGGCGAGCAGTGCGTCTGCGGTGGTGAGCGTGTGCGGGGTCTTCTGCTCGAGGGGGAACGCACCGAACACGGCCGTCAGATCGTCCACGTCGCGCACCCGCGAGCTCAGCAGGACCTTCCCGACTGCGGTGCGATAGGCCGGGTTGCGCCCCCCGATCACCGAGGTGAGCCGCACGGCGCCCTGCGGCGGGTCCATCTTGGCCCGATACACGATGTCGCTGCCGGACAGCACCGCGTAGTGCGCCGTCTCGCCGAACCGGGACGCGAGATCCTCGAGGAGCGGCTGCATGCGCGCGATCTCGGGCCGTCCGTCGAGGTTGCGGAACGCCAGCCGCAGGTATTCGTCGCCGAGGATGTACACCCCCCGCCCGATCGTGTCGGCGAGTCCGGCGCGGCGCAGCGTCGCCAGGGCCCGGTGCACGGTCGGCTTGGGGCTCTGCAGCGTGCTCGCGAGCTCGTCGAGCGTGACACCGGCGGGGTGCTCGGCGAGCTCGGTCAGCACCGCGATCACGCGGTCGGCCCCGACGAGACGATCGGTCACGGGAGGAGCCGAGGGTCGACGTGCACCTTCGGACCCGACCCGGCATCCGCTCCGCGTCGACCCTCGAGGCGCGACGGAACGTCCTCGAGCGCGACCACTTCGCTCACGATCGCATCAGGCACCACCGACCCGTCCGCGAAGTGCGCGATCGCCCCGGCGAGGCCCGGAGAGGCGGAGAGGATGCCGACCGCCGTGATGTCCTTCAGGGCGATGTCGCGGGTGTCGACGAGACTCGGTGTCGATGAGAGACCGATGTAGACGACGCGTCCGGCGGGCCGCGCGAGACGCACCGCCAGCGCGGGCATCGCCGGGTTGCTCGTCGCCTCGATGACCGCGTCGAACCGATCGGATGCCGATCCCTCGAGCTCGTCGAGCTGCCACGTGTGCGGCACGCCGAGCGAGCGGGCCAGCGCGAGCGAGCCCTCGCGCACTCCGCCGACGTGCACCTCCGCACCGGCGGCGAGGGCGAACTGCGCGGCGAGCAGTCCGATCGTCCCCGAGCCCAGCACGAGCACCGCGTCGCCGGACGAGATGCTCGCCGCCCGGGCGGCGCGGAGCGAGTTGCCGCCCGGTTCCACGAGCGCGGCCGCGGTCACGCTCACGTTCTCCGGGATCCGGTACGCGAAGCGAGTCGGGATCAAGAGCTTCTCGGCCAGCGCCCCCGGCCAGCCGTCGCGGATGCCGACTTCGAACCGGTCAGGACACACGTGGTGAACGCCCGCGCGGCAGAAGCGGCACTGCCCGCAGCCGAGCATCGTGTCGCCCGTGACGCGCCGGCCGATCCAGGCCTCGTCGGCGGGGTCGCCGACGCCGGTCACCCGGCCGGTCCACTCGTGGCCGAGCCGCAGCGGGAAGTGCGTGTGACCTTGCTCGATGTAGGCCATCTCGCCCGTGTACAGCTCGACGTCGGTGCCGCAGATGCCCACGCGCTCGACGTCGACGAGAAGCTCGCCGGCAGCCGGGACCGGGTCGGGCACCTCGCGCACCGCCGCCTCGCGTGGCGCTGTGACGACGAGCGCGCGCATCAGCCGGCCGCGGTCGGGTCGGCGATCACGCGCTGCGTCTGGGTGCCGAGCCGCTGGATCGACAGGGTCATCGTCTCGCCGCCGTGCAGGTAGGCCGGGGGCTTCAGGCCCAGCCCGACCCCCGGCGGCGTGCCCGTGTTGATCAGGTCGCCCGGCTCGAGCGCGAGGAACTGACTCAGGTAGTGCACGATGTACGCCGGGCTGAAGATCATCGTCGCGGTCGACCCGTTCTGCCGGACGACCCCGTCGATCTCGAGCCGCATGGCGAGGTCGAGCACGTCGCCGACCTCGTCGGGGGTCACCAGGTACGGGCCTGCGGGGTTGAACGTCGGGGCCGATTTGCCCTTGGACCACTGCCCGCCCCGCTCGATCTGCCACTCGCGTTCGCTGATGTCGTTCACGAGCACATACCCGGCGATGGCTTCGGCCGCCTCGGCCTCGTCGGCGAGGTAGGAGCAGTGCCGGCCGATCACGATCCCGAGCTCGACCTCCCAGTCGGTCTTGCGCGACCCCCGCGGGATCTGCACGTCGTCGTCCGGTCCGATCAGCGTGTTCGGCGACTTCGTGAAGAGGATCGGCTCCTCGGGCACGGCCTGCCCGGTCTCGGCGGCGTGGTCGCGGTAGTTCAGGCCGATGCAGAGGATCTGATGGGGGCGCGCGAACGGCGCCCCGAACCGGCGACCGGCCACGGGCTGGGTGGCTCCCGCGGCGACCTTCGCGGCGACGACATCGCCGAGTGTCGCGAGCGCCCCCGAGCCGAAGAAGGCCTCGTCGAAGTCGGCAGTGACGTCGGAGACGTCGACGAACGTGTCGTCGTCGACGAGGACGGCGGGGATCTCCGACCCTGCGGGGCCGAGGCGGACGAGTCTCATTGCTCTGCTTTCTGCCAGTACGGCGTGGTCGTGCTGCCGCGCCAGCGCGGCACGGGGAGTCCCGCGACGCCGACGTCGGCGGTGAACAGGGCGCCGGCCTGATCGGGCCAACTCGCGAGACCCTCCTGGGCGGTCGTGATCCCGAGTCTCCGGAGCACGGGGCCGAGGAACGCCGGGCACGAGACCTGGGCGGCATCGACCTGCACCACTTCGAGCAGTTCGCCGGTGGGGGCATGACGGCGCACGCTCGCGCCGCCCCACAGCGCCACCCACAGCATCCCCTCGGCGTCCACGGTGAGGCCGTCGGGGCAGTGGGGGAGGTCGCAGAGGATCGGCATCCACTGTTCGTCGTCATCGAACGCGCCGTCGCCGTACGAGTGGCGCGAGATCGTGTTCGCGAGGGTGTCGATGTGATAGACCGTGCCGCCGTCGGGGGAGAAGGCGACGCCGTTGGAGAGGCGGATGCCGCTCCGCAGTGTCTCGACCGTGCCGTCGGGTGAGATGCGCAAGAGCACTTCGTCGCCGGTCTCCGCGCCGAGGGCGAGGGTCCCCACGACGAACCGGCCCTGCAGGTCGACCGCGCCGTCGTTCAGGCGGACGTCGCGGCGGCCACCGAGCAGATCGGGACCGAACGACACGGCGCCGTCAGAGGAGATCACCGCGAGTCCGCGGGCCGCCGCGACCAGCAGACCGCCGTCCTCGGTGAGGGCGACGGCGCCGGCGCTCTGCCCGAGGTCGGTCGCGGCGATGTCGACGATGCGCTCGCCGCGGAGCGACCCGCGCAGCACGCGCCCCGCGTTGATGTCGACCCAGCGGACGAGCTCGGCGCGGTCGTCCCAGATGACGCCCTCGGCCAACTCGTATGCCGCGTCGGTCGCGGGGACCGCGCGCAGGGTCATCGAAGACCTTGGGAGGAAGCGGTCGCGCATGGCATGATTCAGAATGTTAGTGCAGCGTTCGAATTGATGGAAAGCAAAGATGCCACGTCAGGGTCGCCGATGAGCCGCCTCCGCAGTGCCGAGTGGTACGAGGGAGACGACCGCAACGCCTACATCCACCGCGCGTGGATGCGGCGCGGGAACCCCGAAGACGCGCTCGACGGCACGAAGCCGCAGATCGCGATCGCGAACACCGCGTCCGATCTCACGCCGTGCAACATGCACCTGAACGAGGTCGCTGAGAGCGTGAAGCACGGGGTGTGGGCCGCCGGCGGCGTGCCGTACAACCTGCCCGTCGTCTCGCTCGGCGAGACGCAGGTCAAGCCCACCGCGATGCTCTGGCGCAATATGGCGGCGATGGCGATGGAGGAGATGTTCCGCGCCAACCCGATCGACGGGCTCGTGCTGCTCGGCGGCTGCGACAAGACGATTCCCGCACTGCTCATGGCAGCGGCATCCGTCGACATCCCCGCCGTCGTCGTCCCGGGTGGACCGATGATGACCGGGTACTTCCGCGGGCAGGCGCTCGGCTGCGGCACGGACGTCTGGCGACTGAGCGAAGAGGCGCGCGCGGGCGAGATCACCGGCGCGCAGTTCCTCGCGTCCGAGCAGTCCATGATCCGCGGCAAGGGTCACTGCAACACGATGGGAACGGCATCCACGATGGCCGTCGTCGCCGAGGCGCTCGGCATGACGATCCCCGGGTTCGCCGGCACGCCCGCCGCCGATGCGCGGCTTCTCGCCCTCTCGCACGAAACCGGGAAGCTCATCGTCGACATGGTCGCCGCCGAGCGCACCCCGAGCCGGATCATGACGCGGGAGGCGTTCCTCAACGCGATCGTCGCGGTCGCGGCGGTCGGCGGATCGACCAATTCGGTCGTGCACCTCCTCGCGATCGCGGGACGGCTCGGCGTCGACCTCACCCTCGACGACTTCGACGCGACCGGCGCGGGAGTGCCGGTCATGGCCAACCTGCAGCCGAGCGGCGCGTACCTGATGGACGACCTCTATCGCGCCGGGGGAGTGCTCGGCGTGCTCGCGCAGGTGCGCGACCTGCTGCGCGCCGATCCGATCACGGTCACCGGCCGCCCGCTCGTGGACTACCTCGACGACCGGCCGGTGTACGACGCGGACGTCATCCGTCCGCGGGAGGAGCCCCTCATGGCGGATGCCGGCATCGCGGTGCTGCGCGGCAACCTCGCTCCGCGCGGCGCCCTCGTCAAGCCCGCCGCTGCGACGCCTGAGCTGCTGCAGCACACTGGACCGGCCGTCGTCTTCGACTCGATCGAGGACATGCGCGCGCGCATCGACGACCCCGACCTCGACGTCACCGCCGATTCCGTCCTCGTCCTCCGCGGCTGCGGGCCGAAGGGCTACCCGGGCATGCCGGAGGTCGGCAACATGCCCCTGCCGCAGAAGCTCCTCGCGCAGGGCGTGCGCGACATGGTGCGCATCAGCGATGCGCGAATGAGCGGCACGGCGTACGGAACGGTGATCCTGCACGTCGCCCCGGAGGCCGCGGCGGGTGGGCCGCTCGCGGTCATCCGCACCGGAGACCTCGTCACGGTCGACGTCGAGAATCGGATGCTGAATGTCGCCGTGAGCGATGAGGAGCTCGCCGAGCGTCGGGCGAGCGCGTCGACCGAAGCCGCCTACGCCGCCCCGGTGCGCGGCTGGGCCCGGCTGTACGTCGATCACGTCATGCAGGCCGACACCGGCGCGGATCTCGACTTCCTCGTCGGATTCAGCGGCCCGGATGTCGCACGCGAGTCGCACTGAGGTTCGGGAGGACTGGCCATGACGGAATTCGACGGGGCGATCGCGGTCGTCACGGGCGGTGCGAGCGGCATCGGCGAGGCCGTCGCGGCGCTGCTCGCCGAGCGCGGCGCGCGAGTCGCGGTGCTGGACCGCGACGTCGCCGGCGGGCCCCACTTCGCGGTCGAGGCGGACGTGACCGACGCGCGGCAGGTCGGTATCGCGGTGGACGCGGTCGCCGCGCATTTCGGGGGCCTGGACATCGTGATCAACAATGCGGGCATCGGCGCGGCCGGCGACGTGTCGGCGAACGACGACGACGAGTGGCACCGGGTGCTCGATGTCAACGTCGTCGGGATCGCGCGGGTGACCCGCGCGGCGCTGCCGCATCTGCGACGCTCCGCTCGCGCGGCGGTCGTCAACACCTCGTCGGTCGTCGCGACCGTCGGCGTGCCCAACCGGGCGCTGTACTCCGCGAGCAAGGGTGCGGTGTCGGCGCTGACACTGGCGATGGCCGCTGATCACGTCCGCGAGGGCATCCGGGTGAACGCGGTCACTCCGGGCACGGCGGACACTCCCTGGGTGGGGCGGCTGCTGGACGCCGCGGATGATCGCGAGGCGGCGGCATCCGCTCTGCGTGCGCGTCAGCCCATGGGGCGGTTGGTGAGCGCGGCGGAGGTCGCGCACGCGATCGTGTACCTCGCTTCGCCGCTGTCGTCCTCGACGACCGGCACACTGCTCGCAGTGGACGGCGGGATGGCCGGCCTGCGGTTGCCGTAGGCGCGGGTCGCTGTTCACAACTCCCGCAATCCGTCGCGGAATGGGCCGAATCGGTCCGTCCAGCCGTGTCTCAGCTGCCGAATGCAGGAGTTGTGAGCACCGAGGTGCTCCGCTGATCGCCGGTCGTCAATCGGACGTGGTCGCGGCCGGCCGCTCGAGCCCGAGGAACGGCTGCATCGCTTCGGCGAACCCGACCTTCGCGCCCGCGCGCACGACCGTGGCGCCGTAGCTGATCGACACCGTGCGCGGCGGCCAGCCGAACTGCTCGACGTCCTTCTGCGCCTGGCCGCTCGGATCCCGCTCCGCGTCACTGATCGACAGGGCCAGCCACTGCACGCCATCCGTGGCGGTCGCGCTCCACAGCCAGCACCCTTCTCGACCGTTGCAGTCCCCGTCGATCTCATCGAACCGCAGCGGCCCGAACCCGAACTCGGCTGCGGCGCGGGACGCGGCATCCACGACGGCCTGCCATTCGCCCTGCGGCGGCACCCGGTCGGCCTGAAGCTCGCAGCAGTTGATCGTCGTCAGCATCGACTCGCCTCCGTAGCCGTTGCCCTGCTGCGGGTAGGAGTTGTCTTCGTCGAACCACGTCGACTCGGAACTCAGCGGCTCGAGACGGATGCCGGTGGCTTCGGCGATCGCGTCGTTCACCGCGGCGACCAGACCGCGCGCGGTCGGCTCGAGCTCCTTCTCGTCGGGGGCCTCGAGCAGCAGCTCGCCGTCGATCCAGGATGCGGCGGGGTAGTCCGCCCAATCCACGGTCACGCTCTCGCCGGTGGCGTCGGTATAGGTCGTCACGGGCGACGGCGCGGTGCCGAGGAGGCTGCACCCGGTCAGGAACAGCGCGCAGGCGAGCAGGGCGGCGATGCGGGGGAGCATCGGCTCAGTCTTGCACGGCGCTGTTCCGGCTGCGGCGTGCACAACTCCTCCGTTCCGTTGCGTCGGCGGGTCGAAAGGCACCTCATGGACCGATTTCGCCGCGAATCTGAGGAGTTGTGCACGCGCGGTCCTCGAGACCGGTCGCGCTAGCGTGTCCGCATGGCGATCCAGCGCGCAATTGTGGTGTCGACGACGGACCCGGAGGGCGGCGACCGGGTTCAGGTGCGGCTCGGCACGGGTGTCGACGTGTGGGCGGCGCGGGTGTTCCCTCTCGCGGCGTTCGCCGCGCACGACCCTGCGGAGGGGGCGGAGGTGTGGGTCGACTTCGAGGGCGATGACCCCGAGCGACCGGTGATCCTCGGTCTCACCGGTCGTCCGGCCCGCCGCGACGCGCTCGCGCGCGACCTCGAGGCGCTCGGCGACGCGTGGGATCGCGGGCATTTCGCCGGGACCGCGGATGCCGACGGCGGCGAGACCGCGAACCCGTATCGGTGACCGCCGCCGCGGTGTCGGTGGCCGGTCGTACCGTGGGGTCATGGCGACGATCGAGCACATCCGTCGTGCCGTCGCGGGACTGCCCGGTGTTGAGGAGCGCGAGCGCACGAGCGGCGCATCGTGGTTCGTGCGCAATCGGCCGTTCGCCTGGGAGGTTCACCCGTGGCCCAGCATCCCCGCGGACATGCGGGCGATCATCGCCTCCGAGCCGGTCGTCGCGGTGAAGGTCGCTGACCGCGTCGACGCGCTCGCACTGGTGGAGATGGCGCCCGAGGTCTTCCTGCGCACGACCACGGCGTGGTGCGAGCCCAAGGTGGCGTTCCGCCTCGGGGCGATCGACGATGAGCACCTGCGCGAGCTCGTGATCGACGCGTGGCGCGCGGAGGCACCGCGGTATCTGCGGCGGGCGTTCGACGAGCCCGAGCCCGGCCCGTCATAGGGTGGACGGATGTTCTCCGGACTCGCAGGCTGGCACCTGATCATCCTCGTCATCTACGGGCTCCTGATCGCCGGGGCGGTGGTCGGCGCGTACTTCCTCATCCGCGGCGCGGTGCTCAGCGCACTGAAGGCGCACTCACGGTGGGTGGATGACGGCCGACCCTGAAGCCGCTCAGGGCTGGAGCCGCTCCACGTCCCAGCCGTCCTGACGCCGGATGAAGACGATCCGGTCGTGCAGGCGCGAGCTGCGGCCCTGCCAGAACTCCACGCGCGACGGGCGCACCCGGTAGCCGCCCCACCGCTCGGGGCGGGGGACGTCAGTACCCTCCGGATACTGCTCCTCCAGCGCGGCCACGCGCGCCTCGAGCTCCGTGCGCGAAGAGATCGGCTGCGACTGCGCGCTCGCCGTCCCCGCGAGGCGCGACCCGTGCGGGCGCGTCGCCCAGTAGGCGTCGGATTCGGCATCGTCCACGCGCGAGACCTCGCCCGTGACGATCACCTGGCGGTGCAGCGTGTACCAGGGGAAGAGCAGGGTCGCGACCGGGTGCGCCGCGAGGGCACGGCCCTTGCGCGAGGACCGGTCGGTGTAGAAGACGAAGCCCTCGGCATCCACCGCCCGCAGCAGCACGGTGCGGCTGGAGGGAGTGCCGTCTTCGCCGATCGTGCCGACGACCATCGCGTTCGGCTCGTAGACGCCGCGGTCCGCGGCCTCGAGGAGCCACGACTCGAACTGCTCGATCGGGTCGGATCCGACGTCGCTCTCATCGAGGCTCTCGGCGCCGTAGTCGGTGTGGCGGTGCAGGGCGGGATCGGTCACACGAAGACGATAGCCCCGCGTCGGGGGCGGAGGATCAGTCCAGGCGGGAGTGCTCGCCCAGGCGGTGCCACTGGCGGTTGTGGTACACCAGGGCGTTGCCGTGATGCCCGGGCTCGACGTCGCGCTCGATGTTGATCTGCAGGGCCTGAGCGGCGATGACGGTGGAGCTCCCGGCATCCATCCGGCTCACGATCGCGCAGCGCGCCCACGCCCGCACGCCGTGGAAGACCGGCTCGCCGGTGGCCAGCCGCGTCCAGGCGGTCGCATCGGCGAAGCGGTCGACCCCGCTCTGCGCGCCGAGCCGCGCGACGTCGATGTCGTCCGCGTCGAGCAGGTGAACGACGATCGACTCCGCCGCGGCGATCGCGGGCGTCGCCGACGAGATCGCCGACACCGAGAAGATGAGCAGAGGCGGGTCCGCGCTCACCGACGACACGGAGGACGCGGTGAGCGCCACCGGCCCGTGCTCGCCGAACGCGGTGATCACGGCGATGCCGCCCGGGTGACCGCGGAAGAGGGCCTTGAACTCGTCGGCCGTGGCCGACGCGCCCAGGCTCCGTGCGGGAGCGTGGTCGGGATCGTGGGGGCGGCTGGCCGCGGAACCGGTCATGTCTTCGACGCTAATTCACTCCCGAGGCCTGCGGCGTGCGGGCGTGAAACACACCGACACACGCGCCGGTACTCAGTGTTGCGTAGTACCGGTACTCAGTGTTACTTTGTACCGGTAGTCAGCGACACAGGGTAGGTGGGACGGCATGGCCAGTCAGATGACCGAGATGCTCAAGGGCACGCTCGAAGGCATCGTGCTCGCGGTGCTCGCCGATCGGCCCGCATACGGCTACGAGATCACGGCGCGACTCCGCGACGAGGGCTTCACCGACCTCGTCGAGGGGACGGTCTACGCCCTGCTGATCCGCATCGAGCAGCGCGGGTTCGTCGACGTCGAGAAAGTCCCCTCCGAGAAGGGACCGCCCCGAAAGGTCTACTCGCTGAACGCGCACGGACGCGCTCAGCTCACCGAGTTCTGGAAGACGTGGAGCTTCCTCCAGACCCGTATCGATCGGCTCCGCGACAGAGAGGTGTGACATGGCTGCCAAGTGGTTCGAGGTGATCACCGGATCGCTCGATGACAAGAAGGAATGGCGGCGGTACCGAGCCCGTGTGAAGGCGCTTCCCGAGCCGTACCAGACGGCGGCCGCGTCGTTCGAGCGCTACTTCATGTACAACGGCGGCATCGTGGACGGCGACCCGGCCGTCATGATGACGATGCTGCACGACTTCGCCGATCTGTGGGAGCGGGCGGCCGCCGATCAGACGCCGGTCACCGCGATCGTCGGCGAGGATCCGGTGGAGTTCGCCGACGCCTTCGCGGCCGCGTACACCGGCAAGCGGTGGATCGACAAGGAGCGGGCGCGCCTGACCGAGACCATCCGGCGGATCGAAGCGGAGGAAGAGCCGTGATCGCGGATGCCGCCATCCGGGTCCACGGACTGCAGAAGTCCTTCGCAGATGTGGCGGTCCTGCGGAGTGTGGACTTCGAGGTCGCGCGGGGCAGCGTGTTCGCCCTGCTCGGATCGAACGGCGCCGGCAAGACGACCATCATCCGCATCCTCGCGACGCTGCTGGGAGCGGATGCCGGAGTGATCGAGGTGGACGGCATCGACGTGGCGGAGCAGCCCGCCCGCGTTCGCGAGGCGATCAGCCTGACCGGCCAGTTCGCCGCTGTCGACGAGATGCTCACCGGACGCGAGAACCTCGTCCTCGTGGGACGTCTCCGGCACGTCGGCTCGCCGGGCGCGGTCGCCGACGATCTGCTGGAGCGCTTCGCGCTGACGGATGCCGCGCGCCGGCGCGCCGGCACGTACTCCGGCGGCATGCGCCGCCGCCTCGACATCGCGATGAGCTTGATCGGCGATCCTCCGGTGATCTTCCTGGATGAGCCGACGACGGGCCTGGATCCGCAGGCGCGGATCGAGGTGTGGCAGACCGTTCGCCGGCTGGCGGACGCGGGGACCACGGTGCTGCTGACGACGCAGTATCTCGACGAGGCCGAGCACCTGGCCGACCGCATCGCGATCCTCCACGAGGGGCGCATCATCGTCGACGGCACGCTCGCCGAACTGACCGCCCTCCTGCCGCCACCGCAGGTCGAGTACGTCCAGAAGCAGCCGACGCTCGAGGAGATCTTCCTCGCGATCGTCGGTGACCAGGCAGGGGTGTCAAAGCCCGGGGAGATTCCGGCCTCCAGTGACGCGAAGCAGGCCCGACGTGCTGATTCATCCCCGCGCTTTCACCACGAGACGGAGGAAGGGCGATGAGCGCCCACTTCGCCGCCGACACGGCGACCCTCACCGGGCGGTCGCTGCGCCACATCCTGCGCAGCCCTGACACGATCATCACGACCGCGGTCACGCCCGTCGCGATCATGCTCCTGTTCGTCTTCGTCTTCGGAGGGGCGATCGACACCGGCGCCGCGTCCTATATCGACTACATGCTGCCCGGCATCCTGCTCATCACGATCGCGTCCGGCATCGCCTACACCGCCTACCGCCTTTTCATGGATCTGCAGGGCGGCATCTTCGAGCGCTTCCAGTCGATGCCCATCGCGCGCTCGAGCGCGCTGTGGGCGCACGTGCTCACCTCGCTCGTCGCGAACCTCGTCTCGCTCGCGGTCGTCATCGGCGTGGGCTTCGCGGTCGGCTTCCGCACCGGGGCCGGTCCTCTCGCGTGGCTCGCCGCGATCGGCATCCTGATCCTGTTCACGCTGGCCCTCACCTGGCTCGCGGTGATCGCGGGGCTCTCCGCGAAGACGGTCGACGGGGCGAGCGCGTTCTCGTACCCGCTGATCTTCCTGCCGTTCTTGAGCTCGGCGTTCGTGCCCACCGCGTCGATGCCCGGACCGGTGGCGTGGTTCGCCGAGAACCAGCCGGTCACTCCGATCGTCAACACGCTGCGCGCGCTGTTCACCGGGCAGCCGGTCGGGAGCGAGATCTGGGTGGCACTGGCCTGGTGCGTCGGCATCCTGATCGCCGCGTACCTCGTCGCGATGGCGGTGTACCGCCGGCGGCTGCGCTGAGACCGGGTGTCGGCGATGAGGGCTATCGTGCGGCCATGGTGACTGACGCGCGCACACTCGACTGGCTCCTCGACTCCGACCCCGCCCTCCGCTGGCAGGTCGAGCGCGATCTCGCCGGGGCCGACCCCGCGGTCTGGGAGGCGACGCGAGCGCGCGTCGCGTCGGAGGGGTTCGGCGCCCGACTGCTGGCCGAACAGGGCGCCGACGGGCAGTGGGCGGGCGGCGCGTTCTTCCCCGCGGGCTTCTTCGACAGTCCGGAGGCTCAAGAACCCGGGCAGCCGTGGGTCGCGACGACCTGGGTCCTCAAGGACCTGCGCGAGTGGGGGGTGGACGCGTCGGAGCTCGCCGGCACCGCCGAGAAGCTCGCCGCGAACTCGCGGTGGGAGTACGACGACCTGCCGTACTGGGGTGGCGAGGTGGACGTGTGCATCAACTCGTACACGCTGGCGGCCGGCGCGTGGCTCGGGGCCGACGTGTCGCAGCTCGCCGCGTGGTTCCCCGCGCACCGACTCGAAGACGGGGGCTGGAACTGCGAGGCCGAAGAGGGCGACTCGGTGCGCTCGTCGTTCCACTCGACCCTCAACGCGGTGCGCGGAATGCTCGCCTACGAGAAGCTCACCGGCGACACGGGTCTGCGCGAAGCCCGCCACGGCGGTGAGGAGTACCTGCTCTCGCGGCGGCTGATGTTCCGGGCGAGCACCGGGGAGTCCGTGGGCGAGTTCGTGCATCGCTTCGTGTCCCCGAACCGGCACCGGTACAGCGCGCTCGCGGCGCTCGATCACTTCCGCGAGGTGTCTCTCCACGAGGGCACACCGCCCGACGCGCGGCTCGCGGAGGCGATCGAGGTCGTCCGCGCCGCCCGCACGCCCGACGGGCGATGGCTGCAGACGACCCCGCTCGCCGGACGCACCTGGTTCGACGTGGATGTGCCCGAGGGGGAGCCGTCGCGATGGCTCACGCTGCAGGCGACGCGGGTCCTCGAATGGTGGGATGCCGCGACCTGAGGCTCAGTGCGGATGACGGTCACCGGGATCCGCGGTGGCGGCGCGCCGCGAACTCGTCGACCTCGGCACCCCGCGGGCGCAGATCGGGGTACCCCGCGAAGGGGACCGGACCGTGCGCGCGCACGTATGCACCGTGCACCCTCTCGCACGCGTGACGCAGCGTCGTCGCCCAGCCGAGGAGCTCGTCGCCCCACACCGCGCGGTAGCGCGCCACGTCCTCCGGCTGCGGGATGACCGCATCGGACGCCGGGGGAGCGGCATCCGCTCGCCGCGTCCGCACGCGGCGCAACTCGACCCGCCCGTACTCCCGACCCTGCGGGTCGACGAGCCGCCACGTTCCGGTGGGGCCCTCCACCGCGGCGAGGATCGGGTGCCAGTCGGCCATCTCGGTCGGGATTCCCTTTCTCCGGCCGAGGGTGCCAGGCTACTCCCGCGCCTCCGACATCGGGAGGGCTCGGGAGGAGCGGCATGGCCGACGTGGTGAGCATCGAGCTCGTGCTCGATGACGCGACCGACGCGCGCGTCCGGGCCGATTGGCGGGCGCTCGCGGATGCCGGCATGTCGAGCCTCGGAGCGCACACGTCCCCGAGCAATCGCCCGCACCTCACGCTGCTCGCCCGGCCGACCCTCGACGCCCCCCGCGCCGCCTTCGCGCGCGCGGCGGCGACGCTCCCGGTCTCGGTCACGCTCGCCGAACCCGTCGTCTTCGCCCACGGCGACCGCGGGGTGCTGGCCTGGCGCGTCGAGCCGAGCGACGAACTCCGCGCCCTGCACACGGCGGTGCACACCGCCGCGGGATCCGGAGAGGACCTGCCGCACACCGCGGCGGCGGACTGGACACCGCACGTGAGTCTGGCGCGCCGGCTCCGACTGGACGCCCTCCCGGACGCCCTCGCGCTGATCGGGCCGCCGATCGCCGGGACCGGCACCACGCTGCGGCGGTGGGATGCGGCATCCGCCACGATCACCGTGCTGCGCTGAGCGATTTCGCCGACGGACCGCGTCGCCGCGACCCCGGTTCGCGCAGGTGTCGATAGCGTCGTGGTGTGGAGGAACAGGGCCCGGACGAGGTGGATGTGCTCATCGATGCGTGGGCGCGGCGGCTCCCCGACGTCGATGTGACCCCCCTCGAGGTGATGTCGCGACTGCGGCGCGTCTCGATCCGGCTGGGGCGCATCCGCGCCGGCGCGTTCGCGACCGCGGGCCTGGCGTCGTGGGAGTTCGACGTGCTCGCGGCGCTCCGCCGGGCCGACGAGCCGCACGAGTTGAGCCCCGCGCAGCTGATCCAGCGCACGATGATCGGTAGTGCGGCGATGACGAACCGCCTGACGCACCTGGTCGACCGCGGCTATGTCGAGCGGCAGGCGAACCCGCGTGACGGCCGCGGCGTGCTCGTGCGGATCACGGAGGAGGGCATCGTCCGGGTGGATGCCGCGATGACCGAGCTGATCCGCCGTGAAGCCCGCGCGCTCGCCGTGCTGAAGGACGACGAGATCGACGCCCTCGCCCGGATGCTCCGCCCGCTGATGGGCTAGCGCTTCTCGCGCGCGAGAGCGTCCCAGTTCACGTCGATCATGCGAGGCTGCCGCTGCGAGATCCGCGCGCGCAGCACCATGCCGGCGTCCGGCCAGTACCGCCGATCCAGCACGACCTCGGTCCGCAGCGGCTCGGCGTCGATCCCCGGTGCCTGCAGGATCAGGTCCATCTCGCACGTCTGGTAGCGCATCCGCCCGGTCGGCTGCGAGAGCGAGACGATGCGGATCGTGCCGGGCACCGCGTCCGCCATCGGCGAACGCGTCAGGCGTTCGAGGGTTTCCGCCGCGTCCTCTTCCCAGTCCTCCATGGCTCGAGGTTAGCGGTGCAGGACCTTCGGCTCTGGCCGCCGGGCGGCGGCGGGTGTGGCATGGGTTCCGGAGGAGAAGACGATGAGAGCGCTGGTGGTGTACGAATCGCAGTGGGGCAACACGGAGCGGATCGCGAAGACGGTGGCCGATGAGCTCGGCCGGACGATGTCGGTGCAAGTAGTGGAGGCGGAGTCCGCACCCTCCGATGTGGCGGATGCCGACCTCGTGGTCGTCGGAGGTCCCACGCACGGCTTCTCGATGACGAGGCCCTCCACGCGGGAGGCCGCGGTCGCGCAGCACGGGGCTCCGCGGGCGCCGGAGCGCGGCATCCGCGAGTGGATCGCCGCGCTGCCGCACCTGGATCGGCCAGTGGTGGCCGCGACGTTCGACACGCGGGTGGACGCGCCGCGCCTGCCGGGGTCGGCCGCGAAAGCCGCGCGGCACGAACTGCGCACGCTCGGCTTCGACGTGGGCATCAAGGCCAAGACGTTCCGGGTGCACGGATACGAGGGGCCGCTCATCGACGGCGAGCTCGGCCGCGCCGTCGAGTGGGCGCGTTCGCTCGTCGCTGCTCTCCCGAGCCGCTGAGACGACAACTGCGCGTCCAGACCGTGGGCTTCACCCACCCTCTCGACGCGCAGATGTCGTTTCACGGCAACAGCGGGAGACGGCCCGCGCGGGGGCGTGACCGGGCTAGCGTGAGGGTGTGGACGAGGACGCCGCGGAGCTGCAGGCCCTGCGTCGTCGTGCGTACGCTCCGGATGCCGACATCCACGCCGACCCCGATGCGCTCGCCCGGCTCGAGCAGCTCGAAGAGCAGGTGCGCCGCGCGCGCGAAGCCGCCCTGGCAGCGGCGCCCGCCGCGCCCCCCGCGCCCGACACCGCCGCCCGCGCCCCGGACGCCGCCGATCCAGCGGCCGCCGCCGACCCGTCGGACGCCGCCGATCCGGCGGACGCCGCCGATCCGGGGGAGCAGGACCCCCTGTCCCGCCCAGATCCTCCGGATCGGTGGACGGAAGGACCCGAACGGCCACCGCGCCGCCGGCACATCGTGGTGGGGACCGTGCTCGTCGTCGGCGCCCTGATCGTCGCCGGACTCGTGCTCGACCGCACGGCGCCCCCGGACCCGGAGGCGGCCGCGCCGACGCCGAGCCCGCAGCTCGTCCTCCGTGCACAGGACGCGTCCGAGCGTACGCTGCTGGAGATCCCGCTCGACCGTTCGCTCTCGCGCTATGTGCCGCAGCCGGCTCCGCCGACCTTCCCGATCGAGGGGGCGCTGCGGTGGTCGCAGTCTCTCGGCTCGTACTACGGCATGACCGTCTGGCTCGGCCGCGCGGCGCACACCGATCAGCGCTGCCTCCTGCTGGAAGGCATCGACAAGACCTTCTCGCGCTGCGAGCGCGAGGACCGGTTCCTCTCCGGTCTCCTGGACGTCACCGTGCCCTACATCGACATCGCCCCCGAGGACCGCCCGCTCGCGATGTCCCCCGGGCAGGGGATGGTGATCCGGTGGGCGCCCGATGAGGGCGTGCAGATCGCCCTGGACGAGCTCAAGGTCAACTACTTCGGCTGAACGGGCCGCGCCCCGATCATCCCGACCGCCCGGGCAGCGACCGCGGCGCCCTCCCGCGCGGCGGCCACCGCATCCCGGTCCACGCTCCACCGCGCGAGGAACCCCGCGCAGAACGCGTCGCCCGCGCCGGTCGGATCCACCGCGGCCGTGGCGGTGACCGCGGGGACGTGCACGCCGTCGACGATCACTCCGTCCGCCCCCTGCGTCAGCACGAGGGTCGCCGACGGCGGCGCGAACACCAGAGCTTCTGCTTCGGCGGCGCTCGCGATGAGGACGTCGGCTCCGGCGATCACCGCGGCGAATCGGTCCGGACCGAGTGCGTCGATGTAGGCGACCGATCCGGGGCTCACCGACACCGTCGCGCCGGCATCCTTCGCGCGGCCGATGAAGCGCGCGAACGCGCTGCCGTCGGATGCCGCCACGGCGTGTCCCGTCAGGTGCACGTGATCGCCGATCAGGCTGTCGGGGATCGCGTCGAAGTCGAGATCGGCGTTGGCCCCGCGGTCGGTGAGCATCGCGCGTTCGGATCCCTGGACGAGCACGATGATCGCCCCGGTCGGCGTGTCGGAGGGCTGCAGCCGGGCGTCGACCCCGGGCAGGGCCGTCCGGTGACGGTCCACATCGGCCCGGTGGACGGCGCCGACGAACGACACGTCCGCACCGAGCGCCGCCAGCCAGGCCGCCGTGTTCGCCGCCGATCCGCCCGGCACCTGCCGGATCGTGCTGACGGTGTCGGTGTCGGCGCGGATGGGACCCGAGGGGATCACGATCGTGTCGTCGATCACATCCCCGACGACGAGCAGACGCGGTCGGTCACCCACGTGCGGTCCACGCCGTGGCGATGTCGCCGGCGACGCGCACGTTGTTCCGGGCGAGATCGAGGTTGACCTCGAGGCTCCGGCCCCCGGAGAGCTCGACGATGCGCAGCAGCAGGAACGGGGTGACCGCCTTGCCCGTGATGTGTGCGGCATCCGCTTCGGCGAGCGCCTGCGCGAGCACCCGGTCGTGCTCGTCCGGATCCCACGCCTGATCGGCCGGGACGGGGTTCGCCACGACGATGCCCTGGCGGTTGCCGAGGGCGTCCTGCGCCCGCATGATCGCGGCGACCTCGGCGGCGGCATCCACGCGCCAGTCCAGCGTGGAGGCGCTTTCACGCAGCCAGAAACTCGGGAAGACGTCGGTGCCGTACCCGATCACCGGGACGCTCAGACTCTCGAGGCGCTCGAGCGTCGCCGCGATGTCCAGGACGGACTTCACCCCCGCGCTCACGACCGTGATCGGGGTCTGCGCGAGCGTGCCCAGGTCCGCGGACTCGTCGAACGTGTCGGTCGCCCCGCGATGGACGCCGCCGAGGCCGCCGGTCGCGAACACGCGGATGCCGGCGAGCGCGGCCAGATGCGACGTCGCGGCGACCGTCGTCGCCGCGCTGCCGCCGCGCGCCTGGATGATCGGCAGGTCGCGCACGCTCGCCTTCGCGAGATCCTCCTCGGCGATGCGCCGCAGGCCCCTCGCGTGCAGCCCGACGTGCGCGACGCCGTCGAGCACGGCGATCGTCGCAGGTGTGACGCCGCGCTCCCGCAGGATCGTCTCGAACTCCTCGGCGGCGGCGAGATTGCGCGGGCGCGGCAGACCGTGCGAGATGATCGTGGATTCGAGCGCGACGACGGGGGCACCGCGCTCGAGCGCGGCGGAGACCTCTTCGGAGACGACGAGAGCGGACATGCGTTCATCCTCGCACCGGGCATCGGCCCGACGCGCCTCGTCACGTGCTCTCAGTGCGCGGCTTCGTACGCCTCGATGACGGATGCCGGAACCCGGCCCCGCTCCGAGACCTGGTATCCGTTGTCCTTAGCCCACACCCGGATCGCGCTGTAATCCTGTTGCCCGGAGCGGCGACGCGGGCGGGAGGATGCCGCGCTCGCACCGCGGGCGGAGGAGATCGAGCGTCCGGCGGCGACGTACGGGGCGAGAGCGGCGCGCAGCGCCGCGGCGTTCTCGTCGGTCAGGTCGATCTCGTATGCGGTGCCGTCGAGCGAGAACAGCACTGTCTCGCCTTCACCGATCTCGAGGAGGGAGCCGTCGAGGTCGTCGACGAGCTGGTGCACAATTCTTCGGGCCATGAGGGGCAGGATACGCGCTGAACCGGTCTCAGGGGAGGATCCCCGCCCGCCGGGCCTTCATGACCGCGGCATGCCGCGTCGAGGCCTCGAGCTTCCCCATCGCCGACTGCAGGTAGGACTTCACGGTCCCTTCCTTCAGCGCGAGCGCGGAGGCGATCTCGGCGTTCGTGGCGCCGAGCGCGACGCGCGCGAGGACGTCGGTCTCGCGCGGAGACAGCGCGACGCTCGGCGCGGGACCGGTGATCCCGTCGCTCGAGAGCGCCGCGAGCCGCTGCTCGAGCGCGGCGAGGCGCTGACGGACGTCCGGATCGGCGACCGCCGCGGCGATGCTGCGCAGCTCGGCGTAGCTTTCACGCAGCTCTTCTCGGGCGGCGGCATCCAGGCCCGGAGCAGGCGACGCCGCCGGCGCGAACGCGAGGCGGCGCTCCACCTCGTCGCGCACCCGCAGTTCGTTCGCCAGCGCCTCGGCGATGCCGAATGCGGGGCGGGCCATCACGTCGTTCACCGCGGACTGCGCCCATGTCCCGCAGTACAGGACACCCCGCGCGTCGCCGGTCACGACGACGGGGATCGCGAAGAGCGTCGCGACGCCCTCGCCCAGCACCGCGCGGTCGTAGTCGTGCGTGATGTTGCGCGACGTGCGGTAGTCCAGCGCCAGCCGGGGCCGCTTCTCCACGAGCGCACGCCCGCCGAGGCCGCGTTCGGCACGCACCACGAGGCCCTGCAGGTGACGGGTCCGCGTGCCGACCGTCGCGGTCACCTCGACCGCGCCGTCGCGCTCCAGACCGCCGAACGCGAACGGGAACTGCGTCTGGCGGGCGAGGTCCGCGACCGCACGCGCGACGAGCTGGGCGTCGCTGTCGGGGCCGGTCCGCGCTGCCACGCACTACCTACTTCCGGGGGTGACGGCGTCCTCGCCGCTTTTCGTAGCGTCGACCCTACCACCGGGGCGAAGTCGGCCCGATGGCCGAAGGAGCGTCGTTTCGAAGGAGAAACCCTCATGCTCGGATACGCCTCGCAGTGGCGTCGCAGCCTGGATGACCCCGCCGGATTCTGGCGGGAGGCGGCATCCGCCGTGCAGTGGAGTGTCGAGCCCGCCCGTGTGATCGAGCAGGGCGAGGAGTCCTGGACCTGGTTCCCCGACGCCGCTCTCAACATGAGTGCGAACTGCCTCGATCGCCACGTGGATGCCGGACACGGCGAGTCCGTCGCGCTGCGCTACCACTCCGCGATGACCGGGACGCGCAAGGCCTACACGTACTCCGAGCTGCGGGATCGCGTCGCCGTCTTCGCCGGCGCCCTCCGCGACCTCGGCGTCACACGCGGCGACCGCGTGCTGCTGTATCTGCCGATGACGCCCGAAGCGGTCATCGCGATGCTCGCGTGTGCCCGTCTGGGCGCGATCCACGCCGTTGTGTTCGGCGGATTCGCCGCGACCGAGCTCGCGATGCGGATCGCCGACGCCCGCCCGTCGGTCCTGATCACGGCCTCAGGCGGCCTCGAACCGGGCCGGATCGTGGAGTATCTGCCGATCGTGCGGAAGGCCATGGAGGCCGCCCCCGGCATCGTCTCGACGGTCGTCGTCCGCGACCGCGCCGCGGTGCCCGGATCGGCGGCGGACCTGGCGGACGCGGTGGCGGACGTGCGGTTCGTCGACTGGGACGACGTGACCGAGGGGGCGGAGCCGGCGGAGCCCGTGCCCGTCGTGTCGTCCGATCCGCTGTACATCCTGCACACCTCCGGCACGACCGGCGCCCCGAAGGGCATCGTGCGCGACACCGGCGGGTATGCGGTCGCGCTCGCCTGGACGATGCGCCACATCTACGACATCGGCCCCGGCGACACGATGTTCACGGCCTCCGATGTGGGATGGGTGGTCGGGCACTCGTTCATCGTCTACGGACCGCTGCTCGCCGGGGCGACGACGGTGCTCTTCGAAGGCAAGCCGGTCGGCACACCGGATGCCGGGGAGTTCTGGCGCGTCGTGGCCGAGTACGGCGTGAAGACGATGTTCACCGCCCCGACGGCCCTCCGTGCGATCCGCCGCGTCGACCCCGATCTCGAGGAGCTCCCCGCCGGGGCGCTGGACACGCTGCAGACCCTGTTCCTCGCCGGCGAGCGCCTGGACCCCGAGACCTGGCACTGGGCGAACGACGGGCTCGGTGTTCCGGTCGTGGACCACTGGTGGCAGACCGAGACCGGCTGGCCGATCTGCGCGAACCCCGTCGGCGTCGAGAGATTGCCCGGCAAAGCGGGGTCGACCGCGGTCCCGATGCCCGGCTACGACGTCCGCATCCTCGACGGAAAGGGTCGGGACCGCACCGGCACGGAACCGGACGGGTCGAGCCCGGAGGGCAACATCGCCCTCCGGCTGCCGCTGCCGCCGGGCACGCTCCGTGGCGTCTGGGGGAGTCGCGGCCGCTTCCGCGAGGCGTACCTCTCGGCGTTCCCCGGGTTCTACGCGACAGGGGATGCCGGGCACATCGATGCGGACGGCTACGTGTTCGTGATGGGCCGCACCGATGACGTCATCAACGTCGCGGGGCACAGGCTGTCGACCGGATCGCTCGAGGAGGTCCTCACGATGCACCCCGCCGTCGCCGAATGCGCCGTGATCGGCGTGCGCGACGAGCTCAAGGGTCAGCGCGCCGCCGGTTTCGTGACGCTGAAGGCCCACCACCCGATCGCGCACGACGTCCTCGAGCGCGAACTCGTCGCCCTCGTGCGCGAGCACGTCGGTCCGGTCGCCGCCTTCCGCGACGTCACGGTCCTCGACCGGCTGCCCAAGACCCGCTCGGGCAAGATCCTCCGCAAGACCATGCGGCAGATCGTCGACGACGAGCCGTACAAGATCCCCGCCACGATCGAGGACCCGACGGTCCTCGACGACCTGCAGCAGGCGCTCCGGGGCGCTGTCGTGCACCCCTGACCCCCGCCGAGACCGCAAGACGAGACCCCCCGCAGAAACACGAAGACGGCACCACGAAGGCAAGGAGGCCCTCACCATGTCCGAATCATCCACCGACACCGTCCCCCCGGGCGGTGTCGACTACCTCGCCGAGGAATCGGCACCGCGATTCCGGGAACTCAAGCGCAAGCACCGGGGATTCGTCTTCCCGATGTCGATCGCGTTCCTGGTCTGGTACTTCGCGTACGTACTGCTCTCCTCGTTCGCGCCCGAGTTCATGGCGCAGCGCGGGAGCGGCGACATCACCGTCGGCCTCGTCCTCGGGCTCGGCCAGTTCGTCACGACCTTCGGGATCACGATGTGGTACGTCTGGTACGCCAATCACCGGCTCGACCCGATCTCCGCCGAGATCCGTGAGGACCTCGAGCGTCAGGAGGCGAGCGCATGAACGACGTCTTCGCCGCCGTGAAGACCGCCGTGGACACGGTGGAGAACAACCCGATCCTGAACATCTCGATCTTCGCGGCGTTCGTCGCGGTGACGCTGTTCATCGTGATCCGCGCCAGCCGCAACAACAAGACCGCGGCGGACTACTACGCGGCGGGCCGCTCGTTCTCGGGCCCGCAGAACGGGTTCGCGATCTCGGGCGACTACCTCTCGGCCGCGTCGTTCCTCGGCATCACGGGCGCGATCGCGATCAACGGCTACGACGGGTTCCTCTACTCGATCGGGTTCCTGGTCGCGTGGCTGGTCGCGCTGCTGCTGGTCGCCGAGCTCATGCGCAACACCGGCAAATTCACGATGGCCGACGTGCTGTCGTTCCGGCTCAAGCAGGGCCCGGTGCGCATGGCTGCCGCTCTCACGACGCTCGCCGTCTGCCTGTTCTACCTGCTCGCGCAGATGGCCGGGGCCGGCGGACTCGTCTCGCTCCTGCTGGGCATCAACGACCGGCTCGGACAGTCGATCGTCGTGGCGGTCGTGGGTCTGCTGATGATCGTCTACGTGCTCGTCGGAGGGATGAAGGGAACGACCTGGGTGCAGATCGTCAAGGCGTTCCTCCTGATCGGCGGGGCGCTCGTGATGACCGTGTGGGTCCTCGCGATCAACGGATTCAGCCTGAACACCCTGCTGGAGAGCGCGGTGGCGGCATCCGTCACCGATCCGAAGGACGCGATCCTCGGCCCGGGCCTGCAGTACGGCAAGAACCCGTGGGACTTCATCTCCCTCGCGATCGCGCTCGTGCTCGGCACCGCGGGACTCCCGCACGTGCTGATGCGCTTCTACACGGTTCCCACCGCCAAGGAGGCTCGACGGTCGGTGGTGTGGGCGATCTGGCTCATCGGCATCTTCTACCTGCTGACGCTCGTCCTCGGCTACGGCGCGGCGTCGCTCGTCGGACCCGAGACGATCCTCGCCTCGCCCGGCGGCGTCAACTCGGCCGCGCCGCTGCTCGCGCTCGCGCTCGGCGGGCCGTTCCTGCTCGGGTTCATCTCGGCGGTCGCGTTCGCGACGATCCTCGCGGTCGTCGCCGGTCTCACGATCACCGCGGCGGCCTCGTTCGCGCACGACATCTACGCGAACGTCATCAAGAAGGGGAACGTCCCGGCCGACGGCGAGGTCAAGGTCGCCCGGCGAACGGTGATCATCATCGGCATCCTGGCGATCGTCGGCGGCATCGGCGTGCAGGGGCAGAACATCGCGTTCCTCGTCGCGCTCGCGTTCGCCGTGGCGGCCTCGGCGAACCTGCCGACGATCCTGTACTCGCTGTTCTGGCGTCGCTTCACCACGCGCGGTGCGGTGTGGAGCATGTACGGGGGACTCGCCGCGGCGATCATCCTGATCCTGCTGTCGCCCGTCTTCTGGGGCACCGAGACGAGCGTGTTCAAGAACACGGGCGTCGCGATCTGGCCGCTGAACAACCCGGGCATCGTGTCGATCCCGCTCGGGTTCTTCCTCGGCTGGCTGGGCTCTGTCCTCTCGCACCCCGGATCGGAGAACAAGCGGCGCGCGGCCGAGATGGATGTGCGCTCGCTCACCGGCTACGGCGCCGAGAAGGCGACGAACCACTAGGCGGTCCGATCAGCGGCCCCGCGGATCTGCGATCCGCGGGGCCGCGTGGCGCGCGGGCGGCCTACTCGCCCGCGGCCCGCCCGGTCTCGCGCGCGAGCGTCGCGCGCTCGAGCTCGACGAGGTACTCCTTCACCTCCGGGTGCCCGCCGTACTCGCCGAGCGACCCGTCGGCGCGGACGACCCGGTGCACCGGCACCACGATCGAGAACGGCGTCGTCGCGCACGCGGTGCCGACCGCGCGCGCGGCCCGGGGGCTGCCGGCGAGCACGGCGACGTCGCCGTAGCCGGCGGTCTCGCCGTACGGGATGCCGCGCACGGCCTCGAGCGCGGCGCGCGTGAACCCGCGGACCAGGCGCCAGTCCAGCTCGAGGTCGAAGTCGTGCCGCTCGCCGTCGAAGTACTCGTCGAGCTGGCGCGCGGCGGTGGTGAGTCGAGGGTCATCGTCGACATGCTCGAGGACGGTGTGCAGAGCGCGGGAGAGGCGCTCCTGCTCCTGGCCGAGCGGGTCGCGCAGTGGATGCAGCGTCACGAGGCCGGCGTCGGTGCCTGCGATCAGCACGTCGCCGACGGGGGAGGGGTGCAGGAGGAAGCGGATGGGCGCGTCGGTCATGCGCCCATCCTGTCCGCTCCCACCCTCACCTCCCGTGCCCGTGGTGCCCTTCCGTGGACAACCTGCGGCGCTCCGCCCCTGGGGAGGAGCCCCCTGCTCCTTCGCGAGAGGGCAGATCTGTAGGGCGACACGCCGTGGGAACCAAACACTTCTGCCCTCTCGCGGTGAGCAGGGGGAGCGGAAGCGGGCCTGATCAGCGGGCGTGTCGTCCAATCCGACGACACCCGCGCGGGCTCACCGGCGTGCGGGCGCCCGCCGCTTAGTGTGGCGGTGTGTGGCGAGGAGAAGGCAGCGCCGTCATGGGCGCACACGACGACGCGCCGTCGGTGACCCCCGGTGACCTCGGACTCTCGGAACCGGGGGTGAGCGTCATGCACATCGCCGAACCCGAGCGGGACCGCATCCGCGCCCTGGCCGGCGAACTCGGCGGTCCCTCCACCCTGCTGCACTTCGACGATGCGAGCGACGGCGGAATCGAGATCACGAAGGCCCACCCGGGGAGTCTGCCGCAGTTCATCACCGGGCGCTCGACGCTGCTGTCCAACCTCTTCCGCGACGAAGTGGCCCTGCGCAACGCGCGCCTCGCGGCGAAGCGCATCACCGCGAAGAACGTCGAGCTGCGCACCGCGCGCGGCATCGAGCCGGTGAGCCTCGCCGTCGGCCTCGCCTCGTGGCACATAGGCGGGCTGCAGTGCCACGCCCCCGTGCTGCTGCGTCCGCTCGGCATCCGTCGGCACCACTCCGATTTCGAGCTCAAGCTGCACGGCACGTTCACCGTGAACCCCGAGCTCGTGCGCGCGCTGCGCACCCACTTCGGCATCGAGGTCGACGGACGCGCGCTCGCCGCGCTCGCTTACGACGGCGGTGTGTTCAAGCCGCAGCCGGTCATCGACCACCTCCGGGCGCTCGCCGCCGGGATCGACTCGTTCACGGTGCACCCGCGCCTGGTGGTCTCGACGTTCGCCGACGTCGGCGCCGCGATGGCGCGCGACTGCGTGGACCTGGACCACCCGGTCCTCAACGCCCTCGCGGGCCATCACGACGACCGCGAGACCCTCACCCTCCGTCGCGACGAGCCGACGTTCACCAATCCCGACGATCGTCCGCCGGCCTCGGACACCCTTCTTCTCGATGCGGATGCCGAGCAGGAGCGCGTCCTCGCCCGCATCGCCGCCGGCCACTCGCTGGCGGTGCACACGCTTCCGGGAACCGGGGGCACGCAGACCGTCATCAACGCGGTCGGCGCGCTCGTGCGCGACGGCAAGCGCGTGCTGGTCGTCAGCGCCCGCCGCTCCACGCTGGACGGCGTCCGCCACCGCCTCACCGGCATCGGCCTCCCGGGTCTCGCGGTCTCTCCGCGCGATCTGCAGCGCGACCTGATCCGGGCGATCGGGCGCAACGAGAAGGCCACACCACCCAAGGTCGGCGACATCGACGACGCGCTCGTGCGCCTGCGCGGGGTGCTGCGCGACTATCGGGGCGCCGTGACCGCGCGCCACCCCGACCTGGGCGTCTCGGTGCTGGACATCCTGCGCCGGCTCGCCGAGCTGTCCGCCCAGACCCCGACGCCGTCCGCCGCCGCGCGATTCGACATCGACGTGCTCGCCCGCCTCGCCCCGGCACGCACGAAGGCCGCGTCGGCGCTGGCGGCCGCCGCGCGGCTCGGGGAGTTCCGCTTCGGCCCCGACGACTCGCCCTGGTACGGGGTGTCGTTCGCGACGACCGGTGCCGCCCGTGCCGCTCACGCCCTGGCCGGAAAGCTGCATCACCAGGACGTCCCGAACATCCTCGAGCGCGGCTACGAGCTCATCGCCCAGACGCGCATGCGACCGTTCCGCACGGTGAGCGAGCTCGGTGCGTACCTCCGGCTCCTGCAGGGCATCCGCGATTCGCTCGACAAGTTCAGCCCGACGGTGTTCGAGCGGCCGCTCGGCGAGCTCATCCAGGCGCACGGTCCGCGCCGCGATGCCCCCTCGCTCACCGGACCGCAGCGCCGGCGTCTGCGCCACCTCTCCCGCGAGTACGTCCGCCCGGGCGTGCACATCATCGACATGCACGAAGCCCTCGTGCGCGTGCAGCAGCAGCGCACCGAATGGCAGCGTGTCGTCGACGCGGGCGTGATCCCCGCCGTCCCACTCGGACTCGCCGACGTGTACGTCGCGTGGCAGAAAGTGGACGCCGATCTCGCCGAACTGGACGGCGTCGTCGGCCGCGACGGCGCCGACCGCCTCGCGGCGCTCCCCGTCGCCCAGCTCGTCCGCACGCTCGCCGGGCTCGCCGCCGAGTCCGACGTGTTCGACAACCTCGTCGAGCGCGCGACGCTCCGCGGAGAACTGCGGTCACTCGGCCTGGAGCCGCTGCTGGCGGAGCTGTCCGTCCGGCACGTGCCCGAAGAGCTCGTGGGCGCCGAGCTCGAGTTCGCCTGGTGGCAGTCGGCCCTGGAGTACCTGCTGCGCAGCGACCGTGCGCTCCTCGGCGCGAACACATCCGTCGTGGATCGCCTGGAGCGGGACTTCCGGCTCGTCGATGAGGCCCATGCCGCGGCATCCGGTCCGCTGCTGGCCGCCCAGCTGGCCACGCAGTGGCGCATCGGGATCGTCGACGAAGCCGGCGAAGCCGCGGCCCTGAAGACCGCGCTGAAGAACGGCACGTCGACCCCGGCCGACCTCGTCGCCGCCGCCCCCACACTCCTGCGCACACTCGCACCGGTGTGGCTCGCCTCGCCGTACGACGTGCCCGGCATCCCTCTCGAGCTCGCGTTCGACGTCGTCATCATCGCGGATGCCGCAGCGGTGTGCCTGGCAGAAGCCGCGCCCGCGCTGCGCCGCGCCCGTCAGGTCGTCGTCTTCGGCGATCCGGTGACGCAGAAGCCGACGCCGTTCCGGGTGTCCTCCGGGATCCCGGCCGAGGACGACGTACCGGCAGAGCCGTTCGACGACACGAGCGTCTTCGAGCGTCTGGCCGAGCTGTTGCCGGTCGCGACGCTCACCCGCAGCTACCGCGCCGGCGGCGAGGATCTCGCCGAGCTCGTGAACGACGCGTTCTACGGGGGAGAGCTCATCTCGTTCCCGTGGGCGGGGTCCTACCTCGGACGTGGAAGCCTCAGCGTCGACTACGTCGAGGGCGGAACGGGAGCGCCCGACCCGATCAGCGGCGCGGTGGAGAGCCCCGACGCCGAAGTGCAGCGGGTCGTGACGCTCGTGATCGAGCACGCGGTCAATCGCGGGTCCGAGTCGCTCATGGTCGTCACCGCGAGCGCGAAGCACGCCGAACGCGTCCGCGCCGCGGTCGAGGCGGCCTTCGCCGGGCGCTCCGATGTCGCGGACTTCGTCTCGCGCGACACGGCCGAGCCGCTCTCGGTGCTCACGCTGGAGGAATCCGTCGCCGAGAGCCGCGACCGGGTGATCTTCTCCCTCGGATTCGGGCTCACCAAGCACGGCCGGGTCCTGAGTGACTTCGGCGACCTGTCCACCCCCGACGGCGAGCGGCTGCTCACCGTCGGCATGACCCGCGCGCGACGCTCGATGGTGATCGTCTCGTCGATCCGCCCGTCCGCCTTCGACGACGGGCGCCTCGAGCACGGAGCCGCGACCCTCATGTCGATCCTGGGCGGGATCGCTGCGCGGGCGCGCGAGAAGCGCCTCGAGGACCTCGCTGATCCGCTCACCCGGAACCTCGCCCGTGAGCTCCGCCGGCTCGGGGTCTCGGTCGACGTGCACTACCGCGGGCTGCTGCCGCTCGTGGCCCAGCACGGCGGCCGCGCGGTCGTGGCCGAGAGCGACCCCGAGACGATCGGGGAGTCGCTGCGGGAGTCGCTGCGTCTGCGCCCGCAGATCCTCCGCCGGCTCGGCTGGCACTACGTGCGCGTGCACTCGTTCGACCTGTACAGCGATCCGGCCGGCGTCGCGGCGCGGATCGCCGCGATGCTGGGCGTCGCCCCGGAGTCGCCCACGGCCGACACCGAGACGCAGCCGATCGATGTCATCGAGTGAGAAGCCTCCCCGGCAGCGCGTCGAGCGGGTCGCCGGATCCCGGCGCGCCAAGCTGACGCCGGCACCGGGGACGACGAACGAGCCCACCGAAGCGGATGCCGAGGGCTCGGCATCCGCTTCGGCCGAGGCCTCAGGTCCCGGCGCCGTGGGCCCGAACGACGAGCGCTTGCGCCGCGACGTGCCCCCGCACTACTGACGCGAGGGCCGAGACCCCGCGACTACTTGGGTGCGGGGCCGTTCGGTGCGGCGAGCAGATCGCGGATCTGCAGCAGCAGCTCCTGCTCGGTCGGCAGCTCGGACGCTTCTTCTTCGGCGATTCCGGCCTTCGCGGCCGCGCGTTCCTTCACCCGGTTCATCGGGTAGACGAACACGAAGTACACGACGACAGCGACCGCGAGGAAGTTGATGATCGCGCCGATGATCACGCCGATGCCGAAATCGGTCATGCCGCCGCGGACGTTCGGGACGCCGATCACCAGGTCGTTCAGGCTATCGGCCTGGAAGATCAGGGCGATCAGGGGGTTGATGAGCCCGGCGACGATCGCGTTGACGATGCCGGTGAACGCCGCGCCGATGACGACCGCGACGGCCAGGTCGATGACGTTTCCGCGGAGGATGAACTCCTTGAAGCCTTTGATCACGTGATTCTCCTCAGTGTCGCCGGCTTCCGCCGGTCAGGATCCGGTCGATGCCGGCGAGGACTTCGACTCCGACTTCGATGATGCCGAAGGAGCGGGCGCGGTGCCACCCGATGAGCCGGTCGAGGATGAACCCGCGTCGGAGGACTTCGCGGATCCCGCGCGCGAATCGGTGCGGTAGAACCCGGATCCGTTGAAGGTCACACCGATCGAGCCGTACTCCTTGCGCAGCTCTCCGCCGCACTCGGGGCACTCGGTGAGGGTGGGGTCGGCGAAGGACTGCACGGCGTCGAAGCGGTGTCCGCACTGCTTGCAGGCATAGGCGTAGGTCGGCATGGGCTGCTCTTTCGGGCGGTCAGCGCCGCGCGGGTGCGAGGCGAAGGGTCTGAGTGGGGGTGACGACACCCGTCACGGGCTGGTCGTGCACGTCGCGGGGGACCTCGTCGAGGAGTTCGGAGTCGTAGACGACCGCGTAGACCGGCGGGCAGCCCTCCATCGAGCCGATCGTCTTGTCGAAGTAGCCGCGACCCCAGCCGAGCCGCATCCCACTGCGGTCCACGGCTGCCGCGGGGATCACGAGCAGGTCGACGTCGTTCACGGCGATGGGTCCGAGCAGCTCCCCGACCGGCTCGGGCAGTCCGTGCAGCCCCTCGGCGATGTCGAGGTCGGGTGTGGCGACCGACCAGTCCAGCAGGCCGTCGGCACGCGTCACGGGAAGGAGGACCCGGATGCCGCGCCGCACCGCGGCGTCGACGAAGTCGCGGGTCCCCGGCTCCGTCGTCGTGGACAGGAAGCACGACATCGACCGGACGCCGAGCTCGTCGACCAGAGCGTCGAGGCGCTGCGCGATCGCCGCGGCCGCGGCATCCCGCGCATGCTGCGAGAGCAGCTGACGACGCTCGCGCAGCTCGGCGCGCAGGGCGCGCTTGGCGTCGGCGATCTCGTCGGGCATACGTCGATTGTAGGCGCGGATAGCACGGGGTCCGCGTGGGGGCAAGGCGACACGACGCCCATGGGCCTCACATCCGCCTCTCGGTAGAGTCGGACGATGCCCCACAAGCCCTTCAAGGCCGTCATCCCCGCCGCGGGACTCGGCACCCGCTTCCTGCCTGCGACCAAGGCCATGCCCAAAGAGATGCTGCCGGTCGTCGACAAGCCCGCGATCCAGTACGTCGTCGAAGAGGCTGCCGCCGCCGGCATCACGGACATCCTGGTCATCATCGGGCGCAACAAGAACGCCATCTCGAACCACTTCGACTCCGTCCCCGAACTCGAGGTCAAGCTCACCGAGAAGGGCGACGCCGATCGCCTGCAGCGGGTCATGGCATCCAGCGACATGGCCGACATCCACTTCGTGCGTCAGGGCGACCCGAAGGGCCTCGGTCACGCGGTCCTCCGCGCCCGCGCCCACGTCGGGGATTCGCCGTTCGCCGTGATGCTCGGCGACGACCTGATCGACGAGCGCGACGCGCTGCTGACGACGATGCTCGCCGAGCACGAGCGCACCGGCGCCGCGATCGTCGCGCTCATGGAGGTCGACCCCGCCCACATCGGCATGTACGGTGTCGCCGCCGCGGAGCAGACCGATGACCCCGACGTCGTGCGGGTCACCGGGCTCGTCGAGAAGCCGAAGCCCGAGGACGCCCCGTCGAACCTCGCCGTGATCGGCCGCTACGTGCTGAGCCCGGCGATCTTCGACATCCTCGAGCGCACCGAGCCCGGAAAGGGCGGCGAGATCCAGCTGACCGACGCGCTGCAGGAGCTCGCCGCAGACCCGGATGGACCCGGCGTGTACGGCGTCGTGTTCCGTGGCCGTCGGTACGACACCGGCGATAGGGTGGACTACATCAAGGCCATCGTGCAGCTGGCCGTCGACCGTGAGGATCTCGGCCCCGAGCTGCGTCCCTGGTTCAAGGATTTCGCGGCGAAGCTCTGACGCCGCAGGCACGAGGGGGTTGCGTGGACCTGACGACGCCCCGCCGGCACGGAGAAGTCGGCATACGGCTGGTGCGTGCGCGCGATGCCCGCGTGCTGCAGAACGAACTCCTCTCCAACCGTGCCTGGCTGCGGCCATGGGAGGCGACGAGCCCGGACGGGCCGGTGTCCTTCGACATGCGCGCGGGTATCCGCAGACTCCTTCAGCAGTACCGCGACGGCTCCGGCGTGCCCCTCGTGATGGAGTACGCCGGTGAAGTGACCGGGCAGCTCAACGTGTGGGGGATCGCCCGCGGATCCCTCGCGTCGGCGACGATCGGGTATTGGGTGAGCGAGCGGTTCGCGGGACGTGGCATCACCACGACCTCGGTGGCCCTCGCGACGGACGTGTGCTTCGACGAGATGCGCCTGCACCGCATGGAGATCTGCATCCGCCCCGAGAACCAGGCGAGCCTGCGGGTCGTCGAGAAGCTCGGCTTCCGCTACGAAGGCCTGCGCCGGCGGTTCATCCACATCAACGGCGACTGGCGGGATCACTACGCATTCGCCCTCACGCGCGAGGACGTCCCCGAGGGGGTCCTCGCCCGCTGGGTGCAGGGGCGCGCGCCGCAGGATGCGGCGACCGTGCCGCCGAGCGACCGTCTGCGGGCCTGAACCCTATCCGGCATCTCCGACACGCGGCAGGATGCCGGTCCGTCGGCATCCGTTCGCATACCGTTGTCGGCATGGGTGGGCAGGTACTGGGCGGCGGAGTCATCGTGCTCGTCGCGGTGCTCCTGTGGATGGTCTATCTGCTGCCGACGTGGCACAGCAGGCGGCAGTTCGACGCCGCGGAGCGCAACGCGGTGCGTCTGAATCAGGCTCTGCGCGTGCTGGCCGAGACGAGTGAGACCCCCGAAGAGGTCCGTCTCGAACTGAACGCCCGCACCGCGCTGGCGCAGCAGCGCCTCGCTCGCCGCGCCGTGAACGAGCGCACGCAGACCGCGCTCGAACAGGCCCGCATGGACCTCGAGCGGGCGCGCGACGAGCGCGCCGCAGCCAAGGCCGCCCCCGAGGCCCGCCGCGCGCGGGCCCGGCGTCGCACGCGTCTGACCCTCACCGGCTTCGCGGTCGCCGCGCTCGGCCTCGCCGGCTGGGGCGGTTGGCTCGTGGTCTCGACCGGATCGCAGATCGCCCTCTGGAGCGGCGTCGCCGCCGCCGCCGTGTGCGCGCTGCTGCTGCAGAAGATGAACCGGGTCGGAGCGCGGGCCGTGATCCGCGAGAGCGTCGCACCGGTCGCCGTGCGCGCCGAGGCCGCCGTGCAGGACGTCGCGCTGCCGACCGATCGTCGCGGCTGGGCGCCGCGCGAACTGCCCCGGCCGCTCACGGTGTCTGCGGGCTCCCGCGCGTCCGCCGTGCTGGATGCCGCCGCCGCGCGCGAATCGCTGCGGCAGGCGGCCGTCGAGGAAGCCGCACGGCAGCGCGCCGAGGCCCAGCGCCCGCCGTCGATCGCCGTCGCGCGCGCCCGCACCGAGTCCGCCGAGCTCGGTCGCCGCGGTCCCGTGGACGACGCGGAGATCGAAGCGCACGTGCGCCGACTGCTCGCCAGCCGCGCGGGCTGAGCGCGGCTCACGCCGCGTGGAGCACCCGCCCGCCGCCGATCACGAGTGCGCGCGGCGGAGTGCGCACGAGGGCGTCCATCGGGTTCTCGGCGTCGAGCAGCACGATGTCGGCGCGAGAGCCGGCGACCAGATCGTGGGTGCTGCGGCCGACGAAGCGCGCTGCCGAGCGGGTGGCGAGCTCGAGCACCCGGATGAGGTCCTCGTCGCGGACGATGCTCGACGCGCGCGCATACTGCCAGGCGATGCCGAGAAGATCGCCGGTGCCGTAGGGACTCCACAGGTCGCGGATGCCGTCCGTGCCGAAGCCGAACGCGACACCGGCCGCGTCGAGCTCATGCAGCGGCAACTGCGGCAGGCGTAGCGGCGCGACCGTGGTGAGCGTGATGTCGAGTTCTCCCATCGCGGCGAGAAGATCGCGGCGCCGGAGGTCATCGACCTGCGCGAGAGCGAAGCCGTGGGCGATGTTCACCCGACCCTCGCGCCCCAGGGCGCGCGTCCGGTCGATGATCAGATCGAACTGGAACGCGCCCAGCTCGGCGGGATCGTGCAGGTGGATGTCGATCCCGACGTCGTGCTCCGCAGCCAGGCGGAAGATCGCGTCGAGCTGGCCGACGGGGTCGCGGTCGATCGAGGCGGGATCGAGCCCGCCGACGTGATCGGCTCCTGCGCGGGCAGCATCCGCCAGCATGTCGAGAACACCGGGCCGACGAAGGACGCCGTCCTGCGGGAACGCGACGATCTGCACGTCGATCGCGCCGTCGTAGGCGGCCGCGGCTTCGCGGACGGCGTCGATGCCCTCCCGGCCGATGTCGGTGTCGATGTCGACGTGCGTGCGGACGGCGGTGGTGCCGTGGCGGGCGAATTCGCGCAGGACGGCGGCGGTGGTCTCCACGCTCGGGAAGCCCAGCTCGCGGCGCCGGGAGCGCTCGTGGTCGATCCGTCCCTGGATTCCGCCTGCGCCGCCGTACGACTGCCACGGCAGGCCCCACCACGATTTGTCGACGTGAGCGTGCGTGTTGATCAGTCCGGGCAGAGCGAGCAGTCCGCCGCCGTCGACAGCGCCTTCCACGGGCGGACCGGCGGGTGTGATCGCGGTGATCAGACCGCCCGCGATCGCGATGTCGGAGGGGGTGCCGCCCCACGGCCGGACGTTCTGCACAAGGGTCACCGGGTCGAGCGTGGGATGCGGCATACTCCCATCCTGGACCGTCCGCGTGCGGCGCCGCAGCGCGCGGGAAGGCCCCGGAGTGCGTGATAACCTATCGGAGGTTCATGGGCCTGTGGCGCAGCTGGTAGCGCACCTCGTTCGCATCGAGGGGGTCAGGGGTTCGAGTCCCCTCAGGTCCACGTTCTGAAATGCCCCGCCTCGGCGGGGCATTTCGCTTGCCCGGGCCGGCCCCTGCGTTGAGTGTCCACGACGCGCCGTGCACGGCGCGGACGCGACGGCGTGTCCTGGACACTCAGTGGGCGATGCGAAGGATCAGGCCGCGCTCTCCCGGGCGCGGAGATCCTTGCGCAGGATCTTGCCCGACGCGGACTTCGGGATCGCGTCGATGAACTCCACGCGGCGCACCTTCTTGTGGGGCGCGACGTTGTCCGCCACGAACGCCATGACCTCGGCATCCGTGACCCCCGCGTCGGGGGCGGCCACGATGAACGCCTTCGGGATCTCCTGCCGGTCCTCGTCGAGGACGCCGATCACGGCGGCATCCATGATCTTCGGGTGCGACAGCAGCAGCGCCTCGAGCTCGGCCGGGGCGATCTGATAGCCCTTGTACTTGATGAGCTCCTTTACCCGGTCGACGATCGAGAAGTAGCCGCCCTCGTGGTAGACACCGACATCGCCGGTGTGCAGGAACCCGTCGGCGTCCAGGGTCTCGGAGGTCGCGTCGGGCTTGTTGAGATACCCGAGCATGACGTTGGGGCCCCTAACCCAGATCTCGCCCGGCGCGGTCACGCCGTCCGGGCCGAGCTCGGTGATCTCCTCGCCGGTCTCAGTGTCGACCAGCTTGCACTCCTGGTTCGGCAGAAGCGTCCCGACCGAACTCACCGGCACGTCGTCGCGCTGGTAGGGCATCGCGTGCGAGACGGGGCTCAGCTCGCTCATGCCGTAGCCCTGCATCATGCGCGCGTGGATGCGGCGGGCCGCGGCCTCCGCGGTCTCGCCGTCCAGGGGCGCCGCGCCGGAGAAGACCGTGTGGACCGTGGAGATGTCGAACTGGTCGACGATCGGATGCTTGGCCAGGGCGACCGCGATCGGCGGGGCGATGTACAGATACGTGCAGCGGTGCGTCTGGATGTTCGTGAGGAACTCCACCAGATCGAACTTCGGCATCGTGACCAGGCTCGCCCGCTGTCGGAGCGCGAGGTTCAGCAGCACCGTCATGCCGTAGATGTGGAAGAAGGGCAGGACGGCGAGCACCCGGTCGGTGTTCTTCAGATCGATGTTCGAGCGGCACTGCTGCACGTTCGCGACGAGGTTGCGGTGCGTGAGCATGACGCCCTTCGGGACGCCGGTCGTTCCGGAGGAGTAGGGCAGAACCGCGACGTGGGTGGCCGGGTCGAAACTCACCTCGGGCGGCGTGTGCTGCTCCGAGAGCAGCTCACGCAGGTTCGGGTGTCCCTCGGCGCCGTCCAGCACGATCAGATGGTCGGCCGAGATGCCGACCTCGGCCGCCGCACTCTCCGCCTGCGGCAGCAGCGGCGACACCGTGATGAGCCAGGTCGCCCCGGCGTCGCTCAGCTGCTTCTGGATCTCTCCTGCCGTGTAGAGCGAGTTGATCGTGGTGACGGTCGCCCCGAGCCGGAGGATGCCGTGGAACACGGTGGCGAAGGCCGGCACGTTCGGGCAGAGCAATCCGATCACGGTGTCCGTCCCGACGCCCCGCGCGGCCAGGGCACCGGCGAACGCATCCACCTGCGCGCGGAGCGCCCCGTACGTCGTCTCGGCACGGGTCGCCGGGTCGATCAGAGCCGTGGCGGCGGCATCCGCTTCGCTGAGCGACCCGAAGAGGAAGTCGTAGACGCCCACCTCGGGGATCTCGACATCGGGCATGGGGCTTCGGAACATGCGGTCTCCCTCGACGACGCGGTGCTCCCATCCTCGCACCGTGGAGACCGGGTGTCATCGGGTGCGGGACTGCGTCCCGCGATTCAGCCCGCGAAGACGTGCGCGCCGGCCGCCAGGCGCTCGGCGGCGAGACCCTCGGCCGCCTCGAGAGGTGTGACCCTGCGCGTCTCGGCCTCGTCGAAGATGCGACGGACGGTGTCGCCGATCGCGGCGACGCGGTCCATGATCTCTTCACGGGTGCCGAGCTGCTTGGCCTCCAGGTCGAGGTAGATCACACCGCCGGCGTTCACGACGAAGTCGGGTGCATACAGGATGCCGCGCCCGGCGAGCCGGTCGGCGCCGGAGTGATCGGCCAGGGGGTTGTTCGCGGGGCCGCAGACGGCCTTCGCGTCGAGGGCGTCGATGACCTCGTCGGTGAGGAGACCGCCGATGCCGGCCGGGACGAACACGTCGGCCGAGACGAGGTGCTCCTCGCCGGGTGCGATCCACGCGGCATCCAGCTGCGCGGCGAGGTCGCGCTTGGCGGGTTTCACATCGGTGACCGTGAGCTTCGCGCCCTCGGCGCTCAGACGCACAGCGAGGCGGCTGCCGACCTGGCCGAGGCCGGAGATCGTGATGCGACGCCCGGCGACGTCGGACGACCCCGTCACGCGTTCCAGGGTCGCGCGGAGCGACTCGTACACGCCGAGGCTCGTCGGCCCCGCGGGCTCGCCCGATCCGCCGCCGGCCTCGGGCAGACCCACGACATGGCTCGTCCTCTCGCTGACGGTGAGCATGTCCTCGGTCGTCGAGCCCACATCCTCCGCCGTGCGGTACAGGCCACCGAGCGACTCGACGGCGTCGCCGAGGTCGAGGAACGCCGCGCGCCGCCGCTCGGCATCCAACTGCGTGCCGGGCGGGAGTGCGATCACGGACTTGCCGCCTCCGGCATCCAGCCCCGCCGCGGCGTTCTTGAGCGTCATCGCCGCCGAAAGGCGCAGCGCGTCGCCGAGGGCGTCGCTCCAGTGCGGGTAGCTCCACAGGCGCGCGCCGCCGAGGGCGGAGCCGAGCACGGAGGAGTGCAGTGCCACCGCGATGAACAGGCCGCTGCGGCGACCGGTCACGGTCTCGACGCGTTCGTGGCGGAAGTCGGGCAGGGGCAGGGTCGCAGACATGGTCGGTCCTCGTCGATCGGCCGCCGTGGTGCCTCGCCGGGCTCGGTCCTGAGACGCGGGCGCCGGGGAGCACCGTCCTTGTGGGACTCGGCGGGTGCGGGGGATGGGCGGCTTCGCGCATCCGGGTCCATTCGACCACCGGCATCCCGAATGTTCAACGTGCGTCGGTGAAATCGAGCGATCTGCGCAGTGTCCCTCCTCGAAGGCCCTCGCCACCGTGCGTCTCGCACGGTGGCGCGCACGCCGCCCCGTCCCCGGCGACGGCTGGGTGGGGCGGACGGGGCGATTCCGGCCGTCGGATGCCGACTTCAGTCACTGTCAGCAGTCGTTCGGGCCGCGGAACCGTTCCTCCCCAGGCCGCGCCTTCGTCACGGCGTGCACAGAAGCGACCGCGCGCGGTCCACAGCGGCGGCGGTGCGGCCAACCTGACGGGATGTCGACAGACGAGGCCGGTCCGGACAGGCTCTATCGTGCGGTGGATCTCCGCCGGCAGGGATGGAGCAAGCGGGACATCGCGCGCTCGGTGCGGGAGGGCGTCCTCATCAGTGTGCGCCGCGGCGTGTACATGCACGCCGGCGCCGATCGGGACTGCATCCTCGCCGCGCGGAACTCCGGTCGACTCGGCTGCGTGTCGTCGCTGCGACGCGTGGGCGTGTTCGTGCTCCGGAGCGACGAACTGCATGTGCACTTCGAGCGCGGCACGCGCAAGGCAGCCGTCGCGCGCGGCGCGAGCATCTGGCACTGGAGACCGCTCCTGCGGTGTCCGCACCCGCGGACGACCGTCGTGGACGTCATCGATGCCGTCGCGCAGGCCATCGAGTGCCAGCCGCCGCGGGCAGCGATCGCCACGATCGACTCGGCCCTGCAGTTGCGGTTGATCGATGAGGACGACCTCGACGAGATCTTCGCCGGGGTGTCACCTCGACGGCGGGTGCTGCGCCGTTTCGTCGACGGTCGGGCCGAGTCGGGCCCGGAGACGCTCGTGCGGCTGATCGCGCTCATGCTCGGGTTCGAGGTCGAGCTTCAGAAGTGGTTCGCCGGGGTGGGGAGGGTGGATCTGGTGCTTGACGGTTGGCTGGTCGTCGAGTGCGACAGTGCGCAGTTCCATTCCGGGTGGGAGGCGCAGAAGCGCGATCGGCGGCGAGACGTCGCTCTCGCCGCGATGGGGTTGGCATCGCTGCATGTCATCGCCGAGGACATCCTCTATCACCCCGAGCGGGTCGTCGCGTCGTTGCGCGGCATTCGTGAGGCGCGACTCCGGGGGTTCCCCGGCGCTGCCGGCCGCGGCTGAGGCCTGCGGCGTGCCGAAACACTGCTGGCTGTGACGGCTGTCGGCGCGTCGCCGCGCCGGGGGCGACATAGGAACCAGGCAGCAGTGTTTCGGCACGCCGGGGGCGGGAACCGGGGTGAACGGTCACCCGGACTCAGGCCGCTGCAGTCGGCGCCCCGGACTCAGGCCGCTGCGGCCGGCGCCCGGGACTCGGACACCCGCAGACCGGACGCGGGGCCGGTCAGGGCGCGCAGCGCGTACAGGATCGTCGTCAGGTCGACGAGCTCCTGGATCAGCGCGCCGGCGACGGCCGGGATGAGCCCCGTCGTCGCGACGAGCATGAGCGCGATGCTGATCGCGATGCCGATCCAGATCGCCGTATACGCGACCCGCAGCGTGTGCCGTCCGATCGAGACCGCGTCGACGACCTTCGCGAGGGAGTCCTTCAGGATCACGGCATCCGCGGCATCGCCCGCCGCGGTCGCGCCCTTCGCGCCCATCGCGATGCCGATGTCCGCGGCGGCGAGCACCGGGGCGTCGTTCACGCCGTCGCCCACCATCATGACCGGGCGCGGGCGCAGCTGCGCGGCGAGATGCACCTTCTCGGTGGGAAGCAGCTCCGCGTGCACGTCGGTGATGCCGACTTCGTGCGCGATGCTCTCACCGGTCGCGCGGGCATCGCCGGTCAGCATCACGATCCGCTCGACGCCGTGCGCGGCGAGCCATTCGACGACGTCGCGCGACTCCGGACGCACGTCGTCGGCGAGGACGAGCGCGCCCGCGAACCGCCCGTCCACGGCGACGTAGGCGGCGGCCTGCCCGGGCTCGAGCGATGCGCGTTCGGTGTCGGGAGCGAGGGCGGCGATGTACGCGGGCTTGCCGACCACGACCGTGCGGCCACTGATCACCGCGGTCACGCCGTTCGTCGCGACCTCGCGCGCCTCGGTGGCCGCTGCGACACCGAGTCCGCGCTCCCGCGCGGCCCGGCGGATGCCGTCGGCGAGGACATGGCTGGAGTACTGCTCAGCGGATGCCGCCAGTGCGAGCACCTCGTCGGCGTCGAAGCCCGGGGCGGGGCGCACCGCCACCAGGTCCGGTCTTCCCTGCGTGAGCGTGCCGGTCTTGTCGAACGCCGCCGAGCGGACGCGCGCGAGCTGCTCGATCACCGCCCCGCCCTTGATGATGATCCCGGCCTTCGCCGCACGCGAGAGTCCGCCGAGGAAGGCGACCGGCGCCGCGATCAGCAACGGGCACGGAGTCGCGAGCACGAGCACCTCGGCGAATCGCGCCGGGTCGCCGGACAGACCCCATGCGGCACCGGCGATCACGAGCGAGACGGCGGTGAACGGGATCGCGAAGCGGTCGGCGAGTCGCACGACCGGAGCCCGCGACTCCTGCGCGTCGCGGACGAGCGCCACGATCTGCTGGTACTGGCTGTCCGCGCTGCGGCGCACGGCCCGGATGCGCACCGCGCGCGACCCGTTCACCGCGCCGGAGAGCACCTCCTCGCCCGCCGCGCGCGAAACCGGCATGCTCTCGCCGGTGAGCGAGGACTCGTCGAACGTGCCGGACTCCGTGAGCAGAACCCCGTCGACCGGGACGATCTCCGACGGCCGCACCAGCAGGACATCGCCGATGCGGACCTCGTCGGCGGCGGCATCCCGCACCTCGTCGGAGGTCTCCTCCCGGGGGCGCACGATCACGTGGGCGATGCGGGGCGAGCGGTCGAGCAGGGCGGTGAGTTCGCGCTTCGCGCGGCGTCCGGCGTAGTCCTCGAGCGCCTCGCCGCCCGCGAGCATGAGCGCGATGATGAGCGCGGCGACGTACTCGCCGACGGCGAGGGTGGCGACCATCGCGATGACGGCGAGGATGTCGAGACCGACGTGTCCGCGGAGGACGTCGCGGACCATGCCGATCAGGGTCCAGACGATGAAGCCGGAGACGTAGAGGATGGCCAGCCATCGGCCGGCCGCGGTCTGGCCGGCGAGCGAGAGGCCGAGCACCACGAGCCCCACGGCGACGGTGGCCGTGATGGCGGGGTAGCGCGTCAGGACGCGGAGCACGCTCTCAGCCTGGCGCGCGTCGTCCCTGCGCGCCAGCCCGCCCTGCCACTGACGAAAGAGGCCCGAATGCACCGCACGGCGTGTCGCCGGACACGTGTGCCCTTTCGCGGGACCGCAGGACAAGCGCAGGGACCTATCCTGAACGGATGACCGACGCGCTCCCCGCCCGCAGCCGCCTCGTCCACGACGCCCTGCGCGCCGCGGGGATCACGGGCGAGATCGTCGTGCTTCCGGATGCCGCGTCCACGGCGGCCCTCGCCGCCGCGGCGCTCGGCATCGAGGTGGGCGCGATCGCGAACAGCCTGGTGTTCTGGTCCGACGACGCGCCCCTCCTGGTCATGACCAGCGGCGCGCACCGCGTGGACACCGCCGCGCTCGCCGCCCGCACCGGACGGGGGAGCATCCGACGGGCGAGCGCCGAGCAGGTGCGCGAGGCGACCGGTCAGGCGATCGGCGGCGTCGCCCCGACCGGCCACCCGGCGCCGCTGCCCACCCTGATCGACGAGGACCTCGCCGGCTACCCGCAGATCTGGGCCGCGGGCGGCACGCCGCACACCGTCTTCCCGATGACCTTCGATGAACTCGTCGCCCTCACCGGCGGTCAGGTCGTCAAGGTCGACTGAGCGCCCGCGATCTGCGCGGCGGTGATCGCCGCCGCGGCGGACCACGCCTGCGGCCGGCACGCGGCCGGGTAGGGCGTCGGCACCGACGTCTCGGCGGCGGAGTCGCCCGAGTGCAGCTCGGGCATGCGGAACCCGAAGCCCTCCGCGGCCGCGAGCAGCCCGTCCACGACGGTCGCGGCCGCATCGTGCAGCCCCGCGAGCGCCATCCCGCGCGCGATGATCGCCGAGTCGTGGGTCCACACGCTCCCTCCGTGGTAGCTGAGCGGCCAGTATCCGCGCGCGCCCGTGGACATCGTGCGCACGCCGTAGCCGGACAGCATCGACGGGCCGGTCAGCAGGGCCGCGACCTCGGCTTCCTCGTCAGGTTCGAGGATCCCGGTGCCGAGCAGGTGGCCGATGTTGCTCGTGAGGGTGTCCACCGGCTGCTTGTGCCGGTCCAGCGCGATCGCGGGGTAGCGCCCTTCCTCCGTCGTGACCCAGTACGCCTCCGCGAAACGGGCCTTCAGCGTGGTTGCCCACGAGCGGAGCTCCGCCGATCCCGGCTCTCCGAGATGATCGAGCAGGTCCGCCCCGGCGCGCGCCGCCTCGTACGCGTACCCCTGCACTTCGCACAGCGCGATCGGCCCCTCGGCCAGCTCGCCGGAGCGCCATTGGATCGAGTCCCCGGAGTCCTTCCAGCCCTGGTTGGCCAGGCCGTGCCCGGTCTCGTCGATGTAGTCGATGAAGCCGTCGCCGTCGCTGTCGCCGTGATGGAGCAGCCAGTCCAGCGCTCCGCGCAGTGCCGGCAGGAGCGCCCGCACCTCGCCCTCGGGCATCCCGGCCCGCCACGCGTCCGCGAGCAGGCAGACCCACAGCGCCGTCGCGTCGACCGTCCCGTAGTACACCGGCGGCAGGATCACGTCTTCGCCGGGGATCACGAGCGGCTCGCCGCGCAGCTCGTGCAGGATCTTGCCGGGCTGCTCGGCGGTGCCGACATCCGTCCGCGTCCCCTGGAAGCGCGCCAGCACCCGCAGCGTCGACGCCGCCATGCGGTGATCCACCGGCAGGGCGAGGCGCGCGGCCCACAGTGAGTCCCGACCGAACAGCGTCAGGAACCACGGCGCCCCGGCGGCGTAGAACTCCTCGCCGGGCAGGTCGGGCAGCGTGAGCCGGAGCGCGTCCAGATCGCCGAGCGCGGCATCCATCCAGCGCTGCACGCGCGGGTCGCCGCCGACGTGCGGCACCGTCCACGACACCGGTCGGGTCGTCCCGCGCACGACCAGACCCGGGTCGTCCAGTCGCAGGGTCCAGGATGCCGCCACCGCGGCGCGGGGGAGTGCGGTCACCCGCCACCGCAGGGTGATGCCGTCCGCGTCGACCTCCACGCCCGCGTCCGGCGCATCGATCACGAAGGACCGCTCGGCGGCGCGGACGGTGACCGAGCCGGGGGCCTCGGTCACCGCGGTCCACACCTCGGGCCCGGCGATGCCGGCCTTGATCTGCTGCAGCGGCGCGAAGTCGGGTTCGATGCGCACACGGAGTCCGACCTCGACCTGCTCGTCGAGGTGGCTGATCACCGTCAGGGTCTCCTCGACGACGCCGTCCCCGACCACCCGCTCGCGTCGCAGGCGCACCTTCGGGTCGGGGGTCGGATCATCCAGCGCACGCAGCAGGCCGCCGAAGACGACGGCAGACGCGCCGCGCGGTGCGACCGAGATCCACTCGGGACGTGCTG
This sequence comes from Microbacterium sp. NPDC064584, assembly GCF_040687315.1. NCBI lineage: Bacteria > Bacillati > Actinomycetota > Actinomycetes > Micrococcales > Microbacteriaceae > Microbacterium > Microbacterium sp. NPDC064584. The sequence continues at coordinate 133,569 of NZ_JBFBMZ010000010.1, read as the reverse complement.
CGTCGACAGTGAGCGCGACCGCCCGGACGTGCCGCACGTCGCCGTGGTACACCCCGTCGATCGCGCTCGCACCGAGGTCGCCGCTGCGCCCCGACCACACCTGGGTGGGGGCGCGCAGCGCGATCACGGCATCGCTCAGCAGGGGCTGGACGGGCGGGCTGGTCGAGTCGGTCATCCCTTGAGGGCTCCTTCTGTGGTGTTCATGATGCGCTTCTGGAAGATGAAGAACATCACGGCGACGGGGATCGTCATGATGGCGGCGGCGGCGAGCTTCAGCGGGAACTGGTTGCCCTGGCTGAGCTGCCCGGACGCGAGCGACGCGACGCCTTTCGTGAGCGTCGTGAGCTCGGGCGACTGCGTGGACACGATGAAGTGACTGAGCTCGTTCCACGACCCCTGGAACGACAGGATGATGATCGTGATGAGCGCCGGGCGCGCCATCGGCAGGACGACGGACCAGAACACGCGGAACGTCCCGGCGCCGTCGATGCGGGCCTGCTCCTCGATCGAGACGGGGATCGACTCGAAGAAGTTCTTCATGATGAACACCCCGGCCGCATCCACCAGGAGCGGCAGGATCATGCCCATGTACGAGTCGTAGATGCCGATCTGATTCAGTACGAGGAATTTCGGGATCAGCAGCACGACGCCGGGCACCGCCATCACCGCGACGACGAGCGCGAAGATCACGCCCCGGCCCCGGAAGGTCAGACGTGCCAGTGCATACCCGGCGAGCGACACGAAGAACACGCGCCCGAGCGTGACGAAGACCGTCACGATCGCGGAGTTCATGAACCAGAGCGGGAAGTCGCTCCGGGTGAACAGCAGCTCGTACGCGGCGAACGAGAAGACCGACGGGATGAGCGCGATCGGGTTGGCCGTCGCCTCGGCATCGGTCTTGAACGACGTCGCCACCTGCACCAGGAACGGGTAGATGTAGATGAGCGCCAGGACGATCAGGGTGAGGTACAGCAGCACCTGCGCGGTGCGAACCCCCGGCGTCCAGCGCCTGCGGCGCGTCGGCGCGGCGGGGGAGACCTCCTGTACGGCGGTCTCGCCGATCGCGGTCGTGGTCATGGCTGCTGTCCCTTCACCTGGTACTGCCGCGCTCGCCGTTTGGAGACCGCCCGCTCGCGCAGCACCCAGCGCTGGAAGATCGTGAACACGATGATGATGACGAACAGGATGAACGCGATCGCCGACCCCTGACCCCACTCCTGCCCGTTGAAGGCGGACTGGTAAGAGAGGAACGCGGGAGTGAGCGTCGTCTTGCCCGGTCCGCCCTGCGTGCCGGTGTAGATCTGGTCGAACACCTGCCAGCAGCCGATCAGGCCCAGCGTCAGAACGGTGAACAGGGTCGGGCGCAACTGGGGCAGGGTGATCCGCCAGAACCGCTGCCAGCCGTTCGCGCCGTCCATCATCGCCGCTTCGCCGAGCTCGGCGCCGACGTTCTGCAACGCCGCGATGAACAGGAGCATCATCGTGCCGCTCGTGGTGAAGATCGCCATCAGGATGAAGGCGCTCATCGCGAAGGAGGGACCCGCGAGCCACTCCCACCAGGAGATCCCGAGGAAGCCGCTCGAGGTGAGCGCCTCCGGTCCGGACGTGATGCCGACCGAGGCGAGGGCGGCGTGGATGATGCCCTCGGGTTCGTTGAACCAGTTCGGTCCGGCGATGCCGACCCAGGACAGCACCTCGTTGATCACACCCGTCGTCGAGAAGAGGAACAGCCACAGCACCGTGATCGCCACCGAGCTCGTCACCGACGGGAAGTAGAAGGCGGTGCGGAAGAACCCGCGCCCGCGGAGGATCGCGCGGCTCACCAGTACCGCGAGGAAGAGGGCGAGCGCGGTCTGCAGGGGCACGACCAGCAGCACGTACCAGGCGTTGTTGCGCAGCGCGATGCCGAAGTTGCGCTCGGCGAGGCCCCCGCCGGTCGTGACGGCCGCGTAGTTGTCGAGGCCGACGAAGCCGACCGAGGGGGAGAGGGGGCTCCCACGTCCGGACCAGTCGGAGAAGCTCACCCACAGCGCCATGAGCACCGGGATGAAGAGGAACACGCCGAGGATGAGGATCACGGGGGCCGTGAAGATCCATCCGGCGACCCCCTCGCCGTGGCGGATCCCGGAGGATGCGCCGCGACGAGGGGTGCGGACCTGGAGGGTCATGGTCAGCCGACCACGGCCTCGAGGTTGGCCTGGACCGAATCGAGGATCTGCTGCGGGTCACCCGTCTTCAGCGACTCCAGCTGCGCGTTGAAGTCGGAGACGACGTCGGCGGCACCCTCCTGGTTCGGCGGGAACTGCGCGTAGTCGGCGCCGGTGAGGAACGCGGCCAGATCGGGGTTGGCCTGCGTCCACGCGTCGGCGGCGGAGGTGATCGACGGCATCGGTCCGAACGCCTCGGAGAAGGCGAGCTGCTGTTCGGTCGAGGTCAGGTACTCGACGAGATCGAGCGCGGCCTGCTGGTTGGGGCTGTCCGCGGCCATTCCCCAGCAGTTGGTGAACTGCAGCGTGCCCTGGCCCGCGGGACCGGCCGGGAGCTCTGCCACGAGGTAGTTGACATCCGGGTAGTCCGCGCTCATCGCGCCGCCGATCCAGTTGCCCTCGATCACCATGGCGGCCAGCTGCTTGCCGAACGCCTCGCCGCCCCAGCCGGCGCCCACGTCCGCGGCGTACGCGAACGTGCCGTCCTCGAGGTGGGACTTGACGTACTCGAGAGCCTCGACGTTCTCGGGGCTGTTCGCCGCCGCCTGGCCGTCGACGACCATGCCGCCACCGGCCTGCGCCATGAACGTTCCGACACGCTGGTACTCGGCGCCGAACGCGAGACCCGCGCGACCGTCGGTGGTGAGGGTCTTGCTGACCGCGGCCAGCTCGTCCCACGTGGTCGGGACGTCCGCCTCGGTGAGGCCCGCCGCCTCCCACAGGTCGGTGTTGATGATGAGCGCGAGGGTGGAGAAGTCCTTCGGTGCGCAGTAGAAGTCGCCGTCGACGGTGAAGTTCTCCACGAGCGACGGGTAGAAGTCGTCCTTGTTGGCGAGCTCGTCGCCATAGGCCACGAGGGAGCCGTTGCCGGCGTACCCGGCGATCGCATCCGTGGACAGGTAGAAGAGGTCCGGCGGCGAGCCGGCGGCGAAGCCCTGCGACAGCTGCTGGGCGAGGTCGTTCGCGACCGACACCTTCGCCTCGACGCCGGAATCCGCCGACCACGCCGCGACGGCGTCCTCCACGGCCTTCGTCTCGGCCTCGCCGCTCGATCCGATCAGGATGTCGAGCGCGTCGTCCGAAGAGGTCAGGCCTCCCTGCGTGTCACCGCTCGAGTCGTCGAAGCCGGAGCCGCCGCATCCGCTGAGGATAAGCGCACCGGCGACGGTGAGCGCACCGGCGCCCGCGATCGCGCGAGTCTTCCTTGTCATGTCTGTCTCCTTCGATAAACACCGCTGTGTGAAGCGCCGCGGGGGGTGACGCGGCCGCCGCGCAGGGTTTGATCGTTCAAACTTTGAACGATCAAATTCCGCCGCTATGAGAAAGTTACGAGCCGGAAACCGTTGCTGTCAACCCTTCGGCCGCTACTGTGACCATGATGATGTGAACGTTCAAGCCGAGACGGAGAGGGGATGCGGATGGCCAAGCCCGCGACGGTCGAAGACGTCGCACGTGTCGCCGGCGTCTCTCGACAGACGGTCTCGAACGTCCTGAACGCGCCGGACATCGTGCGCGAAGAGACCCGGGAGCGCGTGCAGCGCGCGATCTCCGAACTGGCCTACCGCCCGCACGCGGCGGCGCGGCGTCTGCGCACCCGGCGCAGCTCGACGATCGGCATCCATCTCGACCCCTACCTCGGCGGCATCTCCGGGGTGATCCTCGACCGTTTCGTGCACGCCCTCACCGAGCGCGCGAGCGAACGCGGCATGCGGGTGCTCATCTACAGCGCACGCACTGCCGAGGAGGAGATCGAGCGCCTCGCCGACCTGATCGACGGCGCCGAGATCGACGCGGTCGTCGTCACCGGCACGTTCTTCGGAGATCCGCGCACCGGATGGCTCCTCGAGCGCAACGTGCCGTTCGTCTCGTTCGGACGCCCGTGGGGTGGGGAGGACGTCTTCGATTCGGCGCACACCTGGGTGGATGTCGACGGTGCGGCAGGGACGCGTGCGGCGACGCGGTACGCCCTGTCCACGAACGGTCCGCGCGTCGGCTTCTTCGGCTGGCCGCACGGCAGCGGAACCGGCGACGACCGCGAACGCGGCTGGCGCGAGGCGATGACGGATGCCGGGGCCGCCGGCCCCCGGTTCGAATCGGTCGACGGCCTCGCGGCGGCGCGCGAAGTCATGGCCGCGGCGTTCGCGGATCCCTCGGTGCTGCCGGGTCTGGACGCCCTGATCTGCGTGAGCGACGCGCACGCCGTGGGCGCCCACCTCGCCGCCGCCGACGCCGGCCGCCGCGACCTGCCGGTGATCGGCTTCGACAACACCCCCGTCGCGGAGGCGCTCGGCATCTCCAGCATCGAGCAGTCGCCCGAACTCGTCGCCTCCGCCGTGCTCGATCTGCTCATGGGACCGTCGGGGCACTCGGTGACCGCGCCGGCGGCGGCTCCCGAGCACGTGCTCGTGGAGCCGCGTCTGATCGTGCGCTGACGCCGTCCCGGACTCCGACCTCCAGACGACGAATGGTGTCGCGCGTCGCCGTGAGACGAGCGGCCGTTTCGCCGTGCGTCGGAGGGCGTCGTCACCGGCCTCCGATGCGGCGGCCGAGCTCCGCGGCGGACGGCGTGATCGCGGCCGCGACCGTCGCGGCATCCACCGTCGACTCCTCCGGATAGGTGACGGCGATCGCGGCGATCGGCCAGCCGGTGTGATCACACACCGCAACGCCGACTGAGCGCAGCCCGAGCGTGACCTCGCCGTCCTCGGTCGCGTAGCCGTCGGCGCGCACGCGGCGCAGGAGCTCGCGCAGCTCGCCCGGTCGGGCCGGGCCGCGGCCGGTGCGATCGGCGAAGGACGCGGCATCCGGGTACAGCGCGCGCACCTGCTCGCGAGGGAGTGCGGCGAGCATCGCGCGTCCGGTGGCGGTGAGGTGAGCCGGCAGTCGCACACCCACATCGCTCACGAGCGCGGGCCGTCGCGGTGCGCGCTCCTCGACGATGTAGAGCACATCGCGACCGGTCATGACGGCGAGGTGCGCGCTCTCGCCCGTGCGGTCGGCGACCGTCGCGACAAGGCTCCGCCCGAGTCGCGCGAGGGGTTGCTGGCGGGCGAAGCCGCCGGCGAGTTCGAATGCGGCGGTGCCGAGTCCCCAGCGGCGCTCAGCGGGCAGGTGCACCACGAACCCGTGCTCCTCGAGCGTGGCGAGGAGGTGGTAGACGCTCGAGCGCGGGATGCCGAGCCCATCGGCGAGCGTGCGCGCGGCGACCGGACCGCGCTGCCGGGCGAGGTGGGAGAGGATCCGCAGGGTCTGGTCGGCCGCAGGGACTTGCGGCGTACGCGCTGTGTTGTCTGGCATGACAGACACAGGATGCCACGAAACGCTGTCTGCAGCGAGCGTCCGGGTGTGGAATCGAGCCATGACCACCGTCATGGACTCCCGTACCGCCCTCACCGTCGTCGTGGGTGCGGCCCCTCTGCCTCCCGCCGACGTCGTCGCCGTCGCCCGCCACTCCGCGCGCGTCGAGCTCGACCCTGCTGCCCTGCACCGCGTCGCGGCATCCCGCACGCTCGTCGACGGCCTCGCCGATGACCCCGAACCGCACTACGGCATCTCGACCGGCTTCGGCGCTCTTGCGACGACCTTCATCGCCGCCGACCGGCGCGCCCAGCTGCAGGCGAGCCTGATCCGCTCCCACGCGGCCGGCACCGGCGCCGAAGTGGAGCGCGAGGTCGTACGGGCGCTGCAGCTGCTGCGGCTGCAGACGCTCATGACCGCGCACACGGGCGTGCGACCGGTCGTCGTTGAAACCTACGCGGCGATGCTGAACGCCGGGATCACCCCGATCGTCCGCGAGTACGGCTCGCTGGGCTGCTCGGGCGACCTCGCGCCGCTCTCGCACGTCGCCCTCGCAGCGATGGGCGAGGGCGACGTGCGGGATGCCTCCGGGACGCTCGTCCCGGCCGCCGCGGCGCTGGAGGCGGCCGGAATCACGCCGCTCGCGCTGCGCGAGAAGGAGGGCCTCGCGCTCATCAACGGCACCGACGGCATGCTCGGGATGCTGCTCCTCGCGCTCCACGACCTCGGTGTGCTCGTGCGCACCGCCGATGTCGCCGCGGCGATGTCGATCGAGAGCCAGCTCGGCACGGACGCCGTGTTCGCGGCCGATCTGATGGCCCTCCGTCCGCAGACCGGGCAGGCGGCGTCGGCCGCGCGGCTCAGACAGCTCCTCGCCGGGTCGCCGATCGTCGCCTCGCACCGTGACCCGGCCGTGTGCACCCGTGTGCAGGACGCATACTCGCTGCGCTGCTCACCGCAGGTGCACGGAGCGGTGCGCGACACGATCGATCACGCCGCGATGATCGCCGGCCGCGAGCTCGCCTCCGCCGTGGACAATCCGGTGATCACCGACGACGGCCGGGTCGAGTCCAACGGCAACTTCCACGGCGCACCGGTCGCCTACGTGCTCGACTTCCTCGCGATCGCGGTCGCCGACCTCGCTTCGATCTCCGAGCGGCGCACCGACCGGGCCCTGGACCCCGCCCGCAGCCACGGATTGCCGCCGTTCCTCGCGCACGAGGTGGGCGTGGATTCGGGCCTCATGATCGCGCAGTACGCCGCGGCCGGGATCGTGTCCGAGCTCAAGCGGCTCGCGGTTCCGGCATCCGTCGACTCGATCCCGTCCTCGGCGATGCAGGAGGACCACGTCTCGATGGGCTGGGCCGCCGCCCGCAAGCTGCGCCGAGGCGTCGACGGGCTCGCCCGGGTGCTCGCGATCGAGGTGCTCACGGGTGCCCGCGCGATCGATCTGCGCGCGCCCCTGCAGCCCGGGGCGGCGACCGGCGCCGCCCGTGATCTCGTCCGCACCGTCGTGCGCGGACCGGGTCACGACCACTTCCTCTCACCCGACATCGAAGCGGTGACCGATCTCGTGCTCTCGGGCCGGGTCGCGGACGCCGCAGAAGCCGCGGTGGCGGCATCCGGCTCTTCCCTCTCTCCAGATCAGGAGTTTCGGCCGGTACAGGCCGAACAGGCCTGAATCCCTCCTGTCTCAGCCGAAGCTCCTGATCTGGAGCAGCCTCGACCTCCGAAAGGACGCGCATCATGACCACCGCATCCCCTGAAACCCGTGTGATCCGCGCCGCGCGCGGTGCCGAACGGACCGCGAAGAGCTGGGGCGCCGAAGCCGCCAAGCGAATGCTCATGAACAACCTCGACCCCGAGGTCGCCGAGCATCCCGAAGACCTCGTCGTCTACGGCGGCACCGGCAAGGCCGCGCGGTCGTGGGAGGCATACGACGCGATCGTCCGCACCCTCGATGAGCTCGAGCCCGACGAGACGCTGCTCGTGCAGTCGGGCAAGCCGGTCGGCGTGTTCCGCACGCACGAGTGGGCGCCCCGCGTGCTGATCGCGAACTCCAATCTCGTCGGCGACTGGGCGACGTGGCCCGAGTTCCGCCGGCTCGAGCACCTCGGGCTGACGATGTACGGGCAGATGACGGCCGGATCGTGGATCTACATCGGTACGCAGGGCATCCTGCAGGGGACCTACGAGACATTCGCCGCGGTGGCGCGGTCGCTCGGGCGTGACTCGCTCGCCGGCACGCTGACCTTGACCGGCGGATGCGGCGGCATGGGCGGCGCACAGCCGCTCGCGGTGACCCTCAACGGCGGCGCGGTGCTCATCGTCGACGTCGACGAGTCGCGTCTGGCCCGCAGGGTCGACCACGGCTACCTGGACGAGTACACCACCGATCTCGACGCCGCCGTGGAGCGCGTCGTGGCCGCCCGGGCAGCCGGGGAGGCCCTCTCGGTGGGTGTGGTGGGGAACGCGGCGCTCGTGTTCCCCGAGCTGCTGCAGCGCGGCATCCCGATCGACATCGTCACGGACCAGACGAGCGCGCACGACCCGCTCGCGTATCTGCCGGTCGGCGTGTCGGTCGAGGACTGGCGGGCCGAGGCGGAGCGCGACCCGTCAGGGTTCACCGACCGGGCCCGCGGCTCGATGGCGAAGCAGGTCGCGGCGATGGTCGGGTTCCAGGATGCCGGGGCCGCCGTGTTCGACTACGGCAACTCCATTCGCGCAGAGGCGCAGCTGGGCGGCTTCACCCGGGCGTTCGAGTTCCCCGGATTCGTGCCGGCCTACATCCGCCCGCAGTTCGCGGAGGGGCGCGGTCCGTTCCGGTGGGTGGCGCTGTCCGGCGACCCGGAGGACATCCGCAAGACGGACGAAGCGGTGAAGGCGCTCTTCCCCGAGAACGCCGCGCTCGTGCGCTGGCTCGAGAAGGCCGGCGACACCGTGCACTTCGAGGGACTGCCCGCGCGCATCTGCTGGCTCGGCTACCAGGAGCGCCACCTGGCCGGCCTGAAGTTCAACGAGATGGTGGCATCCGGCGAGCTCTCCGGACCGATCGTGATCGGACGCGACCACCTCGACGCCGGCTCGGTCGCCTCGCCGTACCGCGAGACCGAGGCGATGGCCGATGGCTCGGACGCGATCGCCGACTGGCCGCTGCTGAACGCGCTGCTGAACACCGCGTCGGGCGCCTCCTGGGTCTCGATCCACCACGGCGGCGGCGTCGGCATCGGCCGTTCGATCCACGCCGGTCAGGTCACGGTCGCGGACGGCACGGCGCTGGCCGCCGAGAAGCTCGCGCGCGTGCTCGTGAACGACCCCGGCACCGGGGTCATGCGCCACGTGGATGCCGGCTACGACCGTGCCCGCGAGGTGGCGGTGGAGCGCGGCCTGAAGGTGCCGATGCTGTGAACGCCCGGGTCGAGTGTCCACGACGCGCCGTTGCGGCGGCGTGCCGTGCGGCGTGTCGTGGACAGTGGATGCCGGGGGGAGAGCGATGCGCGCGACGCTGATCACGAACATCGGGGAGCTCACGACGAACGTTGCGGCACCCGGGGACGCATGCGGCACGCTGCACGACGCCGCCGTGCTGATCGAAGGCGGCCGCATCGCGTGGGTCGCCCCCGCGTCCGACGCCGCCGGCCTCGCGCTCTCAGACCGCGAAACGGCATCGGACCGCCGAAACGGAGGGGATTTCCCCACATCTCGGCGTGGGGATGCACTCTCGCGGGCCCATGACGTCGAGATCGTGGATGCCGGGGGCCGGGCCGTGCTGCCCGGTTTCGTCGACGCGCACACCCACCTCGTCTTCGGCGGCGACCGTGCCGACGAGTTCGAAGCCCGCATGGCCGGGGTGCCGTATGCCGCGGGCGGCATACGGCGGACGGTCGAGGCCACTCGCGCGGCGCGCGATGACACGTTGCGCCGGCGACTGGCGGGTTTCGTCGACGAACTCCACGCCCAGGGCACGACGACGTTCGAGGTGAAGACGGGCTACGGGCTCACCGTGACGGATGAGGAGCGGCTGGCTCGTCTGGCGGCGGAGGTCACGTCGGAGGTCACGTTCCTCGGAGCGCACGTCGTGCCCGCCGAGTTCGCCGAGCGGCGCGACGAGTACGTCGATCTCGTGTGCGGCCGGATGCTGGACGCCTGCGCCCGGCACAGCCGATGGGTCGACGTCTTCTGCGAGCGTGGCGCCTTCACCCCCGACGAGTCCCGTCGGGTGCTGGCCGCCGGGATCGCGCGGGGTCTCCTGCCCAGGGTGCACGGCAACCAGCTGGGTCACGGGGAGGGCGTTCAGCTCGCGGTAGCGCTCGGCGCGGCATCCGTGGATCACTGCACGTACCTCAGCGACGACGACGTCACCGCGCTCGCCGGCTCCGACACGGTCGCCACCCTGCTGCCCGGCGTCGAGTTCTCGACGCGCCAGCCGTACCCGGACGCGCGCCGACTGCTCGATGCGGGGGTGACCGTCGCTCTTGCGAGCGACTGCAATCCGGGGTCGAGCTTCACGAGCTCGATGCCGCTCATGATCGCGCTCGCCGTCCGCGAGATGGGCATGACGACCGCGGAAGCGGTGTGGGCCGCGACCGCGGGCGGCGCCCGCGCCCTGCGCCGCGACGATGTCGGGGCGATCGCGCCCGGTCTGCGCGCGGATCTGGTGCTGCTCGATGCGCCGACCCGCACGCATCTGGCCTACCGGCCCGGGGTTCCGCTCCTGCGGACGGTGTGGAAGGACGGGGTCGCGGTCACCGCGCGTTCATGACTCCCGCAGAACGCGACGTGGCCGGTCGCTCGGTCGCGTCCTTCCGCGGGACGCGGTCCAAGCCGGACCCGGAATGCGGGAGTTGTGCGCACGCGGTGCGCGGACACTCCCTCAGCGCGGGCTGTCGAACGTCCATTCCGCGGGGTCGACCGCGGCCGCGACGTCCCAGTCGTCCTCCGCCCAGGTGAACGTCGCGATCGCGCACGTCGGCATGTGCGCGATGCCGCCGCCCGACAGGCGCTCGGCGAGCACGGTCATGCCGGGGTCGTGCGCGACGATCATGACCCGCTCCGCCCGCGTCGCGGCGGCGGCGGCGAGGAGCGTCCCCGCCGGGGCGCCGTAGAGCTCCGGCACCAGATCCACGCCGACGTCGAACTGCGCCGCGAAGGCCTCCGCGGTCGTCCGCGCGCGCAGCGCGGTGCTTGAGCGGATCACATCCGGCCGGAATCCGGTCTCGGCCAGCGCACGCGCCATCCGCGGCGCATCCCGCAGTCCTCGGTCGTTCAGCGGCCGGTCGTGATCGTCCAGGCTCGGGTCGCCCCAGTCCGATTTCGCGTGCCGCACCAGCACCAGCCGGATCACGAGCGTCCTCCCACTCCGGCCAGCAGCTCGAGGACGCACAGCGCCGCGAGCCGCACGGTACGCATGTCCGCGGCATCCGCTGTCGCATCGACCTCGACGATGTCCGCCGAGATCACCCGCGCATCGAGTGCCGCGGCGCGCACGAGCGCGCGCAGCTCCCACGCGGAAAGGCCCCCGGGCATGCTCGCGGGGCATCCCGGAGCGACCGAGCGATCGCACACGTCGACATCGACGTCGAGATGGATGCCGCCGCCCCCGACGCCCGCGACCTCGAGCGCTTCGGACATCACATCGGCCACACCGCGTCGACGCACCTGGTCGAGGGTGATCACGGTGATGCCGTGGTCCGCGGCACGGCGGGCGTATGCGGCGGAGTTGGCGAAGTCCGCGATGCCGATCTGCGCGATGCGGTGCGGGTCGAGGCCGTCCTCGATGAGCCGGCGCACGGGAGACCCGTTGGAGACACCGTCGCGGAGGTCGAAGTGCGCGTCGAGCGTGATGAGCCCCCCGGCGCCGGTGCCCTGTGCGACGGCGTAGGTCGCACTGTTGTCCCCGCCGAGGGCGACGACGAGCCGAGCCCGCGCCGCAGCGGTGGCCGCGAGCGCGCGGACCGCGTCCTCTCCCTCCGGCCCGTCGGGTTCGGGCACATCGCCCGCGTCCGCGACGCGCAGTGCGCCGAGATCGATCGGACCGTCCATGAGGGCGGGACTGTAGCGGCGCAGCGCCTCGCGGACGGCGGCGGGTGTCGCGCCGGCTCCCGTCGGCGACAGCGACGTGCGCCACGCGGGCACCCCGATCAGGGCGAGGTCGACGTCGCGGTCATCGAGAGCGGGCCACGAGCCCGCGCGGGGCCAGAGGGGATCGTCATGCAGAGCCACGCTCCGACGCTACCCCCGCGGGAGCGATCCGCTCAGTTCGAGACGTACACCCACGCCGCGCGCCCGCTCCGCAGCCGCACCTGCACCCGGCGGTACAGCGCCACCTCGTACTCGTCCGCGGCGTCCAGTTCGTCCTCCGTCACCCGCAGGACCTTGCCGGTCACCTTGTCCAGCGCGTTCCCGGTCGGTCGCACGACCGGATGGACCGACAGTCCGGACAGGTCGACCACCCGCGGGTCCTCGATCTCCGCGTAGTCGACGGTGTACCCGGGCAGCGCGTCGTCCTCGACGTCGAGAAGTCGGCCGAACGTGTCGAGCTGCACGTCGGGATTCTGCAGGGTGCCATAGCTGAACAGGAGCTGATCGGGAGCTGCCACGGCATCAGGGTACTCCGCGCGACCGTCGTCGCCGAGGGGGTGTGACATTCGGTGACGCAGGGTTCACCGGCCCGAAACCGGCGGTGCCCTCAGCCGAGCAGCGCGTGCGCGATCGAGAAGATCACCAGGCCCGCGAGAGCGCCCACGACGGTGCCGTTCAGGCGGATGTACTGCAGGTCGCGACCGACCATGAGCTCGATCTTCTCGGTCGTCTCGGCGGCGTCCCACCGCTCGACCGTGTCGGTGATGATCGAGGCGATGTCGTGCCGGTAACGGTCCACGAGGAAGACCGCGGCATCGGTGACCCAGCCGTCGACGCGGCGCTGGAGGGCGGCATCCGTCGTGAGTCTCGTGCCGATCTCGGCGAGGGCCTGGGCGATGCGCCGCCGCAGCCCGCTCCCGGGGTCGGCGAGGGAGTCCAGCAGCCCGGCCTTCGCGGTGTTCCACGCCTCGGCGGCGAGTTCGCGCACGCGCGGGCTGTCGAACAGCGTCGCTTTGGTCTCCTCCAGACGTGCCATCGTCACGGGGTCGTGCTGCAGGTTGTCCGACAGACGCGCGAGGTAGCCGTCGATCGCGATGCGGGCCGGATGCCGGGGGTCGGCCTTCACGGCCGCGACGAACTTGACGGCCTCGTTGTAGACCGTGTCATCGACCAGGCGCGAGGCGACCGAGGGGACCCACGCCGGCAGGCGGCGTGAGACGAGTCCGGAGAACGACGCCTGATTGGAGCTCAGCCAGGTGGCGATGCTGTCGATCGCGAGATCGACCGCGCCGTGGTGGGCGCCGGACTCGACGATCCGCCCGAGCCAGCCGCCGAGCGGCGGTCCCCACTCGGGATTGATCAGGTGCTTGCGGGCGAGGTCCTCGATGATGTCGCTGACGTCGTCGTCGCTCAGGGCGCGCAGGATCCCCGCCGCCATGAGCGATCCCTCCGCTCCGACTCGCTCGGCATGCACGGGGACGCTCAGCCATTCGCCGAGCTTCGCCGCGATCGCCGTCTCCTCGAGCTTCGTGCGCACGACGTCGCCACGCAGGAACTCGGTCTCGACGAACTCACCCAGGTTGCGGCCGATCTCGTCCTTGCGGTTCGGGATGATCGCGGTGTGCGGGATCGGGATGCCGAGCGGATGCCGGAACAGCGCGGTCACCGCGAACCAGTCGGCGAGCGCTCCCACCATGCCGCCCTCCGCGAACGCGCGGACGTAGGCGAGCGGCGGGTACTGCTCCTGGAAGGCGAACGCGATCACGAACAGCACCGCCATGAACAGCAGTGCGCCGAGGGCGACGCCCTTCATGAGCCGCAGCCCGCGGCGACGCTCCTGATCTGCCGGACTCAGCAGCGCGGTGGGGGTGCGGGTCATCCCGCCAGCATCGCACGCGGTTCGTGGCGTACGGTCGTGCCGCTCTCAGGAAGACCGCAGCGCGTCAGGGCTGCAGCGGGCCGAGCCACGCGGCCGCGACGGTGGCGTGCGCGGATTCCGGGTCGGACGGGTGGAACTGCCCGGCCAGGACGTCTCGGTACAGCCTGCTGAGTTCGGCGGAGGAGAAGTAGGACGCGCCGCCGGCGACGAGCATCGCCTCGTCCACGACGCGCTTGGCCATCGTCACGGCACGATGCTTGACGCCGGAGAGCAGCGCGAACCACTGCGCACCGTGATCGGCGCTCTCGTCGACGTCGCGGCTGATCGACGCGAGCTCGGGCGGCAGGGCGTCGTACACGAGCGCCATCTCGGCGATGCGCCAGCGGATGTCGGGATCCTGGCTGTAGGGGAGCCCGGTCTTCTTCGACGCGCGAGCGGTCGCCGTCTGCACGGCCAGCTCGAGAGCCCGACGAGCGATCCCGGTGTACACCGAGGCCAGCAGGATCTCGAAGACGCTGAAGATGCCGAACACGAGCGGATCGGGGTTCGGGCCGGGCGCGAGGCGCCGCACGATGCGGTCGGCCGGTGCGAGGGCGCCGTCCAGTCGCGTCGTCCGTGACTGCGTGCCCCGCATGCCCAAGGTGTCCCAGTCGTCCTTGACGCTCAGACGGCCGGCGGCCTCCTCGGCGCGCGGGACGAACGCGTAGACCATGCGCGGTCCGTCCGGTGACGTGGTGTCCAGTCCATGCAGGCCGAGCTGCGTCCACACCGGGGAGAGCGAGGTGAAGATCTTCGTCCCGGTGAAGCCGTATCCGCCGTCCGGCTGGGGCACGGCATCCGTGTCGCTGCCGAGGAGCACGAGATCGTTGCCGGCTTCGCTGATGCCGAAGGCGAAGACCTCACCCGCGACCGCGCCGGTCTGGACGAACCGCAGGTCGTCGATGCCGCGGTCGGCGAGCACCTTCGCGACGCCCGTCCAGACCAGATGCATGTTGATCGCGAGCGCGGTCGCGGGGGCCGCCCCGGCGAGGCGCTGCTGCAGGAGCGATACCTCGGCCAGGCTCAGGCCCGCCCCGCCGAGCGCGCTCGGCACGAGGACAGACAGATATCCCGCCGCGCGGAGGTCGGTGAGGTCGTCGTGCGGGAACGTGTTCTCGCGATCGTGCGCGGCCGCCCGTTCCCGGATGCGGTCCAGCAGGTCGTCGGGAAGGATGCCGGCCGGGTCGAAGTCGCTCACCACACCATTCTCCCGCCGCGACCGGGTCGCGGGCCTCGGCGGCGGTACTCTCGCCGCAGGACGCCGAAGGAGCACGCCATGCCTCGCCTCACCCAGACGCTCATCCCGCCCTCGCAGCGCCAGCCGATCGAGGCGTTGAACGAGGCTCTCGATCTGAGCTACGGCGACAGACTGGGAAAGCGGACGGGCTTCCTGATCATGCTCGTGCTGGCCGCCACGATCGCGATCGCGGGCGTCCTCGCCGACTCGACAGCGACCGTGATCGGAGCCATGATCATCGCGCCGCTCGGCACCCCGATCCTCGGCATCGCGCTCGGGATCGTCACGGGGCATCTGAGTCTCGTGCTGCGCTCGATCCTGTGGGTTCTGCTCGGACTCGCGATCGTCGTCGTGCTGGGACTCGCGTTCAGCCTGTTCGTCGCGACACCGCAGAGCCTGGAGACCAACGCCCAGGTCCTCGGGCGCACGTCGCCCAGTCTGATGGACCTCGTGGCAGCGCTCGCGACCGGATTCGCCGGAGGTTTCGCGATGTGCCGCCGAGACCTCAGCGCCATCCTCCCCGGCGTCGCGATCTCGATCTCGCTCGTTCCGCCGCTGGGCGTGGTCGGCGTCACGGCGGGGCAGGGGCAGTGGGGCGACGCGCTGGGCGCCCTGGTGCTGTTCCTCTCCAATGTCATCGCGCTCGTGATCGCAGGGAGCATCGTCTTCACGATGGGCGGGTACGCGAAGGACCCGAGCTCTTCACCGGTGGCCAACCGGCGCCGGGCCTACATCGTCGTGACGATCCTCGCGCTGATCGTCGCGCTGCCGCTCGCGGCGAACTCGATCGTGACGGTCGCGCTGGCGCGATGGTCGGTCGCGATTCAGCAGACCGCGGTCGCCTGGCTCGAGGACGAAGACGGATCACGCGTGGGCGAGGTGGAGTGGACCGGCACGACCGCGACGATCGACGTGCTGACCGCGGACGGCCGGACGCCGTCGACCGATGACTTCCGGGACCTGCTCGACGCCGCGGTGCCGAGCTTCGTCGGCGTGATCGTCGACGTCGGTCAGGGCGAGGAGATCGTCGTGCGGTGACGCACGCCGATGCCTACGGGACGCGACGCGCGTCAGGCCTCGACGGCCTGCCGCAGCGCGGCGATCGTGGCCTCGGGCTTGTCGCGGTGCGGCGAGTGGCCGGCGCCGGCGACCACCGACATCGTCACGTGCGGATTGCGCAGCACCTCTTCGGCGAGCGGCCCGGTGAAGATCGAGTACACCTTCGGGTCGGACCCGATGACATGCGTCGGCACGGACAGGCGTGATGCGGCATCCCGCACGTCCCACGCCGCGTTCTGCTCGCTGGTCTGCTCGACCGCCCAGCGGCTCGCCTGCTGCGCCGACAGCGCTTTCAGCTCGACATCGTGCGGGTGCCAATGCGGGTGCTCGGCGCGCACGGCCGTTTCGGTCGGGTCTGCGAAGGACCGCTCCTGACTCGCCCGCACGATGTCGCGGTCGCGGGCCGCGAGGTGGATCGCGGGATCCACGAGCACGAGCCGCTCGGTCCACCCCTGATCGGATGCCGCCACCAGGGTGGCCGCGGCGCCGCCGAGCGAGTGGGCGATCACCAGATCCCAGCCGAGACCGTGGGTGGGACGCGTGATGCGGAGGTCGGCCGCGTACGCGTCGATCGAGTAGTCCAGTGCACGCGGCGCGGTGCCGTGCCCGCGCAGGTCGACGGCCTCGGCGAACCACCCGTCATCGGCCAGCGCGACACCGAAGCGCCACATGAGCGGCCCGTTGGATCCGAGGCCGTGCACGAGCAGCGCGCGCCGGTCGGCGGCGGGATCGCCCCAGCGGATGCGGGGCAGGGTGAGGGGAGCGGGCATGCCACCAGCCTACGATCGGGCCTCATCGGTCTCGGCACCGGCGAAGATGGAGGACATGATCTCCACGGAATCCGCGCTCGCCCTGCGTCAGGCGGGGCTCGTGTGGCACCCCCGCTCCGGCGACCGGTTCCAGCTCAACGAGCCGGAGTTCGACGCGGACGTCTTCACCGTGAGTGAGATGACAATCGAGCCGCGGGAGTATCCGACCGGGCAGATCCTGGCGTTCAACGGCACCACGGAGTGGGCGCTGGACTCCGTCGCCCTGGAGGACGCGCTGTGGCTCCCGCACGAGAGCCAGCTGCGCGAGCTGCTGCGCGGCGCCTTCCGCGCGCTCCGGCGGCTCAGTGACACGCACGAGGTGGAGATCGTGGTCGCCGACGAGGTCTTCGTGTTCGAGCACCCCGAACCGGCGGATGCCTATGCGCTCGCCGTGCTGGAGCTTCTGCGCCGCATCGCCTGAGCGCGGTCCGTCACGTGATCGTGCCGACCGGCTCGGTGTCGGGGATCGGACTGGGGTCGCGGTGGCGCAGATCGGGGAAGGCCCGCACGCACGCGACCGAGACGATCGTGCCGACGACGGCGAACCCCGCGGCCGCCGCGTACGCGCCCTGCGGACCGACGCCGTCGATCAGGAAGCCCGCGATCGCCGAGCCGGCGGCGGCGCCGATCAGCTGGCCGGTGCCGATCCAGCCGTAGGCCTCGGCGGTCTCGCTGAACTTGACGCTCGCGCTCGTCATCGCGAACAGGACCGCGAGCGCCGGGGCGATGCCGATGCCCGCCAGGAACAGGGTGCCGCCGATCCAGAAGATGTTGAGCGAGAGCATCGTCAGGCACAGGCCCACCGCGACGATCCCGAGGCGCCGGGCCATCGCCCACCGGCCGATCGGGATGTGGCCGAACGAAAGCCCGCCCGCCAGGCTCCCGACGGAGAAGACCGCCAGCACGAGACCCGCCTCGAGACCGCCGTGGTCGAAGGTCGCGACGACGCCGGCCTCGACCGCGGAGCAGGCGCCGATCAGCAGGAAGCCGACGATCGTGGCCAGCAGCACCTGGGGCTTGGCGAGGACTTTGCCGAGGCTCCGACGGCTGCGGGGGATGCGCACGCGTCCGACTTCGGGGGAGAGGATGAACCACGCGCCGCCGCTGGCGAGGATCACGACGATGAGCAGCAGCGCCTGCACCGTGCCGACCTGGGTGGCGACGACGGTGATCACGACGGGGGCGACGATCCAGATGACCTCCTGGAGCGAGGCGTCGAACGAGAACAGCGGGGTCAGCTGGCGCGAGTTGACCATCTTCGGGTAGATCGTGCGGACCGCCGACTGCACGGGCGGAGTGGACAGGCCCGCGATGAGGCCGAGCACCATGTACACGGGGACGATGGTCTCGAGGAGCGCGATCGCGGTGATCGCGATCGCGCAGATCACGAGGGTCGTCGTCAGGACGCGGCGCATTCCCCACACGCCCATCCAGCGGCTCGTGACCGGACCGGCGATCGCCTGGCCGACCGAGGTGGCGCCCAGGACGAGACCGGCCGCGCCGTACGAGCCGGTGACGTGCTCGATGTGCAGCAGCACCGCCAGGCTCGTCATGCCGTTGGGGAAGCGCGCCGTCAGCTGCGCCGCCATGATGCGCGCCACCCCCGGTGTGCGCAGAAGATCCCGGTAGCCCGCCACCGCTCCACGCTACTCGCGGTGAGGGATGCCGTGCGACACGCCGCGACACGCCCAAGCGCGCATTCCACAGGCGTATCCGATGTCGGGGGCCCGGCGTACCGTGCGGACTGTGGACAGAGGCTCCGCAGGGTCGCGAAAGCGGCGCGATTCAGGCTTTTTCCAGGTTCGCGCGAACGTCGTCGCCTGTGGATGAAACGGTGGAGAACCTGTGTTGTACATGTGGAGAGCGGTGCAAAACTACACGGATGTAACTACTACCCCTTGTGGTGCTATCCAATGTCCGTACCCATATGTAGTATTGGACTCCCGGTGGCGGCCTGCCGGATCAGACACTGAATTTTGAGGGAGAACGGATCACACATGTCGATCACCGTCTACACCAAGCCCTCCTGCGTGCAGTGCACGGCGACCTACCGTGCGCTCGACTCGAAGGGCATCGAATACGACGTCCTCGACCTCTCGCAGGACCCCGCGGCGCTCGAGCAGGTCAAGGCCCTCGGCTACCTGCAGGCGCCGGTCGTCATCACCGATGAGGACCACTGGTCGGGCTTCCGGCCCGACAAGATCGACGAGCTCGCCTCGCGCCTGGCCTGATCCGATGAGCGCGGTCGCGACGAGCGCGCCGCTGCTCGTCTTCTTCTCCAGCACCTCCGGCAACACCGCCCGCTTCATCCAGAAGCTCGGCCTGCCGGCATCCCGGATCCCGCTGCACCCGAACGAACCGCCGCTCGTGATCGACGAGCCGTTCGTTCTGGTCACCCCCACGTACGGGGGTGGCCAGGGTCGCGGCGAGGAGAAAGGGGCGGTGCCCAAACAGGTCGTCCGTTTCCTCAACGACGAGCGCAACAGGCGACACCTCCGCGGGGTCATCTCCGCGGGGAACACGAATTTCGGCGAGTCCTTCTGTCTCGCCGGCGACATCATCAGCCGCAAGTGCGATGTGCCCCACTTGTACCGGCTCGAATTGTTCGGCACACCCGAAGACGTGGATCGCGTGAGCGACGGATTGGATCGATGGTGGCATCTGCAGTGACCGAGGGAACCTTCAAGACGGAGGCCCGCTTCGACGGCATGGATTATCACGCGCTCAACGCGATGCTGAATCTGTACGACGAGAACGGGAACATCCAGTTCGACGCCGACAAGCGCGCCGCACGCGAGTACTTCCTCCAGCACGTGAACCAGAACACGGTGTTCTTCCACTCGCTCAAGGAGCGGCTGGACTACCTGGTCGAGAAGGAGTACTACGAGCCGACCGTGCTCGCGAAGTACCCGTTCGAGTTCATCCAGCAGCTGAACGACTTCGCCTACGGCAAGAAGTTCCGCTTCGAGACGTTCCTCGGTGCGTTCAAGTACTACACGAGCTACACGCTGAAGACCTTCGACGGCAAGCGCTACCTCGAGCGCTTCGAGGACCGTGTCGTGATGACCGCCCTCGCGCTCGCCGACGGCGATGAGAAGCTCGCGACGAACCTCGTCGACGAGATCCTCTCCGGGCGCTTCCAGCCGGCCACACCGACATTCCTCAACGCCGGCAAGGCGCAGCGCGGCGAACTCGTCTCGTGCTTCCTGCTGCGCATCGAAGACAACATGGAGTCGATCTCGCGGGGCATCAACTCCTCGCTGCAGCTGTCCAAGCGCGGCGGCGGCGTCGCGCTGCTCCTGTCGAACATCCGCGAGTCGGGTGCGCCGATCAAGCAGATCGAGAACCAGTCCTCCGGCATCATCCCCGTGATGAAGCTCCTCGAAGACAGCTTCAGCTACGCCAATCAGCTGGGTGCCCGCCAGGGCGCCGGCGCGGTGTACCTCAGCGCCCACCACCCCGACATCCTGCGGTTCCTGGACACCAAGCGCGAGAACGCCGACGAGAAGATCCGCATCAAGACCCTGTCGCTGGGCGTCGTCGTGCCCGACATCACGTTCGAGCTCGCCAAGAACGGCGAGGACATGTACCTCTTCTCGCCGTACGACGTCGAGCGCGTCTACGGCGTGCCGTTCGGCGACATCTCGGTCACCGAGAAGTACCGCGAGATGGTCGACGACGCGCGCATCAAGAAGACCAAGATCAACGCACGCGAGTTCTTCCAGACCCTCGCCGAGATCCAGTTCGAGTCGGGCTACCCGTACATCATGTTCGAGGACACGGTGAACAAGGCCAACCCGATCAAGGGCCGGATCAACATGTCCAACCTGTGCTCGGAGATCCTGCAGGTCAACACTCCGACCACGTACAACGAGGACCTCTCGTACCAGGAGGTCGGCAAGGACATCTCTTGCAACCTGGGTTCGCTCAACATCGCCCTGGCGATGGACGGCGGTGATCTCGCCCGGACGGTGGACACCAGCATCCGTGCCCTCACCGCCGTGAGCGACCAGAGCCACATCGCCTCGGTGCGCTCGATCGAGAGCGGCAACGACCGATCGCACGCGATCGGTCTCGGCCAGATGAACCTGCACGGCTATCTCGCGCGCGAGCACGTCTACTACGGCTCGGAAGAGGGTGTCGATTTCACGAACATCTACTTCTACTCGGTGCTCTTCCACGCGCTCACGGCGTCGAACAAGATCGCGATCGAGCGCGGCGAGGCCTTCGACGGGTTCGCCGACTCGACGTACGCGTCGGGGGAGTTCTTCGACAAGTACATCGAGCAGGAGTGGGTGCCCGCGACCGACAAGGTCAAGGACATGTTCGCCGGTCACCACATCCCCACGCAGGACGACTGGCGAGCGCTGAAGGCGTCGATCCAGGCGCACGGCATCTACAACCAGAACCTGCAGGCCGTCCCGCCGACCGGCTCGATCTCGTACATCAACAACTCCACGAGTTCGATCCACCCGATCGCGGCGAAGATCGAGATCCGCAAGGAAGGCAAGCTCGGTCGCGTCTACTACCCGGCGGCGTTCATGACGAACGACAACCTGGAGTACTACCAGGATGCGTACGAGATCGGCTACGAGAAGGTCATCGACACGTACGCCGCGGCGACGCAGCACGTCGACCAGGGACTGTCGCTCACGCTGTTCTTCAAGGACACCGCCACCACGCGCGACATCAACAAGGCCCAGATCTACGCGTGGCGCAAGGGCATCAAGACGATCTACTACATCCGCCTCCGTCAGATGGCGCTGGAGGGCACCGACATGAGCGAGTGCGTCTCCTGCACGCTGTGACCCGCTGACCCGAATACTGCGAGAAAGACGAAGAGATGAGCGAGAAGCTCCAGCTCCTGAACCAGGTGCAGGCCATCAACTGGAACCGCATCGAGGACGAGAAGGACCTCGAGGTGTGGAACCGCCTCGTGAACAACTTCTGGCTGCCCGAGAAGGTGCCGCTGTCCAATGACATCCAGTCGTGGAACACGCTGACCCCCGACGAGCAGCTGCTCACGATGCGCGTGTTCACCGGCCTCACCCTGCTCGACACGATCCAGGGCACGGTGGGCGCGGTCTCGCTCATCCCGGACGCGATCACCCCGCACGAGGAGTCGGTCTACACGAACATCGCGTTCATGGAGTCCGTGCACGCGAAGAGCTATTCGTCGATCTTCTCGACGCTGTGCTCGACGAAGGAGATCGACGAGGCGTTCCGCTGGTCGGTGGAGAACCCGAATCTGCAGAAGAAGGCGCAGATCGTCATGGACTACTATCGCGGCGACAGCCCGCTCAAGCGCAAGGTGGCCTCCACCCTGCTGGAGAGCTTCCTGTTCTACTCGGGCTTCTACCTGCCGATGCACTGGTCGTCGCGGGCGAAGCTCACCAACACCGCCGATCTCATCCGCCTGATCATCCGCGACGAGGCCGTGCACGGCTACTACATCGGCTACAAGTTCCAGAAGGGTCTCGAGCGGGTCGGTCAGGCCGAGCGCGACGACCTCAAGGACTACACGTTCTCGCTCCTGTACGAGCTCTACGACAACGAGATCCAGTACACGCAGGACCTCTACGACGGCGTCGGCCTGACCGAGGACGTCAAGAAGTTCCTGCACTACAACGCGAACAAGGCCCTGATGAACCTCGGCTACGAAGCGATGTTCCCGGCGACCGTGACGAATGTGAACCCGGCGATCCTCTCGGCGCTCTCGCCGAACGCCGACGAGAACCACGACTTCTTCAGCGGCTCCGGTTCGTCGTACGTCATCGGCAAGGCCGAGGCCACCGAAGACGAGGACTGGGACTTCTAGAAGCCCCCGAACCCACTTCGCCCGCACAGGGCGGCTGACAGGCCCGGACCCGCAGGATTCTGCGGATCCGGGCCTGTTTCGTGCCTTCTCGCGACCGACAGAGGAGGACTGAGTTGGACATGAACGACATTTGCGGATGGCACGCGGGTGGCACGAGCGCACCTCTCCTGGTGAAGCGGGGTGGTCCGCCGGCCGGAGTTCAGTATCGGCGTGCCACTGGCGTCGTGCCACTACGTGCCACAGGCGGCGCCTTCGGGGATGCAAAAGACCTGACGAGAGAAACATTCCACCTGTCGGGTAATCCCAGTGGCACGGAGTGGCACACCTGCCCGCGTGAGTCCACTCAGGGTCACAGGAGGGCACGATGAGCACCACCAGGACGACCGGAAGCGCGGCCGTGAAGCGGGAGGGATGGGGGAGCCTTCGGAAACTCCCCTCAGGTCGCTGGCAGGCCCGCTACCCCGCACCGGACGGCGAGACCTACACCGCGAGAAGTGAGGACGACAAGCCGCTGACCTTCCTCACGAAGACGGATGCCCGCATCTGGCTGGCCGGTGTCCACACCGCGATCGCCCGCCATGAGTGGGAGCCCCCTTCGACGCTCGCGGCGCGCCGTAAAGCGGAAGCCGCCGCCGAGAAGGCTCGGACCATCGGATTCTCCGAATACGCAGGTCGGTGGATCACGATGGTGCGCACGGAGCCGAAGAAGAACGGAAAGCAGCGCGCGCTCGGCACGGTTCGCTCCTACAAAGGAAAGATCGACGGCTATCTGGTTCCCGAGTTCGGTGACCTGCCGATTCGTGAGATCGACGCGGAGCATATCCGGGCGTTGACCCTGCGCCTCGACAGCATCCCGTCGCCTCTGAACCCGAAGTCGAAATTCAACGGTGTCACGCGACCCGTTGTCACCGTGCTGATGATGATCCTTCGACAGGCTGCTCGAGACGGGGTGATCTCGGCGGTGCCGGCGGTGACGCTTCCTCGGCAGGAGACCGTGATCAAGGATGCTGACGCTGACCTCGATGACGACGTTGCGACCCCAGCTCAGGTAGAGGCGCTCTACGACGCGACGCCACAACAGTGGGCCATCATGGTGCTGCTTGCCGCGTGGTGCCAGTTGCGCCGAGCTGAGTGCCTCGGACTGCAGCGCCGCGACATCGATTGGCTCGACGACGGCAGCGCGATCTTGCACGTGCGCCGCCAGTTGAGCGCAAACACCGGCGACTATTCAAGCGAGCTCAAGAGCGAGGCAGGCAGGAGGTCGCTCGCCGTCCCGCGTCTCATGCTCGACCGGCTCAGGGCGCACTTGGGTGACCATGTTGCGGCGGAGGCGAAAGCTCCACTGGTTCCGACGAACCTGCGCGGGAGCGTGCCGCTGTCGAACACGCGCTGGGGATATGTCTGGATGGACAGCCGTGATGCGGTCTCGGGTTTGCCTCCGAGGTTCCGCTTCCATGACCTCCGGCATGCGGGTCTGACGATCTTCGCCCAAGAGGGCGCGACGCTGGCCGAACTCATGCGTCGTGGCGGTCATTCGGACATCCGGGTCGTTCTCCGCTATCAGCACGCGACCTTGGCGCGAGATCGCGAACTCGCCGATCGGATGAGCGATCGCATCGAAGCGAGGTTGCGTTCCGTATCGTCAGACGGCGATGAGTCACAGCTGGACGGAGATGCACACCTATCAGTCAAGGAAAGCATCAGACCACGGGAGGTACTGCCATGACTGCTCGTACTCATCCAGAAGCGCCGCGAGGGTCGCTCGTCTCGCTGGCCGTCGCGGCGGGGGAGTTCGGGGTCTCGATCAAGACGGTCCGACGTCGGATCTCGGATGGGACGGTGCACGGCTATCTCGTCGGCCGGCTCATCCGAGTCGACCTCGACGAACTCCGGCAACGGATGCTCGTGGAGATCCCGACGAGGAACAGAAGGGACGTCACGAAATGAGGGTCGGACGACCGCCGCTCTCGCTCGGCCAGCTCGGCACGATCGCGACGGAACGCATTGACGCTGGGCGATTCCGTGCGTCGGCGCGGCTCCGCACGTGGGATGACGAGGTGCATCGGGTGACTGCGACGGGGGATACCGCCGGCGGTGCCCGAGCCTTGTTGAAGGAGCGGATGACCGAACGACTGCGAACGTCCGAACTCTCCGTGTGGCGCTCGCTGACCTCTCACGATCCGTTCCACGAACTCGTCATCTGTTGGCTCGATGACCTCTGGTCGTTCTCGGATGCCAGCGCGGAAACCTGCGCGACGTGCGAACGCATCGTTCGGACGCAACTCACGCCCGCGTTCGGCAGATTGACGATCGGCGAGATCACCCGTGAACGTATCGAAGACCAGCTGGACATCCCGAGAGCCATGTCGGAGGAGTCCGCCGCAAGCGCATACGCGGTTCTTGACTTGCTGCTGGACTTCGGTGTCGGCGAGGGCGCAATCGAATCAAATCCGATGGAACCGGCGTTGCAATATCGCGCGCACGGTCTCGGCGACCTCGATGATCACCGCAAGGTGGTTCGTGGCCGCATTGAACTTCGTCGCGAAGAGCGCCAGCAGGAAGCTCGGGTTGATGCTGAGTGAGGTCGTCGGTACGCACGCGACACTGTCGTCTCGGCGGACTGCGTGCACACATTCGAGCCGACCGGTGATTCGTGACCGTAGGGCAGAGCGACTCACTCATAAGGGCGTGAGGAACGAATCGGTGACAACTGATCGTTAGTGCTGGGAGGCGCTGACGGGAAGGATGTCATCATGCCCGGTCCCTATCCCCAAGAGTTCCGCGAGGACGTCGTCGCGGTCGCAAGACGCCGCGAGAGCGGCGTCACCATCAAACAGATCGCCACCGACTTCGGTATCAGCGAGGCGACGCTGCAGAACTGGCTCCGCCAGGCCGATGTCGAGGAAGGCAATCGGCCTGGTCAGACCGCGGCGGATGCTGCGGAGGCACGCGAGTTGAAGAAGCGGATCCGCTTGCTCGAGCAGGAGAACGAGGTCCTCAGGCGCGCGGCGGCGTATTTGTCGCAGGCGAACCTGAAACTCGGTGGCTCCCCAAAATGACGTACCCGCTCGTTGCTGAGCTCGCCGACGCGGGGATCCCCGTGACGGTGTCGTGCCGGGTTCTCAAGCTCGCCCGCCAGCCCTACTATCGGTGGCGAAACGAGCCGTCGAGCGGCGCGGACGGTCATCGGGTCATCGAGCGAAACTGCACCGACCAGCTGGTCGCCGACCAGGTGGAACGCAGCGTGATCGCCACGCGTCACCGTCTCGCCGTCACCGGTCATCCGTCCGACGCCCTCGACGTGCACGCCGTACCGGTCGCTCCACCACCACGCCACGCCGCGGGGTTCCGGCTCGTCGCCCACCAGGATGGCCGCGAGCTCGAGGGCGTCCAGCTGAGCGGCTTCCCAATGCTCATGACGACGGCGTAGTTGGCCATCGTGCTCCCGCGCGCGCGCGACGTCTCCGATTGCGTAGATGCCGTCGATGACCCGGTGCTCGTGGTCGACGATGATGCCGTCCTCGACCGGCAGGCCCGCGGACCGGGCCAGCTCCACATTCGGCAGGATGCCCGCCCCGACGACGACAGCGTCGACGCTCAGTCGGGTCCCGTCATCGAGCACCGCCTCTCCGGGCGAACCGGAGATGACCTCCCGCACCGTGCCCACACGGACCTCGACTCCGTTGTCTGCGTGCATCGCGTGTAGGCGGCGAGCTACCGCTTCACCAGCGGCAGGAACGAGAGGGGTCTCCACTGGATCGAGCAGTGTCACCCGGGCCCCGCGGTTGCGCAATGACGAGGTCAGCTCTGCTCCGATGAGCCCTGCCCCCACGACGAGCACGTGGCAGCCCGCTCGGGCGTGCCGGCGGATGCGGACGGCATCATCGAAGGTGCGCAGCGTATGCACCAGCGGGGCGTCGTGTCCGGGAAAAGGAAGCGTGCGCGCGCGTCCGCCCGTCGCGAGGACCAGCGCATCGCCGGTGACGATCGTGCCGTCTTCGAGTTGTGCACCCCCGTCGAGCCCGACGACCGTTCTGCCGGTCAGTACCTGGATGTCCATGTCTTCGAGCTGCGAAGTCGTGGCGAAAGCGATGTTCTCGAGCGCAAAGTCCTCCGCGAGCGCCGCCTTGGACAGCGGGGGCCGGTCGTACATGGCGGGCTCGCGCTCGATCAGGGTGATGCGTCCGGAGAATCCACGACCGCGTAGCGCGTCGGCGAGGGTGTGTCCCGCGAGGCCGCCGCCAACGATCACGACAGACCCGATGCCCGTGGTCACGGCGTCGCAAGCCGAACCGGATTGGGAACGATGACGATCTCCTCACCGTCGACATGGACCTGGTGCGCCGCGACGTCCTCGGTTGCAGGGGCGGAGAGGACCTTGCCGTCGCGCAGGCAGAACCTGCCGGTGTGCGTGGGGCACTCCACCACCCCGCGCTCGATCCAGCCGTCGGCGAGCGAAGCCAGTTCGTGCGAACAGGTGTTGTCCAGCGCGTAGTACTCCCCG
This sequence comes from Microbacterium sp. NPDC064584, assembly GCF_040687315.1. Taxonomy (NCBI): domain Bacteria; kingdom Bacillati; phylum Actinomycetota; class Actinomycetes; order Micrococcales; family Microbacteriaceae; genus Microbacterium; species Microbacterium sp. NPDC064584. The sequence goes on along the minus strand of NZ_JBFBMZ010000010.1, from coordinate 106,639 downwards.
TCATCCAAGAAGAGCGCGATGTCATCGACAGTCCCCGTCACGGCCTTCGAGACCACGATGGCTTCGCCATCGACGACGTCTCCCACTTTCGCTGCGACGATGCGTGCGGCCATGTCCTTGCCCCTTTGCAAACGAACCACTATTCGGAACGTATCGTATCGAAAAGGAGACGGGTTGTCGAGCGTTGCCCCGACTCCGCCGTCGTGGTTGATCGCGAAGGAGGGCTACCGCGGAGCCAGGCCCTCGAGGGCGAGATCGAAGCCGGCCCGCATCGTCTCGGGGTCGAAAGAGCCCTCCTTGAAGAGGAGTTTGAAGTAGATCGGGGCGTAGATGTGCTCAGCGATCTCGTCGGGACTCCGGTCGCCCCGGATCGACCCTTCTTCGATCGCTCGCTCGATCACCCGGTTCACGACCTCGCGTCGGGGACGCCAGAACTGAGCCTTGAATTCCTCGAGGGTCGCGGGATCGTACTGGCTCTCGGCCAGGAGTTGGGCCATGAGGCGACCTTCGTGCCCGGCGTACACCGCGGCGAGTGCGACGACATGCTCGCGGAGCGCCTCGAGGGGCGGCAGGTCCTCGCGCATGGAGGTGAGGAGAATGTGGTTCTCCAGGAACGTGTCGATGATGACGGCTGCCTTGTCCGGCCACCAGCGGTAGATCGTCGTCTTGCTGACACCCGCCTCTCGGGCGATGCGTTCGATCGAAAGCTGCTGCACCGACATCGAGCCAGGCTCGCGTTCGTCGAGCAGCTTCATCGTCGACTGAAGGATCGCCTGCCGGCTCTGTTCACTGCGAATGGCCATGTGTCGACTCTAGATCGATCGGATGCGATACGAAACGTACACCATGCGCGTGTCGCGCACCTCAGATGCCTCCCGCTGCGGGAGTGAGTCTCACCCGTGCGAATCGGGCATAGCTCTCCAGCAGACGTGGATCATCGACCGCGCCAAGATCGGCGACATCCTCGAGGTGTGCCCCCTGGATGAGCCGCTTCACCGGCACCTCCAGCTTCTTCCCTGTCTTCGTGTGGGGGATGCCGGCCATCACGATGATGTCGTCCGGGAGGTAGCGTACCGACAGATTGGTGCGGATCGCGGACTCGATCGCCGACCTCGCTTCCGCTGCGTCGATGCCGTCGGCGAGCTTCACGAACAGCGGCATGTAGTAGTCGGTCCCAAGCTCCGCGCCGATGACCAAGGCCTCAGCGACCTGGGGCAGAGCCTCGACCGCTGCATAGATGTCGGCAGAGCCGAGCCGGATCCCATTGCGGTTCAGCGTCGAGTCGGAGCGACCGTGGATGATGACCCCGCGCCGATCGAACTCGACGAAGTCTCCGTGCCGCCAGACCCCCGGGAAGGTCTCGAAATAGCTGGAGCGGTACCGGGCGCAGTCGGAGTCGCCCCAGAAGTACAGGGGCATCGAGGGAATGGGGTCCGTGACCACGAGTTCTCCGCGGCCGAGTGTCGGTGCGCCCTCCTCGCTCCATGACTCGACCCGCACGCCGAGTGCTGCCGCTTGGATGTAGCCGACCCGCACCGGGAGAGTCGGGACTCCGCCGACGAAGATCGATGCGATGTCGGTGCCGCCACTCTGGGAGGTGAGCCAGACATCGCCCACGCTGCGATAGACCCAGCGGAAACCGTCGGCAGACAGGGGCGAGCCGGTGACGGTGATGGTGCGCAACGCGCTCAGGTCATGGTCTCGGCCGGGCTCGAGCTCGGCTTTGGCGCACCCGTGAATGAAGCCGGCGCCCACTCCGAGCACGGCGACGCGTTCGTCGGAGGTGATCTGCCAGACACGGTCGAGAGAGGGGAACGTGGGGTTGCCGTCGACGAGCACGGCAGTCGCTCCGACGCCGAGAGCCGCGATCAGGCCGTTCCAGACGACCCAGCTCGTTGAGGCGACGGTCAGGACGCGGTCTCCCGCGCGGATATCATCATGGATGCTGCACAGCTTGAGTTGTTCGAGCAGAGCGCCCCCGTGTCCGTGCACGATGCCCTTCGGCATCCCCGTGGTGCCCGAGGAGAACAGCACCCACAGCGGGTGGCTGAACTCGACAGCGGCGAATTCGAGCGGACTGGCGGTAGCGGTGGCTGTGGCCCAGTCAACGGACGGTGCGTCCAGGGAGATTGGCTTCGCGTCGGTGTGACCGGTGACCCATACGACGGTCTGGACCGTGGGAAGAGATGCGAAGACCTCGGTGAGATCAGCGCCGCGGTCTCGGTCTCTGCCTCCGAGTCGATAGCCGGGAGTGGCGATCAAGACTTTAGGCTCAAGCTGGCTGAAGCGGGAGATGATCGCGCCCGAGCCGAATTCGGGTGCGCACACCGACCAGATCGCACCGACCGATGCCGTGGCGAGCAAGGCGACGACCGCTTCGCTGACGTTCGGGAGGATGGCCGCCACCCGATCGCCGGCCTCGACGCCGACCGATCGGAGATAGGCCGCGAAGGCGCCGACCCGGGCGCGAAGTTCCGAGAATGAGACTTCGTTGCGCGCACCGTCCTCCGCAAGGGTGATGAGTGCGACTCCGTCGTGCCCCTCCAGAAGGTGCCGGGCGTAGTTGAGCGTGCGTCCGGGGAACCACTGCGTGTGTGGCATGGGGGAGGCAGTGCGAACCGCTCCTGGAGTGCCTCCGAGCCTTACCCCGCAGTACTCCGCCCACAGCGACCAGAACTTCTCCGGCTCATCGACGGACCACTGCCACAAGCCGTCGTATCCATCCTCGGGGTGCACTCCATGACGGCGGACGAAGTCCGAGAACCGCGCGATGTTGGTGGCCGGTTCGAGGTCTGAAGCGAGGTTCCAGATGACCTCGCCTTCGACGGCATCCGGGTCGACGATCATCGCGACGTCCGCAGGGCGAGGTTGCGGCGCTGCTGCGCGATCTCATCGGCCGACATCGGCTCCGTGCCGATGAGGACGAACGCGACACGGGCCACGCGGTCGGTGCGGTTCGACCAGGCGTGGCTGGTCGCCCGCTGGATAGCGACGTCGCCCGCCCTGAGCGTCGCCTCTCCGTCGTCAACGAGAAGCGTGATCTCGCCTTCCAGGACGATGGCGTAGTCGAGGGAGTCCGTGCGGTGGAACCAGAAGTGCTTGCCGTCGGAGTGCTTGGCGCCGTCCGCAGCCTCGGCTCGGCCATCGATCTCGTCGAAGATCGCATCCTTCGCGCCCTCGGGGTACGCGGAGTCGGGGGGGAATTCCGCGATGCGGAACACCGTCTCGCCGGCGCGGGGGAAGGTCGGCACCGGGGATCCCTCACCAACCGGATCGTCGTCGGTGACATGGTCGATCGGATGTCCGCTGAGCCAGGGCACGGCCGCACCGAACCCGGGGATTGTCGGTGAGGAGAAGGTGTTTGGTGCGGTGTCGTCGATGAGGATGACGGCGTGCCCGCGGTCATCATGACCGGTGACGACACGGCGGATCTGGGGCCCGTGGGTCACGTGCTACGCCTCCTCGAACGGGAAGGGCTGAGGTTCCGGCCACCAGGTCGGCGTCTCCTTCTCTGCGGCGATCGGGGAGCGCAGGACGCCGACCCCTTCGAGCTCGAGTTCGAGGACGTCGCCGGGCTGGAGGAACCTCTGCAACTCGGCTCCAGCGCCGAACGCCATCGTTCCAGAGCCGATGAGGTCGCCCGGCTGCAGTCCGTCGAACTGTGACACGTAGGAGACGGTTTCCTCCGGCGTCCAGATGAAGTCCTCGACGCGAGTGTTCGACCACACCTCGCCGTTCACCCGTACCTGGCCTTCGAGACCGATCACCGTGGGGATTTCGTCCAGAGTCACGATCCAGGGCCCGATACCGTAGGCGAAGTCCTTGGAGTGCTGGGCACCCATGCCGATGGGACTCTCCTGCACCTGGACGTCACGCAGGCTCCAGTCGTTGAAGATCGTGATGCCGAAGACGTGGTCGAATGCGTTGTCGGGGGTGACGTTGCGGCCGGGCTTGCCGATGATGTACCCGATCTCGAGCTCGTAGTCGAGCTTCTCGGTGATGCTCGGGTAGGGGATGGTCTCGTTCGTGCCGTACAGCGTCGCCGTGGATCCTTTGAAGAATCCCGGGCGCTCGTACACGGCCCGGCTGGGCAGGGTCTTCATCACGTTGCCGAAGAAGTTCTTGATGTGGCCGTTGAAGGTCAGGCTGTCACGGAGGACCGGAGGCTTGATCGCCGCGCGGAATTGCGCTTGCTCGAGGGGGATCGATGCGTCGTCTGCGGCATTCAGCGCCCGACGAGCGGCGTCGAGGAAGAAGTCCCCGGTGGAGATTCCCATCGTGAGATCGCGGAACGTCGCGTGTGCGAGGTGTCGTGAGCCCTCGACCGTAGCTCCGCCTTTCTGCAGTGCGAGCGCATACGCGCGCTTGAGGTCGATCACGCGCCCGTTCTCGGGTTCTGCAGCGATGACTCGCAGCTCTTCGCCGTCTGGGCCGTTGACTGCGATGCGTCCGAGCTTCATTGGGGGCCTTTCCTTCAGTGCGATCAGGTGAGTGCGATGTGACTTTGGTGGGCGCGGGGTCAGGTGCGGAGCCGCTTGGCGAGCCCGCACCTGACCCTGTGCCGCTTACTCGGGCGACTGCGGGCCGAGCTCGGGGCTGTTGAAGAACTCGGCGATCTGCTCGTCGGTGAAGTAGACGCCGTCCGGCGCGAGGTCGGTGCCGTCTTCGGGAACCCACGAGGGATCGACGATCGACGACAAGTCGTCCGCTGTGACGAGGTACGGCTCCCACACGATGTGGTTCAGCTTCGGGCCGGCGCCGGAAAGCACCTTGACGCCGATCTGCGCCGCGGACTGCGCCATGGGAACCGCAGGTGTCGACGTACCGACGTAGGGGTAGGCGGGGTCAGCCGCCGCCCAAGCCGCGAATCCCTGCGAGGCGCCGATATCGGCGATGGGCGGTACGGGGATGCCGGACTGCTCGAACGCATCGCGGATCGCCCAGCCCATCGTCCCGGCCTGGAGGACGGCATCGACTCCGGCGGGGTTGGTGGCCAGGTACTGGACGACGGCCTGCTGCGCGACCGGCGGCTGGAACATGCCCTGCGCCTGTCCGGCGACGGTCACATCCGGGCACAGGGCGAGAGCCTTCTCGGTGCCGTCCTCCCAGGCGATCTCGTTCGAAATCCCCGGGATGCCGGTGACCTCGAGGATGCTGCCCTCGCCGCCGATGTTCTGGAGCGTGTAGGCCGCGCCGACCATGGCCTGAAGATTGGCGTTGTACGTGACACTGATCGCGTACGGGCTGTCGATCTGCGACACCATCGAAATCACCGGGATGCCGGCATCGTGGGCCTGTGAGACGAGATCGAGAGCTGCCTCAGGTGCGGCGGCGTTGAAGAAGATGATGTCGGGCTTGAGCGAGAGTGCCTGGCCGAACTGCTGCAGCTGCCCGGGCACGTCGGTTGGGTCGTTGGGTGCGACATTGAGCACGACGTCGACCCCGTACGCCTCGAGGGAGTCAGCGAGCGCACCCTGGTAGGCGGCGATGAACGGAGCGGCAGGTGCCTGCCCGACGATCGCCGCAGTGAAGCCCTCGGTCTTGTCGGGCTTCCAGTCGGACCACGCCGACTCCTGGATCTCATAGGGGTAGGCGTTGTACCCGGTTTGGACGTCACTGCTGAATCCCGACAAGAGGTCTCCCGGATCGATTGCACCGATCTGGGGCACCGACCCGCACCCGTCGGCTGCGGGGGTCTGGCCCGCGTCGGGGGTGTTGTCGGGCGTGCTCGACGTCGCCGAGCAGCCCGCGAGGCTGAGAGCTCCGACGGCCGCCAAGGCCGTTGCTGCGACCCTGATCCGGCGGAAGCGAGTGGACTTCACCATGATTGCTACTCCTCTTTGAGCTCGCGCGAAGTTGCGCGACTACAGACTAGACACATTCGATACGATACGTCTAGTTTGGAATAACCAGCGCAGATCTGCGCACGACTCAATGAGGAGCGACGGCATGTCCGAACCCGGGGAGGGCCTCCGGCTGGCCAACGTCAGCAAGCGCTTCGGGGCGACCCGAGCGCTCGTCGACGCGTATCTGCACATCCAGCCGGGCGAGGTGCACACGCTTCTGGGCGAGAACGGCTCGGGCAAGTCGACGCTCGTCAAGATCATCGGCGGTGTGCACCGACCCGACGACGGGGAGTTCACCCTCGACACCGCGGTGGTCGAGCCGCGTGGTCCCCGCCACATGAACACGCTCGGCATCGCCGTGGTCTTCCAAGAGGTGCTCACTGCGGCCAGCCAGTCGGTGCTGGACAACATCTGGCTGGGCTCGGACGGGCTCTTCGCTCGAAACCTCAGCAGGTCGAAGCAGCGCCAGATCGCCGCTGAGACCCTCGGGCGGCTCGTCGACGGCATCGACCTGGATTCCGCCGCCGGGCAGCTGTCGCTCTCGGATCGGCAAGCCGTCTGCATCGTCCGTGCTCTCGTGCGCGAGCCGCGCACTCTGATCCTCGACGAGTCGACCGCCGCCCTCGATGTCCGGACGCGCGATCGACTGTTCGCCGAGATGCGCCGCCTCACAGCTGCGGGTGTCGGCATCCTCTTCATCTCCCACCGCATGGACGAGGTGCAGGAGATATCCGATCGGGTGACCGTGCTGCGCTCCGGCCGCACGATATCCAGCGTCGACCGTGCCGACCTTTCGATCGCGCAGCTCATTGCAGACATGACCGGCACCTCCGGCCACTTCGAGCGCTCGCAGCGAGATCATGCTCTCGGCGATACAACGCTGCGCGCGGGGAAGGTGCGACTGCGTGCCGATGCGGCGCCGATCGATTTCGAGCTGCGTTCCGGCGAGCTCGTCGGACTCGCCGGTCTCGAGGGGCAGGGGCAGGATGCGTTCCTCAAGCGCCTGTCGGGGATCACCGGGGGCGCCGGGATGGTCACGCGCGTCCTCGGCCCCGACATCGATGTGCGTCAGGGCAACGGGGCCAAGCTCGGGGTGGCCTATCTGCCACGGGAGCGCCGGGGCGAGTCGCTGTTCGAGTCGATGTCGATCCGCGAGAACTTCGCGTTGCCGACGCTCCGCCAGGATCGGCGCGGCTTCTTCATCAACGCGAAGCGCATGCGCGAACGGTTCGGCGAGTACGTCTCGTCGCTGGGCATCCGCATCGGCAGCCAGGACAATCCGATCTCGAGCTTGTCGGGGGGCAGCCAGCAGAAGGTGCTCCTGGCGCGCTGGCTGGCCACCGACCCGAAGGTGCTGCTGCTCAATGACCCGACGCGCGGCGTCGACATCATGACCAAGCGCGAGATCTACGCGACGTTGGATCGGCTCTGCGCGAACGGCATGAGTGTCGTCATGCTCTCCAGCGAGGTGGAAGAACTCGTCGAACTCGTCGACAGGGTCCTCGTCTTCCGTGACCAGGAAGTGTTCGCCGAGATCCCGCGGCAGCGGCTGAGCACCGAGGTGGTCGTCGCCGCCTACTTCGGCCAGCGAGCGGAGAGTGCGGCATGAACCGGTTCCTCGATCTCCTGCGGCGTCACTCCTGGGCGTTCGCATTCGTGCTGGCGTTTGTGCTGCTCCTCGCGAACCTGTTGGTGAGCCCGAACTTCCTCTCGCCGGCGCGACTGCCTGCGACCCTCGCGACACTGGCGCCCTTTGTTCTGGTCGGCTTCGCCTCGACGCCGTCGATCCTCTCCGGCGGGATCGACGTGTCGGTGGGTCCGCTCGCCACGTTCATCAACTGCCTGTTCATCGCCGTCCTCCTCCCCTCTGGATTGGGTGACTGGTATGCGGCCATCCCGATCCTCCTCCTCACCGCGGCGGGCATCGGCGCGGTGACCGGAGTGCTTGTGGCCGTCGTCCGGCTGCATCCGGTCGTCGCATCGACCGGTGTGCTGTTCGTCCTGATCGGCCTGTCGATCACGATCTCGAAGTCACCGGTGTCGGCGACCCCCAACTGGTCAGACCCCCTCGCACAGTCCTTCGGCTGGTTCCCCGGAGCGATCGTGACGATCGGCGTCGTCGCGATCGCGTGGTTCTTCCTCAAGCGCACGGCATTCGTCGCGAACCTGCTCGCAACGGGGGAGAGCGACGTGTCGGCGTACGGCTCCGGCGTGAACGTCACCGCTGTGCGGATCCTCGCCTACGCGCTCGGCGGGCTCTTCGCCGGCGTCGCAGGCATCGCACTCTCCGCCCTCCTGCAGTCTTCGCAATCATCGCTCGCGACAACCTATGCGCTCCTCGGCCTCGCCGCCGCGGTGTTGGGCGGCACCGCGCTCGGCGGCGGAAAGGGTGGCCTGCTCGGCACGTTCTTCGGCGCCCTCGTCATCTTCCTGCTGCAGCAGCTGCTCACCGCAGCCGGCGTGCAGCCCAGCCTGATCCAGTTCGCCTATGGCCTCGCCCTCGTCGTCGGCGTCCTCGTCGGAGCGACGCTGCTGAGTTCTCGCCCTGTAAGGAGCCGCGCATGACCGAGCCGACCACAGGCGTCACCCGCACACTCACGCTGCCTCAGGCCGAACCTTCCGGCTGGCCGAAGTTCCGGGCCTGGGCACTGCGCACGCCGTTCGTCCAGGTCGTGGTGCTAGTCGCGCTCTCAGCCCTCCTCGTCGCGACCATCCCCGCCTTCCTCGTGCGACCGCAGGCGGCGATCGCAGTCCTGACGATCGCGGCGCTGCTGGCGCTCGCCTCGATGGGTCAGACCCTCGTCGTGATCATCGGCGGCCTTGACCTCGCCGTCGCCGGATACATCACGTTCGGCGCGATGATCGCCTCCAACGCGACCAGTCGCCTCGGCTGGCCGGTCCCCTTCGCCTTCCTTGTGGTCATGCTCGTGTGCGGAGCAGTCGGCGCGAGCGTCGGCTGGCTCTGCCAGCGCTTCCGCATTCAGCCGCTGGTGATGACGCTCGGCGTGGGGGCGATGCTCACCGGCGGGTCGATGTTCCTCGCCAGCGGCGACTACAACGGGCAGCCACCCGCCGAGCTGCGCGCGCTCGCCCAGCTCAACGGCACGACGTTCGGTCTGCCGTTCCCGCCGGTCATCGCCATCGTCGCGGTGCTCGGTTTAGCGCTGTGGCTCTTCCTGGCCAAGACCGCCTCGGGACGCAGACTCTACGCCACGGGCGTGAACCCCGTCGCGGCGAACTTCGCGCGTGTGCGCACCTCGGTGGTGTGGACTTCGGTGTTCGCGGCATCGGGCGCCCTGGCAGGCCTCGCGGGCATGTTCATCGCTGCGTTCGGAGCGGGGTGGTCTCAGGCGGTGGGCGACCCATATCTGTTCGCAGGGCTGGCGGCCGTCCTGGTGGGCGGCACTACGTTCGGCTCCGTGCACGGCGGATTCACCCGCACCGCACTGGGCGCACTCATCCTCACCGTGCTGTCGACGCTCATCGTGAGCCGTGGGCTCTCCGAGGCGCAGGGCAGGATCGTCTACGGCATCATCATCCTGGCGGTCGTCGCGCTGTATGGCCGCGAGCGTCATGTGCGGGACCGGTTCTGAAACGGCCGGACCACGGCGCGCGAGCCGTGCTGAGAAGGGGGCGGTTCAGGCCAGCGGGATCTCGCGGGTGAGCAGCGCGGCTGATGCCGCCGGGTTCGTGAACCGCAGCTCATCGGGTGCAAGTGTCGAGCGGTAGTACTCGTTTCCGAACTCGGCGCTGAGGGCGTCGAACGAGGCGAAAGTGATCGCGCCCACCCCGTCGTAGAGCCCGCGCACGAGGCGAGAGGTCGCGGATGCCGGGGCCGGAGTGTCTTCGAGACGCAGGAGCCGCTCTTTCGTGTGCGGGCCACCGAGGGCCAGCCGCGAATGCTCGCCGGTCCAGTGTTCGGCGAATTCCTGGAATCGCAAGCGGCGCGCCGCCACCGGCAGGATCAGGACCTTGACCGCGCTCGCGGGGATCGGCTGGTCGGTCTGCCAGATGACTTGCGGGATGCCGCCGATCCCGGTCGGGCGTGCAGCCAGGAGCTCGCGCCTGCGCTGAAGCCAGGCGTCGAACATCGGCGACACGACCCAGTCGGCCGCGCTGTTCTTCTTGTCCCACCAGGTCTCCACGGCAGCATCGAACGGAGCGGTATGTGCGTTCGCGATGGGCGAGGCTCCTGCAAGAGGTGCGTCGAACGCGTAGCGCAGCATCCCCGCCGACGCGGCAGGGTGTTCGCGTTCGAGCTGCGCCCACGCGTCGGTGAACGCAGCGGGAGAGAGATCGCCGCCAGACTTCACGAGGATGACGAGCTTGTAGCCTGCATCCGCCATGACGGGACCTCCTAATGCTTCGGCTTCGGGGCCGCCTTGGCCGCCTTGTCGGCAATCGCCATCAAGAATGCGTTGCCCGCGGCCCAGACGAACATGTTCTGGAGCGGAGTGGCCCGTTTCGCCTCGGGGTCTTCGTGGCCCATCTCGGGGTTCTTGTGGCACGCCACCGGGATATTCGTCATCAGGCGTCGCAGGCAGGAGTTCGCGTGATCGCACCAGACGATCTCGGCCTCGCGCCCTCCGATGACCTTCTTCGCATAATCGGGATCTGCCAGTAGTTGCCGGGCCAGCATTGTGGCGTCGGCGTGGCCGGCGGTGATCGCGTCCGCCGCCTGCTGAGGATCGGGCGTGCTGGACAGGAAGAGCGGGATGCCGCCCACCGCGGCCCGGAACGCCTGCGGCTCGCCGTGCGCCAGCATGTTGCCGGACTGCGACGGCACGTTCTGGCCCATCGATTCGTAATTGCCCTCGGTGAGCGAGATGAAATCCACACCTGCCGTGACGATATGTCGGGCGACCTCGGCGAACCCGTCGGCGCCCTGCCCGCTGGGGAGGTGGTCGTTGACGCTCATGCGGATGCCGACCGGGTAGTCGGGGCCGACCTCGGCGCGTACGGCCGCGACAGCATCGCGGAGGGCGCGTGCGCGGTTCTCAGCGCTTCCGCCGTACTCATCGGTGCGCTGGTTGGCGAGGGGCGAGAGGAACGACGAGTAGAAGTAGCACATGTGCGCGCCGATCTCGACGCCGTCGAAGCCGGCTGCTTTCGCGCGGCGCGCGGCGGAGACCACGTCGGCTTCGACCGCCTTGATATCTGCCGCTGTCGCTGCGTCCGGCGGCGGGGTGACGCGGCCGCCTGGCACGTACACGTGGTCGGGAAAGCCCGTCGCCCCCATCACCACGGGCTTCGCGCTCGCCGCGATGGGATGGGCTCCGTTTCGCGGCACGCCCATTCGGCCGAAGCTCGGGAAGAGCTGTGCGAAGATCGCCGCACCCTCTTCCTGCACCGCGACGACCATGCGAGCGAGGTCGGGAACGAATTCGTCCTTGTCGAATCGGATGTTCGGGAAGAAGGGCGACTCGTTCCATGCGCGCTCGCTCGCTACCGCTCCACCGACGAACACGAGTCCGACGCCCCCCTGGGCGCGTCGTCGGAGGAACGCGATGGACTGGTTGCTCGGTCGTCCGTCGTCGGTCGGTCGCAGGACCGCCATCGGGCCGAGGACGATGCGGTTTTTGATCTCCAGCGAGTTGATTCGCAGGGGCGATCCGAGTACCGCACTCGCACTGGTTTCGGTCTTCATGGACGAACCCTCCTTTGAGTTTCTTCGCATTCTAAATATGCGCTACGCACCGTATCGAACAAGAGGTGCGGCGACTACATCATCGAGCTGGCGCCACCGTCGACGTTCAGGTTCACGCCGGTCACCCATTTCGCCTCGTCGGAGGCCAGATAGAGACCGGCGTACGCCACGGCCAGCGGGTCGCCCGGTCGGCCGTCGATCGTGCGCTCGATCACGGGCATCACCGGTGCGCGGTCGCCGAGCTCCTCGAGCATCGCGAGGACCGGGGGTGTCGCCATGACTCCGGGACTCACGCAATTGACCCGTACTCCGACAGCAACGCCCTCGGCAGCGAGCTGTCGCGTCAGGGCGATCACGGCCCCCTTCGCCGCTGCGTGCGCCGCCTGCGGCAAGGAGCGCACGCCCTGGATCCCGGCGCCCGAGCCGATGTTGACGATCGCTCCGCCGGTCGCCGCGAGGTGGGCCCACGCGACCTGTGACGCGAGCCAGACGAGGTCGAGCTCGTTGCGGAGAGTGAACCGATAGTCCTCGTCGCTCATCTGCCCGAACGGTGCGAAGCGGGGCAGGCTCGCATTGTTGTAGAGGACATCGATCCGCCCATGCCGCTGCACCGCATCGCCGATCCAGCGCTCGATCGCCGGGCGGCTGCCCAGATCGACCGGAGCGGTCCACTCGATCGCATTGCCCTCCGCCTCGACCATGCGAGCCGTCTCCGCCGCGCTCGCGGCGTCGAGGTCGCAGCCCACCACGACAGCGCCCTCGGCGGCGAACAACCGCGCGGTCACGCGCCCCATCCCGCCGCCGATTCCCGTCAGCAGGACGACTTTGCCGTTTAGGCGGGCTTCAGTCATGACGTGTACTCCGATCACCTCGTCGTGTCTCTGACTCGTCATGCAAGCACCCCTGCCCAGGCATGCGGCACCGTCGTGGCGCGGTGGTGCAGTTCGTGCACAGTTCTGTGCCGTGACTGCACGGTCGAGCCCGAAACCACCAGCCGCGGCAAAGGCTGAGCACACATCCCGCATCCAGACCACATCGAAGGAGATGATGACCATGAGCGACACCACCGCGGCCACCCGGCCGCTTCCGCCCGGCGTCCAGGAAGCTGAGCTCGACGACGCGCTTGCGGCGTTCGCCGAGGCGATCGGCGCTGACAAGGTCGCCACCGACCCGGACTCTCTGCAGGACTTCCAGGACCCGTTCCAGGTGCCCGGCGACGCCACCAACCTGCCGTCGGCAGTCGTCAGCCCCACGAGCGTCGAGGACGTGCAGGCGGTTGTCCGCATCGCCAACCAGTTCCGTATCCCGCTGTGGCCCATCAGCCGTGGCAAGAACAACGGCTACGGCGGCGCCGCACCGCAGGTGAGGGGCTCGGTCATGCTGTCCTTCCGCAACATGAACAAGGTCCTCGAGATCAACGAGGAGCTCGGCTACGCCATCGTCGAACCGGGGGTGAGCTGGTTCGATCTGCACGACGCGATCGAGGCTGGCGGTCATGACCTGGTCGCCTCCATCGTCGACATCGGCTGGGGCGGTGTCGTCTCCAACACGCTCGAACACGGGCTCACCTATATGCCGTACTCCATCGACCAGGCGGCGCACTGCGGCTTCGAGGTGGTGCTGCCCGACGGTGACCTGATGCGCACCGGCTCCGGTGCCATGGACGACAACCCCACCTGGCCGCTGTACAAGCGCGGTCTAGGGCCGACGTCCACCGAGCTGTTCATGCAGTCCAACTTCGGCATCGTCACGAAAATGGGCTACTGGCTCATGCCGAAGCCTGAGGTCTACATGCCGCTCTGGCTGCGGCTGTGGGACGACGCACAGATGCCGGCCGTGGTCGACGCGCTGCGCGAGCTGATGCTCGCCGGAACGATCGACATGCGCCCTCAGCTGTCGAACACACTGTGCATCGCGTCCATGCTCACCGCTCGCTCCGACTGGTACGACGGCGAGGGCCCCGTACCCGACGCGATCATCGAGACCATCGGCAAAGAACTCGGCATCGGCCGCTGGATGATGCGATTCGCGCTGTACGGCGACGAAGCGATCGTCGACCACAATTTCGCGAAGCTGAAGGCGCGGTTCCTGCAGATCCCCGGTGTCGAGCTCTGGGGCGAGAAGCACGCGGCAGACGCGTGGGAGACACTGCCGAACCCGCACGAGCGCGTGCAGATCGGCGTGCCGAGCCTCGATCTGTACAAGATGGCCGGCTGGTCGGGCGGCGAGGAAGGCGGCCACGTCGACTTCTCGCCGGTCATTCCGCTGACTTCTCAGCACGCGAAAGCGGCGCAAGACCTGCTGTCCTCGATGTGCGCCGAAGCGGGCCTGGACTACCTCGGCGGGATGCTGCCGATCAACGCGCGGGCGACAACCTTCATCAACGTCATCCCCTTCGACACGAAGAATCCGGCCCAGGTCGACAAGGCCTACAGCGTGGCCAAGCGCATGGTGGCCGAGGCAGGAAAGCGCGGGTACGGCGAGTACCGTGCGCACCTGTCGTTCATGGACCTCGCGGCAGACCAGTTCGGCTTCAACAACCACGCCCTCCGGCGCTTCAACGAGACGATCAAGGACACGCTCGATCCGAACGGCGTCATCGCCCCGGGTAAGTCCGGCATCTGGGGTACCCGGATGCGGCAGGCCGGCTTCCCCCAGTCCTGATGCGCGAGGCGCCCCGTCTGCTCCGGCCGGCGGGGCGCCTCAGGCGGACAGGCGCATGCCGCGGAGTTCTCGCGGCGCACACCCGTACCGGTCGCGGAAGGCCCTGCTGAAACTCGCGGGGTTGCGGTACCCCCATCGCGCAGCCACGACGGCGATGGGAGTGCCGGGCGATTCACGCAGCTCGGCGGTGGCTCCCTCGAGCCTCCGATCGCGAATCCATTCGGACACACCCGAGCCCGAGGCCGCGAACAGCTTGTGAACGTACCGCGTAGACACGAAGTGGGCTCCCGCGAGCCGCTCCGGTCCGAGATCCGGCTCGTGAAGATGCTCGATCGCGTACCGCTGCATACGGGCCAGGAGCGCGCTCGACGGTGCCTGCGTCTCGGAAGGCGTCTCCTCGCCGAAGGCACTGCGCAACAGCGGCAGAATCATCTCCGCTGCGCCCTCGGACTCGATGCCGGAGAGCCCATCGCCCTCCAGAGCTGTGCGGGCGATCCCGGCGAGGAACGGGGTGGCGAGACCGGTGAGTGATGCGCCCGCACGTGCGGGACGCGTGGCGCTGCGCCGCGCGATGCTCTCCGCGCGCACCCCGATGAACCAGCGGGGGACGCTGAAGATGAGCACCTCGAACGCGTCTTGTCCCTCGAAGGTGGAGGGCTTCGAGGTGTCATGGCACGCCATGTCTCCCGGGCGCAGCAGGCAGCTGCGCTCGTCCTGCTCGAGGCGGACGGCTCCTCGCATGAGGAGGTAGAGCAGGATGCTCTCCGGATCTGCGACGGCGATCATCTTCTGTGTGCGCACGACACGGTGCGGGCGACCTTGGATCGCGCCGACGGCGATGGGGCCGACCGCGCCGGACACGAGGCGCGCGTCGAACGACGGGCTCGCGCTCGTGTCGACCTGCATGGGGAAGAAGCGCTCGGCGATCCCGGCAGACCAGTAGTCCGGGCGATCCGAGGGCGCGACGCGGCGGGTGTCGAGCGCCGTCAGGTGAGACATGTGACTCCTCATCGAGTCGGGTGACGTGACACCGCCAGGCGCAGCGGCGCGGGGTCGTGAAGATCTTCGAGCCGGATGCCGGGAGGCATCAGACCGAGTTGGGAACGGATCTCGGCAAGGAGGGTCAGCCCGTCGGGATCGACCTCCAGCGTACGCGGGCGGCTCGCCCAGGTCGCCGCGGCCGCCGCGCCGAAGCCGGCGCGCTCGAGCAGTTCCTCGCCCTCGGCATCCGTCATTCGCTCCCCGGCGTCCACAGCCAGACCGAGCGCGTCCAGATAGGCGGCGAGTTCGTCCGAGCCGACGAGCTCAGACCGGACCACGAGTCCCTGACCGGGAAATGCGGGCAGCGTCTCGGCCACCGTCGCCAGCAGCGTCGCCCCCGCATCGCGCGCCGCCGCATCGAACGGCGGCCCGAGCAGGGTGGCCGCCACATCGCCGCCGAGCAGCGCGTCGAGACGTTCCTTGACACCGCCGACCTCGATGTAGTCGACGGTGACGCCTTCGTGGCCGAGCAGGTACCGTGCCACGAGCGAGAAGCCATTGGTGGCGGCATCCACCCCGAACCCGACTCCCTCGAGATCAGTGAGACGATCCGCCGCGGGTCTCGCGTAGATGCCGAGCGGGGTGGTCGCCTCCACCTGCGCCACGAGCCGCAGGTCGGCTCCGGCCGAAGCCCACGCGTAAAGGTTGTCGATGGAGGTGATCGCGATGTCGATGTCGCCCGCGAGCAGCCCCGTGAGCTGCGCGGGGCTCCCCATAGTGCGGCTCGTTTCGACGCCGATGCCGTCGAGTAGTCCGCACTCTCGCGCAACGATGAGCGGCACCGGCGGCACGAACTGGCTCTGCCGGAGGGTCATGGCCGGCCCGCTTGCCACGGGGGAAGCACGCCGCTCGGACCGCGCACGAGGTTTCGCTGGTCTCCGAGGCCCGTGATGGTCGACTCCACGAGGTCACCGCCTCGCAGGAATCGCTTCCAGTGCGACCCGTTGCCGGCGGGTGACCCGGTGATGAGCACATCGCCCGGCTGCAGGATCGCGACCGACGACGCGTAGCTGAGGAGGGCGGGCACGTCGAACGCGAGATCGTCCGTGGTGGCATCTTGCATGATCTCGCTGTTCAGCCTGAGGAGCATGTGGAACGCCGTCGGGTCGGGCACGAATCGCGCCGGCACAAGCCACGGACCGGTGGGGAAGAACCCGGGCTGATTCTTGGCGCGGAACCAGTCTGTGCCGATCTTCGCCATGTCGTTGCGCGGCACGAGCGATCGGACAGTGAGATCGTTCACGATCGTGTAGCCCGCGACGTAGTCGAGAGCGTCCTCGACTGACACGCGGTGGGTGGTGCGCCCGATCACGACGCCGAGCTCGAGTTCCCAGTCGATATCGGTGCCCACGTCGGGCAGCGGGATGTCGTCATATGCACCCGAGACCGCAGACGGGATACCGGTCCAGACGTACGGGTCACCGGAGCGAACCCGCTCGTCGATTTCCGCCGCCGCTTCGTCTCGCAGCAATTCGGGCGAGGCGCCGTCGGAGCCGAGGCCGTGAGCGACGCTCATCTGGATGATGTGCTCGCGATAATTCGCGCCGGCGGCGATGACCTGGCCGACCGGCTGCACGGGGGGCAGCACGCGTGCGTCGACCGACGTCCGCAATGCTTCGAAGGAGCCCACAGGCTGCGCTCCGCCGACGATGTGCTCCGCAAGCCGGTCCAGGTTCGCGTCCCACTCGGTGAAGAGGTCACCGGTTCGATGGACCGCGGGCAGCACATCACGGATGTCGTAAACGTCGTCACCGACGACGACGACGGGGATCTCGACTCCGTCGAGCTCGAGGGAGGCGATGGCGAACGAATCCACAGGGGCCGCCGATCAGACCGGGGGGGCGACGTACAGGCTCTTGTTGTCCGAGTCGTTGAACATCTCCTTGGTGATGAACTCGTCCATGTCGCCGCCCGTCCCCCACTGGTCGGAGGTCTCTGGTTCCTGGACGTCGTAGATGTGGGGATGCCAGGTATCCTCTTCGATCGTTTCGAGCTCGGTCGTCATCTCCATCGTGTTGCCGTTCGGGTCGACGAAGTAGGTGAACGTATTGTCGCCGGCGCGGTGGCGCCCCGGTCCCCAGATCTTGCGGTAGCCAGCACGGATGATCCGGCCGCTGCCGCGCATGTACTCGTCGATGCCGCGCAGTTCGAAAGACGCGTGCTGGAGCGATGCGTGCGGTCCGCGGGCGATCGCCATCGAATGGTGCTGCGTGCTGCAGCGCATGAAGTAGAACAGGTCGCCGACGTGCGGGTGGTTGAGGGTGTCCGACAGCCGGAAGCCAAGGTTGCGCTCGTACCAGTCACGCATCTTCTCCGGCTCGGCGGAATTGAGGACGACGTGAGACAGGCGCACAGGAATGGACTCCCGCTCCTCGATCTTGCGGTGCTCTCGGACCTCGACATCGGTCGACACCTCGATCGTGCGCCCTTCGAGGTCGAAGAAGCGGAAACCGTACCCCCCGCCCAGTGTCTGCAGGTCGGTGGGCTCGAAGACGAGCTTGACGCCGGTGCTCGCCAGATTGTGCGCCAGGGTGTCCACCGACTCCCGGTCGGCGGCGCCGAATGCGACGAGGTCGAGGCGCTTGTCGGCCGAGCGGCGCACGCGGGTCACGTACTGCTCGGGCGATCCCTCTGCGGCGAAGTAGACGACGTTGCCGTCATCGTGCTGGACGGTCAGACCCCAGTGGTTCTTGTAGAACTCGACCTGCTTGTCGAAGTCCGGGACGGCGATGTCGAAGTGGCGGATATGGGTGATCGGACGGAATGACATTGCGTACTCCTAGCGCGATTCAGAGGTGAGTTGGGCGGCATGTGCGATCGATGGGATGGTCCCGATGAGACGATCCAGTGTGGTCGCGGAGTCGGCGGTGCCGAGGATGTAGTGATCCGGTCGGAGGACCACCGCGGGGGCGCCGACGCGTGTCAGGAGCTGATCCACCTTCGCCGGATCCAGCAACGTGACGGTGTCGTCGTCCTCGTCGAGGGCGACTTTGGTCGCGCGGGGAAGGGCCTCGTATACGGAACGGTTCGCGGCGACCAGGAAGTGGGCGCCCACCATGTCGTCCAGGCGGGTTCCGTCCGCGAGGATCGGCTGTGGTCCGAGGTGGCCGGCGCGCGGGTCGGTGCTCCCCGAGTGCAGGCCAGGCCCGAGCGCCGGGGGCGGCGGGACCGCTGACGCGCCAGGGTTGGCCCTGATGTACTCGTCGCGACCGCGCGCAACATCGGGATCCGTGGTCTGGATGATCACGGCCTGATTGGCGGCCGTCTCCACCCAGGCCGTCGCGTGCGGCTTGCGCTCGTTCTCGTAGGTGTCCAGGAGCGAAGAGTCGGCGATACCGCGGCGTACGAGATCGAGCTTCCAGACGAGGTTGGCGGCATCGCGAATTCCCGCACAGAGGCCCTGGCCGAACAGTGGGGGCGCCTGGTGGGCCGCGTCACCAGCGAGGAAGATGTTGCCGGCTCGCCACCGCTGCGAGATCCGTCCGCGGAAGGTGTAGATCGCCTGGCGGTCGGGCGTGAACTTGTCGGCGGGCAGCACGCCGCGGCTGAGCCGCTCGACCGCGGCCGGAGTGACGATCTCTTCGGGATCGTCGTCGGGCATGAGCATGAACTCCATACGGACGCGGTCGCCGGGGAGCCTCAGCCACAGCGCGGGTCGGGTGTGGCGTCCGAATTGGACCATATCCGCGTCATATCCCGGTGCGTCGACCAGCTGACCGTCGACGACGAGCCACTGAGCGTCCGCTCCGTACTTGTCTGTCGAGATACCGAGCGCGTGCCGGGTCTCGGAGCGCCCGCCGTCGGCGGCGATCGCCCAGCGTGCGCGCGTCGTGGACTCGATCCCGTGAGCATCGACACTGGTCACCTCCACGCCGTCGTCGACGTTCACTACCGACGTCACGCGCACGCCGCAGCGCAGCTCGATGCCGGGGGTGTCCGAGACGACCTCGCGGATCAGGCGCTCGATGTCGGGCTGGTGGAAACTGATGTGGTCGTTCCAGGCCTGCTCGCCGATCCCTCCGGTCGGAGCATGCACCAGGACCTCGCCGGCCTCATTGACGATCTCGACGTCCTTCATCGGAATAACGACCTCTTGAAAGCGCGACGCGATACCCAGGCCCTGCAGCGTGCGCATGGTCTCGCCGTCGAAGTGGACGGCACGGGCGGTGGGCCACAGGTCGGAATCCTTCTCGAATCCGACCGCGGTGAGCCCTGCCCTGCCGCAGAGAGCCAGTGCGGTGGACCCGACGGGGCCTCCCCCGATCACGACGACGTCGACATCGATGCTCACAAACACTCCTTCGTGTTCAGTACGGTTCGTATCGAATGATACTCCTGCCCGTGCCTCTTCAGACTGGCCGCCGGCCCGCCATAAAGGAATGGCGAGAATGGCATAGCCTCTATCGGGAATTCAGATGACCTCGGCCG
Organism: Microbacterium sp. NPDC064584; assembly: GCF_040687315.1. Taxonomy (NCBI): domain Bacteria; kingdom Bacillati; phylum Actinomycetota; class Actinomycetes; order Micrococcales; family Microbacteriaceae; genus Microbacterium; species Microbacterium sp. NPDC064584. The sequence goes on along the minus strand of NZ_JBFBMZ010000010.1, from coordinate 87,013 downwards.
CGACTCGCGTGAGCACCTGCCGGAGCCAGACGTGTTCCGCGTCGTGTTCGCGGTCAGCCGACCACCAGAAGGCATCGTGGACAGGGTCGAGATCGAGCGGGGGGACGACCGTTCTCAGACGCGGGTGCATCGTCATTGCCAGCGCCGCCATCCCCTCGGGCACGATCGCGACCCGGTCGGTGCCGAGGACCAGCGAGGGCATGACGAAGAAGTGGGGGGTCACTGCAGCGACCGAGATGTCGATGCCGCGGAACTGCAGTTGCGTGCGGGCAGGGTTCATGCCTTCTCTGGCTGCGAGATTCTGGACCCAGGGCCGCGTGAGAAGCTCATCTTTCGTGGGCCGCTCGGCAATCCCTGATGCGCCGTCGACCAGGCAGACCCAGCGCTCGACGGGAATGTCGATGTGCGGGAGATCGAGGATGTACCCGTGCGGCAGGATCACCGCGTCGAGCGCTCGCATCGACTCGGGAAGGCCGTTCACGAGCCGCGCGTCGACCGCGGGGAATTCGAAGCGCACGTTCGGCGCTTCACGCTCGACGATTCGCGTCAGCGCGGGGGCGATCCGCGCCACCGCGTAATCCACCCCTGCGATCGAGAACGAGCGAGTGCTGGTGACCGGGTCGAAGCGCGACTGGAGCCGGAAGATCTGGTCGGTCTCCGCGATCACTTGCGGCAGGGCCAGGAGCAGTCGCTCACCGAGGGGCGTCAGGACGTGCTGGTTGCCCCGGCGGATGAGGAGCACATCTTGGTAGTGGGCGCGCAGACGGGAGAGAAAAGTCGACATCGTCGGCTGCGAGACGTGCAAGCGCGCTGCCGCGCGGGTGACGCTCCGCTCTTCCAGCAGCGCCCGCAGTGGTTTCAACAGGTTGTAATCGCTCGCTGCCATGACGCCGTCTGCCACCCTCCCGCGCGCGAAGCCGTCACGCCGTACGAACTGCAGTCAGGCTATGCCTTCCAGACCGTCTTGAGATTGCAGAACTCACGTTGCCCCACCGCGGCGAGCTCGCGGCCGAACCCGGACCGCTTGATTCCGCCGAAGGGGAGTTCCTGGTACGACACGGTCATTCCGTTGATGAACACGGCGCCCGCGTCGAGACTTGCGACGAACCATTCCTCCTCCTCGGGATCATTCGTCCACACCGCGCTCGAGAGGCCGAAGGTGGTCTGGTTCGCGATGCGGAGTGCGTCCGTGTTGTCCGTTGCCCGATAGAGCGAGGCGACGGGGCCGAAAGTCTCCTCCTGCACGAGTCGGGCGTCGTCGGGCAGATCCGCGATCACCGTCGGCTCGTAGTACCAGCCGGGCCGGTCGGGCACCGAGCCGCCGGCGAGGATCGTCGCGCCCTTGGCGCGGGCGTCTTCCACGAGCTCGATCAGGTCATCGCGCCCTGACTCGGTGGCGAGCGGCCCTACCTCGACGGCAGGGTCGAGGGGGTCGCCCACCCGGAGGGCAGACATCAAGTTCGTGAACTCCGCCGCGAACTCGTCGTAGACGTCGGTATGAACGATGAAGCGTTTGCCGGCGATGCAAGACTGGCCGTTGTTGTTGATGCGGGCGCGGACGGCGGTTGCCGCAGCGGCCTTCACGTCCGCCGAAGCCAGGACGACGAAGGGGTCTGAGCCGCCCAGCTCGAGGACCGTCTTCTTGACGTGATCACCGGCGATCGCCGCCACCGAACGTCCCGCGGGCTCCGAGCCCGTGAGCGTCACCGCCGTGACCCTCGGGTCGGCGATGACAGCGCCGACCTCGGCGCCGCCGATCAGAAGTGCTCGGAACGACCCGAGGGGAAAGCCTGCGCGCTCGAACAGCGTGTCGAGGAAGAGTGCGGACTGCGGCACGTTCGAAGCGTGCTTGAGAAGGCCCGCATTGCCCGCCATGAGCGCGGGTGCCGCGAAGCGGATCACCTGCCACAGGGGGTAGTTCCAGGGCATGACCGCGAGCACGACTCCGAGCGGCTCGTGGCGCGTCCAGGCGCGGGACGCGGACACCGTCGACGGGTCTTCCAGCGAGACCTCGGCGAGGAATTCCTCTGAGTTCTCGGCGTAGAAGCGCATCGCCTTGGCGCACTTGTGCACTTCGGCGACCGACTGCGCGATGGGCTTACCCATTTCGACCGTGATGAGCTCGCCGAGTCCTTCGGCCTGGTCGTCGAGGATCGCTGCGGCAGCCCGCATCCACTCGGCCCGCTCCGCAAAGCTCGTCTTTCGAAGAAGTTCCGCGGCGGACGCCGCCTCGCTGATCCGCTGGTCGACCTCCTCGGGGCTGTGCGGCTCGATGATCATCTCCGTTTTGCCCGTCGCCGGATTCACTGTCGCGATCGCCATAACTTCATCTCCTCGTCGAAATGTGTACCGTTCAGGAGTATAGTCAAAAATAGATACGAAACGTACCGTGCAGAATATGTTCCCCTCGCACGTTCACCACGACGATCACGAAGGAGTGACCTGTGAGCACGGAAGCCGAGCTTCCCGCACGTCTGCCCCTCTTCCTCACCGATGCTGATGTCGCGCAACTGTCCGATCTTCCCCGCGCCATCGCAGCCATTCGCGAGGCCTACTCGGCGCCGGTCGACGACCGACGCAACCCGGGCAGGATCTTCGCCGACAGCTCACGCCAGTGGATGCGCGTCATGCCGTCCGTTCCCGCAAGCGGCAGGCTGTTCGGAGCGAAATCGATCAACGGGTCCTTCGCCGACGGCCTGCGTGTCAGCTACCTGATCTCGCTGTTCGATAAGGACACGGCCGACCTCGTCGCGCTCGTCGACGGCAATCGCGTCACGGGCCTGCGTACCGCGGCGACCACCGCGGTCGGCGCCGAGGTCATCGCACCCAAGCGGCCACTCAAGGTCGGCATCATCGGCTCAGGTTTCGAAGCGCAATCCCACACGATCGCGCTTTCCCTCGTGACCCGATTCGCCTCGGTCGCCGTGTTCAGCCCGACGCAGGCGAACCGAGAGTCCTTCGCAGCGTCGTTCTCACAGAGCCTCGGAGTGCCGGTGGATGCCGTCGACTCGGCCGAGCGCGCCGTCCTTGGCGCAGACCTCGTGCTGTGCGCCGCGCGGTCGCGGGACGAGAGTCCCACACTCCAGGCGGACTGGGTAGGCGAGGACGCCACGGTGGTCTCGATCGGCTCGACGACGCCAGCGCAGCGCGAGCTGCCGGCCGAACTCATTGCGAGGGCATCGCTCGTCGTGGTCGACGGCGTCGAGGAGGTCCTGCACGGCAGCGGGGACATGATCGCCGCACGCGCTGCCGGCGTTGACGTTGAGTCGCTCACCGCATCGCTGAACGATGTGCTGCTCGGCGTGCGCACCGTCGACCTCGAGCGCGGCATCCGGATCTACAAATCCACCGGCGCAGGCCTGCAGGACATCGTCGTCGCCGAGGCTCTCGTCGATCTCGCCCGTCTGCGCGGCATCGGCACCGAGCTGCCCGTCGGCATCGTTACCACCCGCAAGTAAGGAGCAAGAATCCCCATGGTCGATTACACCAAGAGCCAAGCCCGCGAGTGGGCCAAGGAGCACTGGAAGGGCGCCATCGCGGTCACGATTCCCTCCTACTCAGCGGACTTCTCGAGCATCGACGAGAACGCCATCCGGCACGACATCCTCAAGCTCAAGGAGCTCGGCTTCGCCGGGACGCTCCTAGTCACGGAGGTGAACATCACTCCGGAGGAGAATGCGCGGGCGACGGCTGTCGCCCGCGAGGCCGGCGGACCCGACTTCCAACTCTTCTTCCACGCGGCGTTCAACACCCTCGAAGAGAACATCCACGCGCTGGCGCTCGCCGAGAAGGAGGGCGTCGACAGAGTGCTGCTGTCGTACCCGACCGCCTTCTGGCCGACCTCGCTCGACGAGGTGTTCGACTACACGAAGCAGCTTGCTGATTCGACGGATCTCGGCGTGATGCTCTTCGGCCTGCCCGCGTGGGGCTTCGAGCGGATCGACAATGCGGGGATGCCGGTGTCGTGGGTGCGGCACGTGCTCGATGAGATCCCCAACATCGTGGCTATCAAGGCGGAGCAGGGTTACCCCGGCATCGCGGGAATCATGGAGATGTATCACCACTTCCGTGAGGAAGTCATCATCTCGTGCCCCATCGAGGGCGAGACGATTCCGCTCATGTCGGTTCTCGACTTCCAGTTCTCCGGTACGAGCAATTCGAACTGGATGAGCGACTACTACCCCCGCGCCTTCGACCTGGCACGGGCCGGACAATGGGAGGAAGCCATGAAGCTGTGGTGGCAGGTTGCTCCCGCACGCGCGGCGAACACGGCGATCCTTACCGGTTCGGCAGTGGGCACGACCGTCATCAATCGCACCGGCTGGAAGTATCAGGAGTGGCTTGCCGGCTTCAACGGAGGGGCGCTCCGCGCTCCCGCCCCGCGAATCCCCGACCGCCTGATGAAGCAGGCGCGCCAGTCCCTCGTCGCCTCGGGTCTGCCGGTCACCGACCTGCCCGACAGCGAGTTCGTGAAGGGCCGCACGAGGGCATGATGGTGGTCGTCCGGTCCGGTCCCCTCCAGGGGAACCGGACCGGACGCGTCATTGCCGCCGGACCGCTCGCGCGGTTCCGCGGAACAGGGCGATCGTCCGGTCGCCGCTGGTGACATCCACGTCGATCACCACGCGCCGCTCGTCGCGGAAGGACGTCCGTGCGGTGGCAGTCAGAACGTCGCCGGCATTCGTGGGAGCCAGGTATTGGATGGCGGCATCCGCGGTCACGGCGTAGTGCAGGATGCTGTTCGCCGCCATGGCGAAAGCCTGATCGGCTACCGCGAACACCACGCCGCCATGCGTCGAGCGACTTGCGTTGACCTGCTCCGGGCTTACCCTGACCGTGACCACGGCGTTTCCCTCGTGAGCATGCTCGACGTTCAGCCCGAACCAGTCCATCGCGGGCTCGTCGGAGATGAGCGAAAGCACGAAGGGGTCGATCGTGCCCATCCTCATGCCAGCCGCTCGAGCACGAGAGCCATGCCCTGGCCACCGCCGACGCACAGTGTCGCGAGTCCCAGGCGCCCGCCGCGGTCGTGTAACGCGTTGATCAGCGTGCCGACCAGCCGGGTGCCGGTTGCGCCGAACGGGTGGCCGATTGCGATCGCACCGCCATTCACGTTGACGCGTTCCGGATCGAGCCCGAGTTGACGCACCACCGGCACCACTTGCGCGGCGAATGCCTCGTTCAGCTCGATGAGGTCGATGTCGCCGATGCTGAGCTCGAGCCGGGACAGCAGCTTCTGTGTCGCGGTGATCGGCCCCAGGCCCATGATCTCGGGTGAGATCGCCGTCGCTGCCGAACCGAGAATCCGCGCGAGCGGAGTCAGGCCGAGTTCCGAGGCGCGCGAGGCGCTCATCAGGACCGCGGCCGAGGCTCCGTCGTTGAGAGGGCTCGCATTTCCGGCGGTCACTGTGCCGCCCTCTCGGAACACGGGCCGCAAGGCGGCGAGCCCTTCCATCGTGGTCCCGCGACGCGGTCCGTCATCGGCGCTCACGCTGCTTCCGTCGCGGCGTGTGTGGGGGGCGATCTCGCGGTCGAAAAAGCCGGCGTCAATCGCGGCGGCCGCGCGCGCCTGTGAATGCAGCGCCCATTCGTCTTGTTCGTGACGGGTCGTGCCCGTGAGACGGGCGACCAGTTCCGCCGTCTTTCCCATCGAGACGTAGACGTCTGGCGTGAGTCCCTCCGATCGAGGATCGTTCCAATCTTCGTCGGCCGCGAAGATCGCGTCGACGCGGCGGGCAGAAACCTCTGAGCCGGGATAGATGTTCGTAGAGTTCGGGGGAGTCGTGGAAGTCGACTCCATCCCGCCGACGAGGAAGGCGTCGCCGTCTTCCGCGCGAATCGCGCGAGCCGCGCCGGCAATGGCTTGCAGGGAAGAAGCGCAGAAGCGGTTTATCGTTGCGCCCGGCAGGCTGTCGTATCCCGCGTAGACCGCCACACGGCGGGCGGCGTTGTCGCCCTGGGCGCCCTCAGGCAGAGCGGTGCCGAGGTAGAAGTCGTCGAAGGTCGCGGGGTCCGCCGGGGGCATCGATGCGAGCACCGCGCGAACGGCAGTAAGCGCAAGATCCTCCGGTCGTTCACCGGCGAACGAACCCTTCTGCGCCCTGCCGAAGGCGGTCCGCCGGTAGGCCACCACGACGGCATCGTTGGGTGCGATCTCACTGGCCACGGCCGGGGTCCTCTCGCAGGCGAAGAACTTATTAAGTCCGACTCGTATCGTATCGTAATCTGGGACACGACACGTCAGGACCTCTTGGCCGTGGCGATCAGGCGCATGAACGTCTCTGGCAAAAGGAAGGGTCTGGCGTGCGGGGTCCAGCAGCGCCTGGATGCGAAGACCATCCATCATGGGCATCACCGGAATGACCTTGTCATCGGCGCTCAGCTCTTCACTGTCGTGGGTTGTCGCCAGTCGCCCACTGGACAGGTGTGTCCGCATCCGCTCGCGCCGTTGGATGAAGAAATCGTGCGCGGGGTGGTCGGGGTTGGTGGCGGCGACGGTCATGGCGAGCCAGTTCCGCTGCTGCTCGGGGTGGGCGAACTCCTCGCGGAGCACGGAGCTCAGCACCCGCTCCGCAGGTACCTGTGACCCCATGATCTTCCCCGCGAGATCTTCGTCGTCTTCGTTGATCCGCGGCGACGGTTCGGCACCTCGTGTCTGGTGCCGAACAGGCGGCAGCGACGTGCGGCTCATTGGCAATGAATAGGTCAAGGGCTCGAATCTCGTCTCAGTGGAGCGTCGGAACGCAGCGACTTATACCGTGAGGTCGCAGGTTCGATCGCTCGACTCGGGGCAGACGCTCTTGCTGTTCGCGGTCTCCAGACAGGGGGTCAGGGGTTCGAGTCCGGAAGTCGGCGTCAGCTTGCGTGGACATGACGGGATCCCAAGACCTCACAGCTCGCCGCAGAACGCGGTCGTCGGGAATTGGTGGTCGCAGCTTCAATTGGTCACCCTGGGCGTCGATCGCTTACTCGACTATCATTGTTGTAGCGCTACTCGATCGGCGATCCTCGACCGAACTGGTTCTCGCGACGAGTGGCACGCAGATGGCACGACCGTAGATCGGTGCCGCAAGATCCCCGAGATTCCGAGCTTCTTGGCTCAGCGGGCAAGAACTGGGACTTCTAGAAGCCTGCACGACGGCGCCCTCGCACGGATCACCCGATCCGTGTGAGGGCGCCGTCGTGTCGCCGTCCATAGAATGGCCGCGTCGTCGCCGGATGCCGTACTCTCGCGGGCACCGACGTGCGATCACCACGGAAGGACGACGGCGATGACCGACGACAAGAACGGCCCCGGCACCCCGCCGATCACGAAGCCGCCGTACGTGGCGCCCGCGTCGCCGTCGCGAACCCCGACGGCGCCGACCGCGACAGCACCCGCCGGCGTGACCCGCACATCGCTCATCGTGATCGGGGTCGCGATCGTCGTGCTCTCCTTCGTCGCGTCGTTCCTGGGCGCCACGCTGGCGCGCTCGGGTGGGGATGCCGAACCCGCGCCCGTCGCGACCGCCGAGCCGACTGCGTCACCGACGCCGCCCGACACCGGGGCCTACGAGGAGGCACTGAAGGAGATCCTGCCCGCCGGGTCGGCGGTCCGCGCGGGTGCCGGGGCGCCGGCATCCGGGAAGGGCTACGAGGGGGAGGTCTACATCGACCTCTCCACCGCGGATGTGTATCTCTTCCGCGACGGCGACTGGGTGAAGGTCGGCAACATCCGCACGTCCGCCGCGGAGAATCTCACCGGCGAGACGGGCGCGACCGGCGAGACCGGCGAGACGGGTGCGCCGGGGGCTCCGGGCACGCAGGTGCTGCTGGGCGTCGGTGCTCCGACGAACGAGACGTGTCAGAGCGACGGCGACGTCTACATCGACACCGCGACCGTCACGTTCTACGAGTGCGCCGCCGGCGCGTGGACGCCGTCCGGCCCGACCGCTCAGGTGCCTCAGCCGACGCCCACGACCGATTCGAACGGCTGAGCCGCCGGATCATTCGCCGCGGTGGGCCGCCAGGATCTGCTGCCAGTCCGCCGGCACCCGCTCCGCCGGACCGGGAACCGTCTGGCTCACCGGGTGGCTCTCCGGCGGGGCCAGCCGCGGACCCGAGGCCCAGTCGTCCGTCTCGTAGTCCCAGAACCAGTCCTCGCCCGGCTCGAAACTGCGCATGATCCGGTGGCCGGTCGCGCGGTAGTGCTTCGTGGCGTGGGTGCCGAGCGAATCGTCGCAGCATCCGATGTGCCCGCACCGCGCGCATCGCCGCAGGTGCACCCACCAGCTGCCGGTCTGCTCGCACTCGAGGCAGCCGGTGCCGCTCGGTGGGACGGAGGTGTCGATGAAGGACGACAGATCGGTCACGGGATCTCCCTGGTGGTCGTGTGGGCGATGCTATCGGCGGCCGGCTGCCGTCACCAACCGGTCGTCAGCACCCGATCCAGCGCGGCCACGAGCTCGTCGGCGCTGTCGCGGGTGAACACCATCGGCGGCTTGATCTTCAGGATGTTCTGATGATCACCCGTCGGCTGGGCGATCACGCCGAGCTCGCGCAGTCGTGCGCAGATCGCGGCGGTCTCCGCGGTCGCGGGCTCGCCGGATGCCCGCCGGAACTCCGGGCCGAGATAGAAGCCGGAACCGTGCACGGCCGCCAGAATCGGATGCCGCCGCCCGAGCTCCTGCAGGCGCTCCTTCAGGTAGCCGCCGACCTCGCGCGCGTTCCGCTGCAGCTCCTCGTCCCGGATGATGTCGAGCACCGTGAGTCCGACGATGCTCGAGACCGGGCTGCCGCCGGCGGAAGAGAAGAAGTAGCCGCCCGTGCGGTAGCGCTCGGCGATCTCGCGCGTGGTGATCACCGCGCCGAGAGGATGCCCGCTGCCCATCGCCTTCGCGACAGCGATCACGTCGGGGACGACACCCTGCTGCTCGAAGCCCCAGAACCATTCGCCGAGCCGCCCGTATCCGACCTGCACCTCGTCGGCGATCGCGAGCCCACCGTGCGCGCGCACCGCGCGGTAGACGGCGTCCAGGTAGCCGTCGGGCAGCATCACGCCGCCGGCGTTGCCGAACACCGTCTCAGCGATGAAGGCGCCGACAGGGGTGCCTTCGGCAGCGAGCTCCTCCACACGCGCCACGGCATCGGCGGTGTACGCGCCGTCGCCGGTCGGAGCGGGAACCGTGTGCACCCAGTCGGGGCGCGTCTGCAGGGCAGCCGGGTTGTCCGCGATCGAGGTCGAGACGGCATCCGTCAGATAGGTCCAGCCGTGGTACGCCTCGCGCACGGCCAGCACGTCACGGCGCCCCGACCACGCCTGCCCGAGTCGCAACGCGAGATCGACCGCCTCCGATCCGCTGTTGACGAGGAAGACGGTGTCCAGCGGATCGGGCGCGAGGGCGGCGAGGCGCTCGGAGAACTCCACGACCGCCGGGTAGTGGAACCGGGAGTTCGTGTTGAGCAGGCGCCACTGCGCCGCGACCGCCTCCACGAGTCGCGGATGGGCGTGCCCGACCGAGGTGACGTTGTTGAGCGTGTCGAGGTAGACCCGGCCGTCGGTGTCGATGAGGTGCTCGCGCCACCCGCGCACCATCACCGGCGGATCGGCGAAGTAGTGTTCCTGCACGTCGGCGAATGATGCCTCGCGTCGGGCGAGGAGATCGTCGGAGCCCACGGGGGCCGGAGTCAGACCGGGAATGAGCGCGGACGGGTCCGCGACGACCGTGCGCCAGGCGGGGACGAAGGATGCCGGGGCGAAGCGCGGCGCGGAGATCCCGGCGCGGGTCACCTGGATCCAGATCCGGCCCGCGGTCTCGCCGATCGCCTGACCTGCCGCGACCTCGGTGTCGGCGGGAATGATCGCGCGGCATCCGTCGATCGTCACTGCGTGGGTGTCGGTGCGCAGCTCGAGGCCGTCATCGGTCGGATGGACCGTTCCCGGCCACGGAGCGGTGAGCTGCGTCGCGTCCGGGAGCTGCAGCTCGACACCGAGCGCAACGGTCGCGGGCTCGGACGGAGCGCCCGGACGCGAGCGGGTCAGGCGCGCCTCGCCGAACCGTGCGGCGCTCGGGCCGGCGGCGAAGAGCTCGTCCTCGGCCGAATCGCTCAGCCAGCGGCCCTCGTCGAGCAGGGGACTGGTCGGTGACAGGTCGACGATCGAGACGGACGGGGAGCCCGAGAGCAGCGGGGACGACGCGGGAAGGTCGAGAGTCACCGTCTCATGTCCGGTCGCGGCACGCACGAGTGCTGTCGCCACCTCGAGCGGCACGGAGGTCGCCTGGCGCAGGATCTCACGCTCGTGCAGCAGGTTCTCGGCCGCGTACTCGTTCGTCGGATCCGTCGCGATCACGTGGTGGGCGCTGGCCACCAGGACGGCGCCGCGGACGACGACGAGCGGCCAGAGGGCGTCCGCTTCAGCTGAGCTGAGCGGGCGGACGGCGTGATAGGCGGCGATCGCGCTAGTGGCCCGGGCGAGATCCATGCCGTCGTGGTGGAGGAGCGAGGACACGGTGATCGCGAGCTCGCCGACCGTCCACGTGCGGTTCAGGTCGCCGAGGTCGATCACGCCGTCGGGGACGCGCGTGACCGGATCGCCGGCGACGACGTTGTCGTCGGTCAGGTCGCCGTGGATGAACTGCGAGGGGAGGCGGTCGGCGAGCCCGGCCACCACCTGCCATGCCGCGTCGGCGGCTCGGGACAGGCTCTCGCGCAGGTCGGCGTCCGTGACGTATTCGCCAAGCTCGGCGAGGACGCCCGGCGCTTCGCGCAGATCCCACTGGTGCGTCCGCTCAGCGGCGGGGGCCACCAGGTCTCCCAGCGCGACGTCGACCGCGGCCGCCAGTGCCCCGATCTCGCGCACGGCGGCGGGGGAGAGATAGCCGGACAGCGTCTCACCCTCGAGGAACTCCAGGAGGCGGGCCTGCATCGTGACACCCTCCACCACGACGGGGCGGACCGTGGATCCGTCGGCGAACCGCACCGCGCGCGGCGCGCGCACGCCTGCTCGCACGATCGCGTCCGCCGCGGCGGACTGGGCTTCGAGCTCGGCCGCCGTGACACTCGGGTTCGCGATCTTCAGCAGCACCCGCGGCGCGGCGTCCGCCGGGGTGATCAGGAAGTTGCGGTCCTGATGACTGCCGAGCGCCCGCGCCGCGCCGCGCACGCCCCACAGATCGCGCGCGAGGACCGCGGCGGTTTCCTCATCGATCTCGGGCGGGGCCGGCTGGACGAGGGCGTCCGAGGTGTCGGTCATGCGGTGTTCTCCGTCGGTCGGGATGCGACGAGGCTACCGTTCCCGCCGCAGCCGGGAATACGCCGTGCGCCGTGGCGTTCAACTTGATACGAGTTCACTCAACTACCTAGAGTTGATACGTAACGACTCATGTTTCACCCAGGGAGAGAAATGCCCGACGACTTCACCCCGCAGGATGCCGAGAACGGCGCGAGCGCGTTCGACGAGTTCCTGTCGCGCTACCTCGACGGTGAGCGCGCCCGCGCGTCCCGGTCGATCGACCTGACGCGGTTCCTCAGCGCCCGGACGCAGGAGCTCCTGCAGCAGGCGGGAGCCTTCGCCCTCGCCCGCGGGCAGCGCGAACTCGACGCCCTCCACGTGCTGCGCATCCTCGTCGACGAGTCGCCCGCGAAGGACGCCGTCCAGCGCATCGGCGCTGACCCCGCGGCGATCGTCCGTGCGGTCGAACAGCGGCTGCCGCAGGCCTCCGACCCCGCCGACGTCGACGGGGCCGTCGTGACCCCATCGGTGCAGCGGGCGCTGTTCCACGCCTTCCAGGTTGCGCGGTCCTCCGGATCGACCTACCTCGACCCCGAGCACCTCTTCTTCGCGCTCGTCCTCGGGCAGGACACGCCCGCCGGGCAGATCCTCGCGCACGCCGGCGTCACCGCGGACGCACTGCTGCAGGGTGCCCGCGAGACCGTCACCCCGGGTGCCGCGCCCGCATCCGCACCGGAGGCGGAGGATCCGGCATCCGACACGCCCATGCTGGATCGCTTCGGCACCGACCTCACATCCCGCGCTCGTGAGGGTGGGATGGACCCGGTGATCGGACGCGAGGACGAGATCGAGCAGACGATCGAGATCCTCAGCCGCCGCACGAAGAACAACCCTGTCCTCGTCGGCGAGGCCGGTGTCGGCAAGACCGCGATCGTCGAGGGGCTCGCGCAGGCGATCGTCGCCGGCGCCGTGCCTGAGCAGCTACGGGACAAGCGCGTGATCGCACTGGATCTGCCGGCCATGCTCGCGGGCACGCGCTACCGCGGCGACTTCGAAGAGCGCCTCACCAAGACGATGGACGAGGTCGCCACGCGATCCGGCGAGATCATCCTCTTCATCGACGAGGTGCACACCGTCGCCGGCGCCGGAGGTGGCGGCGAGGGGGCGATGGATGCGGGGAACATCCTCAAGCCCCGCCTCGCTCGGGGCGACCTGCACCTCGTGGGCGCCACGACGCTCAAGGAGTACCGCGTGATCGAGAAGGATCCCGCGCTGGAGCGCCGCTTCCAGCCGGTGCGCGTCGGCGAGCCGAGCCTCGAGGACGCCGTGCTGATCCTGCGCGGCCTGCGACCCGCCTATGAGGAGCACCACGGCGTGCGCTTCACCGACGACGCGCTGCGCGCCGCGGTCGAGCTCAGCGACCGCTACCTCACCGAGCGTGTGCTGCCCGACAAGGCGATCGACCTGATCGACCAGGCCGGCGCGCGACTGCGCCTGCGGCTCGGTGTGCAGGTCGACACCCAGGCGCTCGTGGCGCGGCTGGCCGAGCTCGAGGCCGACAAGAACGCGGCGGTGAGCGCGGAGAAGTACGAGGAAGCCTCGCGGATCCGCGACCAGATCACCGAGGTCCAGGCGCGTCTGCAGGAGGCCACCGCCCGCCCGTCCGCGGACGCCGTCGTCGGGGAGCCCGAGATCGCGGCGGTCATCAGCCGGGCGACCGGCATCCCGGCGGCGCGGCTGACCGAGACGGAGCGCGAGCGCCTGGCGACGCTCGAGGACGACCTCCACGCGCGCGTGATCGGGCAGGACGCGGCCGTGACCGCCGTCGCCAAGGCCGTGCGGCGCAATCGCACCGGCATGGGAGACGCGCGCCGTCCCGTCGGCTCGTTCCTGTTCCTCGGCCCGACGGGTGTCGGCAAGACCGAGCTCGCGAAGGCCCTCGCTGCGGACCTGTTCGACGATGAGACCGCCGTGATCCGGTTCGACATGAGCGAGTACGGCGAGCGGCACACCGTCTCTCGTCTGGTCGGTGCCCCTCCCGGATACGTCGGCTACGACGAGGCCGGGCAGCTGACCGAGCGCGTGCGGCGAAACCCCTACTCGATCGTCCTGTTCGACGAGATCGAGAAGGCGCACCCCGACGTGTTCAACCTGCTGCTGCAGGTGCTCGATGACGGGCGCCTGACCGATGGCCAGGGGCGGACGGTGGACTTCCGCAACACCGTGATCGTGATGACCTCCAACATCGGCAGCGAGTTCCTCGCGTCGCGCTCCGGCGCGATCGGCTTCATCGCCGACGGCGGGGGAGCGACCGGGTTCGGCAGTGAGGACGACCTGCGCGTCCGCGTGATGGGTCGGCTCCGCGAAGCGATGCGGCCCGAGTTCCTGAACCGGATCGACGAGATCGTGCTCTTCCGCAAGCTCGAGAAGACGCAGCTGCGCGAGATCGTCCGGCTCATGCTGGGCGCGACGACGCGGCGCCTGAACGCTCGCGAGGTCTCGATCGAGGTGACGGATGCCGCCGTGGACTGGCTGGCCGAGCACGGGTACGAGCCCGAGTACGGCGCGCGGCCGCTGCGCCGGCTGATCCAGCGCGAGGTCGACGACCGGATCGCCGACCTGTTCGTGAGCGGTTCGCTGACCGACGGCGGGGCCGTGACGGTCGATGCGGTCGACGGTGCGCTCGCCGTGCGCTCGGCGGGTGTCCTCGCGACGGCGGCCTGACCCCGGCTGCCCGGGTTCGGGGCGCAGAACGCCCTGTGGGGCGCGATTCTCGCGCCCCACAGGTCGTTTTCGCGCCCCGAATCCGCATGAGCGTGCAGTCGCAGGGCTCGGTGGGCGGCATCCGTCGGCACCGGCAGGACTGGGCGACGGATCGTGTCCACCGAGCGTCAGACCCGTTCACTCGGTGGGCGATATCGGCCGTGTGAGCAACGGTCGAGCGGCGGATGCCGTCCACCGAGCGCGGCGCGCGGCCGGTCCGGCCCCTTCGGCGGAGGGCGCGCCGCTCCCGGCACGTGCACGATGTCGCTGCACGTCTCCTGCCACGTGCCGCGAGCCCTGCCACGTGCCACGAGTCGGGGCACCTGGCCTCAGGGTCAGGGTGCGGGGGCGGGCTCGCGCAGCGAGCGGGCGAGCACGGTCGCTCCGGCGACGGCGGCGGGCATCGTCGCCACGGCGCCGAGCGGGATCAGGAAGCACAGCTGCGTCGCGACGCCGAAGCCCAGCACCCGGGCGCGTCGGCCGCGGAGCAGGGCGCTCCGGGCAGCGCGGTCGAGGCCGCGGGCTTCGAGGGCGCGTGAGGACAGCTCGTCGGCGATCAGCCACCCGGTGAGGGCGACGCCGGTGACGGTGGCGAGCACGCCACCCACCGCGGGGATCAGTCCGATGAGGGCGGCGAGCAGCGCGACCGCCATGCCGCGGACGAACAGCCACAGCGCGTCCGCGACCGAACGCCAGAATCCGGTGCCGCGGTCGATGTCGTCGGGCCCCAGGTCGCGCTCGACCGCTCGCCAGATGCGCTCGTAGAACGGGTCGCCCACGACGAGGGTCAGGGCGGTGAACGAGATCGCCACGAGGACGAGCGCGGCGCCGATCATCGCCGTGCCGATCGCGGCGCGCACGACGATCGCCCACAGTCCCGGCCAGCCGTCGGCGAACGGAGTGACCGCGACCGTGATCCCCGGGAGCGTCGCGGCGAGCGCGACGACGCCCGCGAGGAGAAGGATGCCGACGATCGCGGCCGGCACGAGGCCGAGTGCCATCATCCCGGGCCGGCGGCGCCAGAAGGCGAACCCGCGACCGAGCAGGGCCATGCCCGCGAAAAACTCACGCACCGGCTCAGCCTAGGCTGGAAGCCTCGCCACCCGAACGAGGAGCACCGTGTTCCGGACCCCGCTGAACCTCTTCCGCGTCCTCGCGATCGCCGAGGCGATCTCGTGGACTCTGCTGATCGCGGGGCTGATCCTGCGCGCCGTGGGCGATGTCGCCCTCGCGGTGACGATCGGCGGCGGCATCCACGGGTTCGTCTTCCTGTCCTACGGAGCGACGGCCGTCCTGGTCGCGAAGAATCAGCGCTGGGGCGCGTGGCCGACGATCGTCGCGATCGCGAGCGCGGTGATCCCGTACGCCACGATCCCCACCGAACTCTGGTTGCACCGCACCGGCCGGCTGCAGGGTGACTGGCGTCTCGAGGAGACCGATGACCCGCGCGACACGCGCTGGCACGACCGGCTCATGCGCGCACTGCTGCGCCGCCCGTGGGTCTTGGCGGTGCTGATCGCCGCGGCCGTCGTCCTGCTCTTCACGGTGCTGCTGATCCTCGGTCCGCCCGGCGGCCGCGAGTAGCGCTCACGTGCGCGCCGGCAGCTCCTGGAGTGTCCACGTGTTGCCGTCGGGGTCGGCGAACGTCACGAACCGCCCCCAGGACTGCGGATCGACGTCGGAAGCGTCCACACCCACGGAGCGCAGATGCGCGAGCGCCTCATCGGCGTCCGGCACGACGACCTGAATCGTGTTCTGCTGCCCCGGTTCGAGCCGGATCCCGAGCCCGTCGCCGAACGCGATCGAACAGGCCGACCCCGGCGGCGTCATCTGCACGAATCGCAGCCCCTCGAAGGGCACCTGGTCGTGGTCGGCGTGGAAGTCGATCCGTTCGTAGAACTCCTTCGCCCTATCGACATCGGTCACCGGGACGAAGATGAGCTCGATCCGCCAGTCCATGCTGCCGCCTTCCGTCGGGAGCGCCGTCGCGCCCGGTCAGAGGCTACAGCGGGGCGCCGACACTGCTCAGGCGGAGCGGAAGCGTCGCAGCGTCTCGGCGACGAGCGCGTGATCGACGACGTCCGGCTCGCCGGACATCGTGATCGTGCCGACCACCTCACCGTCGACGAAGATCGGCACTGATCCGCCGTGTGCGCGGAACACGTCGTGGTCGATGTCGGTCCGGTCCGCGAACGGCGTCCCTGCCTCCTCGTGCCGGCGCCGCACGAGCAGCGACGGCTCGCCGAAGCGCTCAGCCACCGCGGCCTTGCCCGCCAGCCACGGATCATTGCCCGGGCCGGTCGTGCCGAGTTTCGCGACGAACACGACATCTCCGCGCAGCACGATCCGCACCGCGAGGTTCGCCCGGTGGTGGCGGATCACCTCCACCCCGAGCAGCCCCAGCGCGACGGCGTCGTCGTTGTCGAAGCGCTCCGGCTCGAAGCGGGGCACCGCCTCCAGATCGGCCACCGTGAACACCGGCAGTGCGGTCATGGTCTGGTCACCTCCAACGCGCTGATGCCCGGCATCCCGAACCACATCCGCCCCGTGTCGCTCTCGACGAACGTCGCGAGGATCGCGTCGCAGTGCGGGCAGCGCACGACGGAACCCATCGCCGACACGTAGACCACGGCGCCCGCGAGGGCTCCGTGCGAACCGCAGCCCGCGCAGCGCGCGTCCGCGGCGGTGGCGTCCCACCCGAGCGCGTCCACGAGCCGGCCCGCCAGCACATTGCCGTCCAGTCTGGTCATCACGATCCTCCGAATCGCTCGGTGCGCACATCCCCGGGCCGGTGCCCGAGCTCGAGCAGCCAATCGGCCACAGTCTCCACGAACGGCGTCGGTCCGCAGACGAAGATCCGTGGGGCGGATGCCGCCGGCACGGTGACCGCCTCGAGCAGGTCCTTCGTGACCCGACCGGCCGGTGCGGGCCAGCCGGACGGCACACGGCGGGTGTAGACGAAATCCAGCGCGAGCCCGGCCGCCCGGAGCGCCGTCAGCTCGGGACGGAAGAACACGTCGTCGGGCGTGCGCACCGAGTACAGCATCCGGAATTCGGTGGCGTCCCCCGCTGCGTCGTGCGCCGACGCCATCGCATAGAGGGGCACGACCCCGGAGCCGCCGGCGATGAGCTGAACCGGTCGCTGCGGCTCGGCGCCGACCGGAGGCCTCCAGACGAAGAACGCACCCAGCGGGCCGTGCAGCTCGACCTGGTCGCCCACCTGCAGATCGTGCACGAGGAACGGCGAGACCTCCCCGGTGGGCACTTCGTCGACCGCCAGCACCACACGGGTCTCCGAGCCGGCCGAGGCGATCGAATACGACCTGGTCGCCTGATAGCCGTCCGCCGCGGTCAGGCGCACGTCGAGGTGCGCGCCCGCGTCGTTGCCGGGCCAGGTGGGGACATCGAGCTCGATGCGCCGCGCGGTCGCGGTCTCGGGACGCGTCGACGCCACCGTCGCGACGTGCCAGGCGGCGCGTGGCGCCGTCGCCGGAATCGACGCGGGGGCACTCACCAGTACCGCTCCTCCTGCCACGGATCGCCGTGCAGGTGGTAGCCGTTCTGCTCCCAGAATCCGGGATCGTCGGTGGGCATGGTCACCAGACCTCGCACCCACTTCGCGCTCTTCCAGAAGTACAAATGCGGTACCAGCAGGCGTGCCGGCCCACCGTGCTCGGGATCGAGGGGCTCACCGTCCGCTTCGAACGCGATCCAGCTCTTGCCGTCCAGCAGATCCTCCAGCGGCACGTTCGTCGTGTATCCGCCGTACGAATGCGCCATCACGTACTCGTGGTCGGTCTCGACGTGCTCCCAGATGCGGTCCAGCGGCACGCCCCGCCACGGCATCTCGAGCTTGGTCCAGTGCGTCACGCAGTGGATATCGGTCGTGATGTCCTCCAGGCCCAGTGCGCGCAGCTCTTCCCAGTTCCAGCGCTGCGTACCGTTCTCGGTGCGCACCGAGAACTCCCACTCCGCCGTGTCGATCTCCGGGGTGGGGCCTGCGGAGAGGACGGGCCAGTCGGAGACGAGGGTCTGACCGGGAGGAAGCCGCGGGTCGCGCTCGCCGCGCCTGCCGGTGAAGCCTCGAGTGATGAACGACATGATGCCCCTTCCCGCCGGAGACGTTCCGCTGTCGATCACCCTAGCCAGGCCGAGGCCCGGGCGGGGACGCATAGGCTGAACTCATGTCGACGCTTCTGGGGATGCCGCGGATCCACCACGACCCCGCGGGCGCTCCCGACACCACGGGTCGACCCGCTACGTCGGCGCTCGTCGACACGTTCGGACGCGTCGCGCACGACCTCCGCATCTCGGTCACCGAGAAGTGCTCCCTGAGGTGCACCTACTGCATGCCGGCCGAAGGGCTGCCGAGCATCCCGAAGGCCGATCTGCTGACCGCGGCCGAGATCGCGCGACTCGTCGGCCTCGCGGGGCGGGAGCTCGGCATCCGAGAGGTGCGCTTCACGGGCGGCGAGCCGCTCACGCGTGCGGATCTCGTGCAGATCGTGGCGCTGTCCTCGGCGGCCGCGCCCGGCATGCCGATGTCGATGACCACGAACGGCATCGGCCTCGACAAGGTCGCTCCGGCGCTCGTGGCGGCCGGGCTCGGCCGCGTGAACATCTCGATCGACACGATCGATCGCGAGCACTTCGCCAGACTCACCCGCCGCGACCGACTGCCCGCGGTCTTCGCCGGCATCGACGGCGCCGTCCGCGCGGGCATGGGACCGATCAAGCTCAACGCGGTGCTCATGCGCGAGACTCTCGAGGACGCCCCCGACCTGCTCGGCTGGGCGATCGAGCGCGGCCTGCGGCTGCGCTTCATCGAGCAGATGCCGCTGGATGCGGACGCCGCGTGGCGCCGGGCGAACATGGTTCCCGCCGCGGAGCTGGTCGAGGTCCTCTCGCGGCGGTTCACGCTCGTCGAGGCCGGACGCGAGGACCCCTCCGCACCGGCGGAGGAGTGGACGGTCGACGGTGGGCCGGCGACCGTCGGCATCATCGCGTCGGTCACGCGCTCCTTCTGCGGGGCCTGCGATCGCACGCGCATCACGGCGGAGGGCACGGTGCGCTCGTGCCTGTTCGGCGACGACGAGACTGATCTGCGGGCGCTGCTGCGCAGCGGAGCCGGTGACGCCGAGATCGCGGACCGCTGGCGCGCGGCGATGTGGGGCAAGCAGGCCGGGCACGGCATCGCCGACCCCGGCTTCGTCCCACCCGAGCGGTCGATGGGCGCGATCGGTGGCTGACGTGCACGTGCGGTACTTCGCGGCCGCCGCGGATGCCGCCGGCCGACGCGAAGAGAGCCTCCAGGTCGACGGTGCCACGGTGGGTGCCCTGCGCGCGGCGTTGCAGGAGCGCTACGGCGAGCCGATGGAGCGCGTGCTGCGCACCGGGTCGATCCTCGTGGACGGGGTGGTCGGCCGCGACCCCGACCGCGCGCTCGGCGCCACGGCTGACGTCCTGCCGCGCTTCTCGGGTGGCTGATCTCCGTTTCAGTATCAGAGGGTCGCTACAGACCCACCCACTCGGTCGTGCCCTCGGCGAGGTGCTGGCGCTTCCAGATCGGCGTGCGCTCTTTGACCAGATCCACGAGCCGGGCGCACACGGCGAACGCGTCCGCGCGGTGCGGGGAGGCGACGGCAGCGACCAGCGCGACGTCGCCGATCGTGAGGGCCCCGACCCGGTGGATCGCGGCGACGCGCAGCCCTGACTCCTGCGCGATCTCCCGGCACACCTCCGCGAGGAACTCCTCCGCCTGCGGGTGCGCCTCGTAGTCGAGCGCGTTCACCGCGGCGCCGTGGTCGTGATCGCGCACGACCCCCTCGAAGACCACGAGCGCTCCGTCCTGGGGTGTCGAGACGAACGCCTCGGCGGCCGCGCGGTCGATCGGGTCCGCCGTGATCGCGGCGAGGAAAGGCTCACTCATGTCCGCCCCCGGCGATCTGGTCGAACACGTGCGCCAGGAGCGGCTCGAGCACGGACAGCCCGTCACGGACACCGCCCGAGGACCCCGGCAGATCGACGATGAGCGTGCGCCCGGACAGCCCCGCCGTCGCCCGGCTGAGCGCTGCGGTCGGGACCTTGTCGCGCCCCGCGGCGCGGATCGCCTCCGCGATGCCGGGCAGCTCGAGATCGAGCAGGGCGCGCGTCGCCTCGGGGGTGCGATCCTGGGGGTGCAGGCCCGTGCCGCCCGTCACGAGCACGAGGTCGGGCGCGGCATCCACGAGTCCGCGGAGTCCGCGTGCGACATCGGCGTCCGCCACGACGACGGGCTCGCCCGCGTCGAACCCGCGCTCGCGCAGCCAGCCTGTGATGAGCGGTCCGGTCGTGTCGGTGCGTGCTCCGGCCGCAGCGCCGGTGGAGGAGACGAGCACCGCGGCCGTGCGGCCGGTGCCGATCGGATGCCGCTCCTCGGCATCCGTCGACGAATCGGCGTCGCGCGTCCACTGCCCGTTCTTGCCGCCCGACTTGCTCACGAGTCGGATCTCGCCGAGCACGACCCGCGGGTCCACCGCCTTGACCATGTCGTGGAGGGTGAGGCCCGCGATCGCGACCGCGGTGAGGGCCTCCATCTCCACCCCGGTGCGCGCGGTGACCGACACGGTCGCCTCGATCAGGACGGACGCGTCCTCGAAGGTGAAGTCGATGTTCACGGAGTCCAGCGGCAGGAGGTGGGCGAGCGGGATCAGCTCGCTGGTGCGCTTCGCACCCGCGATCCCCGCGATCCGGGCCGTGGCCAGCACGTCCGCCTTCGGCAGGTCGTCGGCGCGGATGAGCGCGATGACCTCTGCGGTCGTGCGCAGCCGGCCTGCCGCGCGGGCGACTCTGCGCGTGACCGCTTTCGCGCCGACGTCGATCATGCGGGCGCGGCCGTCCTCGTCGAGGTGGGTGAGGGAACTCATAGCTCCACGGTAGCCACGCTCGCGCCGGTCGGGAGCGCGGCGACGTCGGCCGGCACGTCGATCAGCACGTCCGCGGCGGCGAGCGCCGCGACCAGATGGGAGCCCGGCCCGGCGACGGTCTGCACGGCGCCGTCCGCGGTGAGCCGTCCGCGGAGGAACTGCCGACGACCCGGAGTGGACGTGAGCGCGGCGGCGAGCGGCCGCGCAGCGCGGACTGCGGGCGGCATCCCCGCGATCTCCCGCAGGAGCGGCGCGAGGAAGAGCGCGAAGCTCAGCTGGCTGCTCACGGGGTTGCCGGGGAAGCACACGACCGGCACGTCCCGATAGCGCCCGTGCGCCTGCGGCCCGCCGGGCTGCATGTCCACCGTCCCGACGGTCGCGCCGAGGGGCTCCAGCAGCTGCCGGACCGGCTCGTGGGCGCCCATCGAGATGCCGCCGCTCGTGATGACGAACTCGGCGCCGCGCGCGACCGCCTGATCGAGCACGCGCGCAAGGCGGCCGGGCTCGTCGCCGACGAGTTCGAGCGCGACCACCTCCGCGCCCAGGTCGGCCGCAGCGCTCGCGAGGGCGATCCCGTTCGCGTCGGGCAACCGGCCGCTGCCGAGGGGGTTCCCGGGGGCGACGAGCTCGTCGCCGGTGCTGATCACTGCGACGCGCACGCGCGAGCGCACGGCCACTTCGCTGAGGTTCGCCGCCGCGAGCGCGGCCAGGTGGCGCGGGGCGAGGCGTCGCCCGGCCGGAAGCAGCGCCGCGCCGCGGGGCAGGTCGGACCCGGCCTCCCGGACGAACTCGCCGATGGCGCGACCGCGCTGGATCTCGATGCCGCCGCCGACGCGCCGCGTGTCCTCCACCGGGACGACCGCGTCCGCACCCGACGGGACCGGCGCGCCGGTCATGATCGCGACGGCGGTCCCCGGCCGCAGAGGCTCCGGGTCGATCGCGCCGGCGGCGATCTCGCCGGCCAGCGGCAGTGTGACGGGCGCGTCCGACACATCGGCGGCCCGCACGGCGAACCCGTCCATCTGCGAGTTGCGGAAGGTCGGCAGGTCGATCGGGCTGCGCACCTCCTCCGCCGTCACCCGGCCGGCGGCCATCGCGATCGGGGAGAGCTCGGCGGGACGTTCGCCGAGCGAGGCGAGCAGGTCGCGGATGATGCGAGCGTATTCCTCGACGGGAATGCGATTCATGACGTTCCTCTCGGACGATTCAGTACCGGGGGAGGGTGGGGTCCACCGTGCGCGACCACGCGTCGATGCCCCCGGCGAGATGCCGGGCGCGGGTGAAGCCGGCCGCCCGCAGGCGGTCGAGCGCGCGTGCGGAGCGGACCCCGAGGTGGCAGTAGACGACGATCGCCTCCTCGCGGTCGAGCTCACCGAGCCGGTCCTCCAACTCGCCGAGGGGGATCAGCACGGCTCCCGGCAGGGCGGCGAGGGCGAATTCGTGCGGCTCCCGTACATCCAGCAGCACGGGAGCGTCGCTCGCGAGCAAAGCGGTGAGCTCACGCGCCGTGACCGCCGAATCGGATGCCGCACCCGTCGCCGGCGCGGGGGGAGCGGCATCCCGCGTCGGATCACGCTGGTACGCCAGTTCCTGCGTCGTGCCCGTCAGGCCGTCGAAGAGGAGGACCCGGCCGATCAGCGGGTCGCCGAGGCCCGTGAGGAGCTTGAGCGCCTCCGTCGCCATGAGTCCCCCGGTCACGGTGCAGACGGAGGGCAGGATGCCGGCGGTCTCGCACGTGTCGGCCTCCGCATCGGGGCCGTCCGGGAAGAGGTCGCGGTAATCCGTGCCGCCCCACGCGACACCGACCTGGCCCGACCAGCGCAGCGCGGAACCCCACACGAGCGGAATGCCGGCGGCGATCGCGGCGTCGTTCGCGGCGAAGCGGGTCTGGACCGTGTCCGATCCGTCGATCAGAAGGTCCGCGTCTTCGAGCAGCGCCGCGGCCGTGGCGGCGGTGAACAGGTCGCGACGGGGGAGAACCGTCGTGTCGGGGGACAGCGCGCGGAGGGTGTCCGCGGCGGAGTCGGCCTTCGGGCGGCCGAGGTCGGCGGGGGTGTGCAGCAGCTGGCGGTGCAGGTTCGTCTCGTCGACCAGATCGTCGTCGATCACGGTGATCGTCCCGACGCCGGCGGCGGCGATCACCGGGAGAACGGCGCTGCCGAGACCTCCGGCGCCGATCACCACGACCCGGGCCGCTGCGAGCCGCGCCTGTGCGGCCTCGCCGAACCCGGGCAGGATCCGCTGACGGGCGAAGCGGGTCGCGCGCGGGTCGGGGGAGGTGGCCATCCGGCGATTCTCGCACCTCCCGCGGCGGAGGGGCGCGCGCGCCGACCGCGGTGATCCGTCGGGTAGCGTCGAGGGATGACCGCGACCTCCCCCCTCGCGCGCGCCGCACGGTTCGCGCTCGCGGGTATCCTCGCCGCCGCGGGGGCCTCGCATCTGACCTGGGGGCGTCGCGGGTATCGGATCGTCGTGCCCGACTGGGCGGTGCGCGCGACCTCGATGGACAAGGACGCGATCGTCGTCGCCTCCGGAGCCGTCGAACTCGTGCTCGCGGGCGCGCTCGTCGCCCTGCCGCGGGAGCGCCGCACGATCGGCGTGCTGGTCGCGGCGTTCTTCGTCGCCGTGTTCCCGGGCAACGTCCACCAATGGCAGACCGGGCGCTCCGCACCGGGCCTGCGCACCGACCGCGCCCGCTTCGTCCGGCTGTTGCTGCAGCCGGTCCTGATCGCCTGGGCGATCTGGAGTACCCGTGGCCGCTGAATCCCGACTCACCCACCGGATCTTCGGCTACCCCGGTTCGGAGCGTCTCGTGGTGCTGATCGGTACGGGCGTCGGCGTCGCGATGGATCCGCTTCCCGCCGAGACCGCGGCGCGGAAGGTCACGGTCCTCGCGGTCGCCCTCGGCGAGGCGACGATGCTCGATCCGGGCGGGTACGGCGGCGAGACCCCCGCAGAGCAGACCGCCGACTGGCTCGTCGCCCTCACCCGGCAGACGCTCGCGGCGATGGAACCGACTGCCGCCCAGTCCGCCGGCGTCGTCGTGTACGGCCCGGCGATGGACGTCGCCGTGCGGGCAGCCGCTCTCCTGGGCGAGGAGGTCGACCGACTGGCACTCGTCGCCGTCGCGACCCCCGAGCAGCCCTTGGACCGCGACGACCTGGGCGAGCTCATCGGGCGCATCACCGCGGAGGCGCTGATCATCAACGACGACTCCGCCGCGGAATCGGCGTCATGGTACGCCGAGCGCCTCGCCTCAGCGCGGGTCGAGCTCGTCGCGGAGTCTCCTCCGCTGCCCTTGTCGGCGGTGTGGGGACGCGCGCTGTCGCACGTCGCGCCGCATGCGGGCCGATGAGCGGCAGACTGGTCCCATGACGACGACACCCCGCTCCACGCCCCTGCGCACGGCCGCCCGCTGGCTGCTCGGGGGTGCCATGGTGTTCGCCGGTCTCTCGCACCTGTTCTGGGCGCGACGGGAGTTCCAGGCTCAGGTGCCGGATTGGACCGGCAAAGTCCTCGACAAGGACGCCGTCGTGGTCGCCTCCGGCGTCGTCGAGGTCATGCTCGGGGGCGCTCTCGTCGCGCTGCCGCGTGAGCGCAGCCGCGTCGGTGCGATCCTCGCCGCCTTCTTCGTGGCGATCTTCCCCGGAAATCTCGAGCAGTACACGAAGGGCAAGAACGGCTTCGGTCTGACGGATGACCGCACGCGCCTGATCCGACTGTTCTTCCAGCCCGCGCTCGTCGCGGTCGCCCTCTGGAGCACGCGCGAACCCCGGCGCTGACACGCTCGATGTCGACGGCCCCTGCGAAGATGAGCGGATGCTGCTGCACGAGCTCGTGGTGACCACCGACGCCGTGACTGCGACGAGCTCGCGTCTGGCGAAGGTCGCGGCGCTGGCCGGTCTGCTCCGGCTCCTCGAGCCGGCCGAGATCGTCCCGGCGGTCGGCTTCCTGCTCGCGAGCCCGCGCCAGCAGACGCTCGGCGTGGGGTGGAAGACCCTGTCCGCCGTCTCCTCCGCGCACGCCGCGAGCCCGGTCCTCACGGTCGGAGAGGTCGACGAGGCATTCGATGCGCTCGCCTCGGCGGCCGGACCGGGCTCGGTCGCGACCCGACGCGCCGTCCTCGAGGACCTGGCCGGGCGTGCCACCGCGGCCGAATGGGACCTGCTGACCCGCATCATGCGCGGCGAACTGCGCACCGGCGCGCTGGAGGGCGTCCTGGTCGACGCGATCGCTCGGGCAGCCGGCGATCCCGTTTCCACGGTGCGACGGGCGGCGATGCTGTCGGGTGATCTCGGTGAGACCGCACGTCTCGCGCTCACCGGCGCCGACCTCGAGGCGGTGGGTCTGCGGGTGGGGCGGCCGGTGCTGCCGATGCTGGCCTCCACCGCGGGGTCGCCGACCGAAGCCCTCGCGAATGTGGCCGGCCCGGCATCCGTCGAATTCAAGCTCGACGGCGCCCGCATCCAGGTGCATCGGCAGGGTGAGGACGTGAAGGTCTTCACGCGCAACCTCGCCGACATCACGCGCCGCGTGCCCGAGATCGTCGAGGCGGTGCGGTCGATGCCGGTGGACGAGGCGATCCTCGATGGCGAGACGCTCTCGCTCGACGAGGACGGCGCGCCGCGCGCGTTCCAGGACACGATGGCGCGGTTCGGCTCCGAGGCGGTGAGCGACACGGCGCTCCGACCGTGGTTCTTCGACGTGCTGCACGTCGACGGACGCGACCTGATCGACGAGCCGCTGCACGTGCGACTGACCGAGCTGGAGCGCATCGCCGGGCCGTGGCGGGTCCCCGGCATCGTGACGGATGATCCCCAAGCTGCTGAACAGCTCTCCCGCGACGCGCTCGCCGCGGCGCACGAGGGCGTCGTGGTGAAGGCCGTCGACTCGGTGTACGCCGCGGGCCGCCGCGGCAAGAGCTGGGTGAAGGTCAAGCCGGTGCTCACGTACGACCTCGTCGTGCTGGGCGTGGAGTGGGGGTCCGGCCGCCGCGCGGGCCAGCTGTCGAACCTCCATCTCGGCGCGCGCGACGAGGACGGCGAATTCGGGCCCGCGGGCGGATACGTCATGGTGGGCAAGACCTTCAAGGGCCTGACCGATGAGCTGCTGCGCTGGCAGACCGCGCACTTCCCGACGATCGAGACCTCCCGCGACGGCTACGCGCTGTACGTGCGGCCCGAGACGGTCGTCGAGATCGCGATCGACGGGGTGCAGCGCTCGCCGCGGTATCCGGGCGGGCTCGCACTGCGATTCGCGCGGGTGAAGGGGTATCGGCCCGACAAGGCCGCCGGCGAGGCCGACACGATCCAGACGCTGCGGGCGCTGCTGCGCTGACGGCTCAGCGCGCCGTGGACACCGTCACGGTGAACTTGGCGTTGCGCGCCACCTGACGGGTGGGGCCGACCAGCCGCTCGAGCGCCGGTCGGTGCTGCTGCGCCGAGTTCCAGACCGCCCACAGCTCGCCGCCGGGAACGAGGACACGGCCGGCGTCCGCGAACAGCGGATCGGCGACCCCGCCGCGCGGCACAGCAGCGCCGGCATGGAACGGCGGATTCAGCACGATGAGCCGTGCGCTCCGCGACGACTGCATCGACAAACCCAGATCGCGCACGACCTCCACGCGGTCGGCCAGCCCGTTCGCCGCGACCGTGGCGCGGGCGGAGGCGACCGCAGCGGCGGAGCGATCCGTCGCGATCACGGGGAGCGACGGGTGCCGCGCAGCGAGCCACGTCGCGAGGACGCCCGTGCCGCATGCGAGGTCGATCACGGAACCTTCGGGCGGTCGCGGTTCGGCGAGCGGGTCGGCCGCGGTGAGCTGCTCGAGCAGGAACCGCGTGCCGATGTCGACCGCGGTGCCGGCGAACGCGCCGCCGAACGCGCATACGGCGAGCGGCCGGCTCAGCCCCGCGACGGCATGGTCGGCTCGCCGGGGCTGCGGGTCGGATCCGCCGAGCGGGGATCGCGCGATGAGGACACGGGACTTCTGCCGGGCGTGCGAGACGTCGAGTCGCGCGAAAGACCGCCGCAGCACGTCGTTCATCCCGAGGCTCATGTGCTTGATGCGTCCGCCCGCGAAGACGACGACATCGGGGGTGGCGTGCGCGGCGATCAGCGCCGCGACATCCTCGAGCGCGTCGAGGGCGCGGGGGAGGCGCAGAAGCACGACCCGGGCGTCGGCGACGAGGTCGGCATCCAGCGGCATCGCGCGCAGGTGCCCGCCCAAGCCCGCGGACTCGGCGTTCGCCGCGATCGCGCGCTCACCGGCGAGCGAGTCCTGATGCACGCGGATACCGGTGGCACCGGCATCCGCTGCCCCCAGGGTGAGCGCGCCGTACTCGTCGCCGATCACGACGATGCGGCCGGGCCCCGCCGCATTCCGCTCCGCCGCGGACTCGTCGAGGAGGAGACGGTCTGCCGCGTCCGACGCGGTCAGGTCCGGGGCGTCGGTGTCGGGGAAGCGCCGCAGGGCGTCGGGGGAGTAGGGCACCCCGCAAGTCTGGCCCACCTGCTCCTGCGCGAAAGGGCAGTTATGTCGGGCTGACACGGCGTGTCGCCCTACATAACTGCCCTCTCGCGAGCGGCGGTGCCGGGTCAGACCCGCATCGCACCGCCGGAGCGCAGCCGGGACAGCGCGTCGACGGTCGCGGCGAGGATCAGCACGCCACCGGTGACCAGCAGGTTGACGCCCGCCGGGAGGTTGAGCAGACCCAGGCCGTTCGTGATCACGGCGATCACGAGCGCACCGATCGCGGCGTGCATGAGCCGGCCGCGTCCGCCGAAGAGGCTGACGCCACCGACGACAGCCGCCGCCACACCGCTCAGCACGATGTCACGACCGACCGTCGCGTCCACCGATCCGACACGGGCGACGCTGAAGAGCATCGCCGCGACCGCGAGGGAGGAACAGATCACGAACGCCCACCACTTGATCCAGCGCACCTTGACGCCGGAGCGGCGCGCGGCCTCGGCGTTGCCGCCGATCGCGTAGACGTAGCGGCCGAACTTCGTGCGATCCAGGGCGAACGTTCCGATCCAGAGGATCAGCAGCACGACGGGCACGATGATCGGGACGCCGGCCACCTCGTTGACGGACTGCCCGCGGTTCTGGTTCAGCACGAACACGAAGATGCCGCCGAGCACCGCGATCACCGCGAGCTTGATGAACACGAGCGAGATCGCCCGGTTCGGGACGCCGGCCTTCGTGCGACGGGCGCGGTCCCAGAAGGACGTTCCGGCCGAGATCGCGAGGATGACGACGAGCATGACCCAGCCCGCCCAGACCGGCAGGTTGCCGTTCTGCAGCGCGATCAGCTCGGGGACCTCGATGCGGAACAGGCCACCGGGGCCGATGATCACGAGCGCGAGTCCCTGGTAACCCAGGAACAGGCCCAGGGTCACGACGAACGACGGGATGCCGACCCTCGCGACGAAGAAACCGATCAGCGCACCGGTGAGGAAGCCGAAACCGAAACCGGCCAGGAGCGCGATCGGCCACGGGATGCCGAACTGGGCGTTCAGCACGACGAACAGTGCCATGCCCACGCCGCCGGTGACACCGGCGGACAGGTCGATCTCGCCGAGCAGCAGCACGAACACCAGGGCCATGCCGAGGACGACGAGCGGAGCGGCCTGGTTCAGCAGGTTCGCGAAATTGCGCTCGGTGAGGAAGAACGGGCTCAGGATCGTGAAGAGCAGGCTCAGCACGATGAGTCCGCCGACGGCGGGGAGGGCGCCCATGTCGCCACCGCGGACGCGCTGCCACCACGCCCTGATCTGGTCGCCGAGGCCGCCTTCGACACCGCTGCCGATCAGGTCGCTGGCGACCGGGTTGGGGGCCGCGTTGGTCGTGGTGCCGCTCACTCTGCGCCTCCGGTGCTGATGTTGGTGGTGCCGATGAGCTCCACGCCCATCGTCTTGGTACCCGTGATGTAGCCGACGACGTCGTCGCGGGTGGTGTCGGCGACGTTGATCTGCGCGACCATCTGGCCGAGGTACAGCACAGCGATGTCGTCGGCCACCTCGAACACGTCGGCCAGGTTGTGGCTGATGATCACGACGGCGACGCCCTGCTCGGACAGCCGCTTGACGAGGTTGAGGACCTGCTCGGTCTGGGCGACACCCAGGGCGGCCGTGGGCTCGTCGAGGATGACCACGCGGGCCTTCTTGAGCACCGCGCGGGCGATCGCGACGGTCTGACGCTGGCCGCCGGAGAGAGAGGAGACCTTCTGGCGGACCGACTTCACGGTGCGCACCGACAGGCCGCGCAGCGTGTCGGAGGCCTCCTTCTCCATCCGTCCCTCGTCGAACGTTCCGAACGTGAGCTCCTCGCGACCGAGGAACATGTTCTGCACGATGTCGAGGTTGTCGCACAGCGCGAGGTCCTGGTAGACGACCTCGATGCCGAGGGCGGCGGCATCGCGCGGAGCGTTCAGGTCGCGGTGCTGCCCATCGATGAGCACCTCGCCTTCGTCGTAGGGCTGGACGCCGGCGAGCCCCTTGATCAGGGTCGACTTTCCGGCGCCGTTGTCGCCGACCAGGGCGGTGACCTTGCCGGGATAGACCTTCAGGTCCACCCCTTTCAGGACGCTCACCGGGCCGAACGACTTCTTGACGCCGACCAGTTGGATGATCGGCTCATTCGAGGGAACAGTGTCTGACATGCTCGCTTCCTTGCGGGTTCGGGGAGGTACGCGTCGAGGACGCCGCGCTGTTTCGGGCGCGGCGCCCTCGATGCGGGTGACTCGTGCTTACGGTGCGACGACGCCGTACTGCTCGCACGCGGCGGCGACGTCGGGGGTGCAGACATCGTCGTAGGCGGCGTCACCGGCGGCGACGACGTCCTTGACCTGCTCCGGGCCGACCAGGACCGGCGTGACCTGGATGTACGGCGTACCGTCGTCCAGCTTCGCGTCCGCGGTGACGTCCTCGCCGCTCAGCAGAGCGATCGCGACGTCGACGGCAGCCGTGGCCTCATCCGCGACCGGCTTGTAGACCGTGGCGGTCTGCCAGCCGAGCAGGATGTTCTGCAGACCGGCGACGTTCGCGTCCTGGCCCGAGACCGCAACACCCTTGAGGTTGTTGTCCTGGAGGACCTTGATGACACCGGCGGCGTTCGTGTCGTTGGCCGCCCACACGCCGTCGACCTGACCGCCGAGCGAGGTCAGCGCCTGCTCGAAGTTGGTCTGCGACTTGGCCTGGTCCCAGGCCCCCGGGGGTTCGGCAGCCGGAACGATACCGGCGGCTTCCATGACCTCGACCGCGCCGTCGTGGAACATCGCGGCGTTTCCGTCCGTCGGGTCTCCACCGATGTAGACGACCTTCGCGGCGGCCGGGTCGACGCCCTTGGCCTCGAGGCCGTCGAGCACCGTCTGGCCCTGCAGGCGGCCGACCTCGACGTTGTCGAAGGACACGTAGTAGTCCGCGCCCGAGAAGGGACGGTCGTACGCGATCACCGGGATGCCCTCGGCCTTGGCCTTGGTGGCCACGGCCTCCGCGGCGCCCTGGTAGTCCACGAGCAGCATCACGCCGCAGCCCTGGGTGAGCTGCTGGTCGGCGATCGTCGAGTACTTGTTGACGTCACCCTGAGCGTTCTGGATGTCGACCTCGAAGCCGGCGCCCTCCAGACCCTCCTGGAGGTACTTGCGGTCGAAGTTCTCCCAGCGCGGCGAGGACGCCGCGTCCGGAAGGATGACGCACGCGCGGCCCGCTGCGTCGCCTCCACCCGCGCTGCTCTCGCTGGGCGTGCCGCCGCTCGAGCCGGAACACCCGGCCAGGAGCAGCGCGGCAGCACCCGTGAGGGCGGCCACGGAGAGGATTGAAGACTTCTTCATCTTTCGCCTTTCGTCTTTGAATATGCGTACGCCGGACCCCCAGGGGAACGGACGCGTTCGTCGCTAACAGCGATACTCCTGGCATCCGTCCTTGGCGTCAAGACATGAACGTAACGCTTTTGCAACGGCACTTTCGGATTCGCGCCGTGAACGCATAACGTCAGGCGCGACCGACGGCGGTGCGCTTCCTGCGGGACAGCGAGTCGACCGTGACGGCCAGGACGAGCACGATTCCGGTGATCATGAAGATCACGGACGAGTCGAGGTTCAGCAGCGTCAGGCCGGACGAGATCGACTGGATGACGAAGATGCCCAGGAGCGCCGCGAACGCCGTGCCCCGGCCGCCGAACAGGCTCGCACCGCCGATGACGGCGGCGGCGATCGCGTTGAGGTTCACATCCCCGGTCCCCGAACTCTGGTTCGCCGACGCGAGGCGGGCGGCGGCCAGCACGCCGCCGACGGCGGCGAGGGTGGAGCACAGCATGAACACCGAGATGTAGATGCGGTCGACGCGGATGCCGGCACGCCGGGACGCATCAACGGATCCACCCACCGCATACACGGCTCGACCCCAGCGCGTGCGGGTGAGCGCGATGTCGAGGATCACCACGAGCACGAGGAAGAACAG
Organism: Microbacterium sp. NPDC064584; assembly: GCF_040687315.1. Classification (NCBI taxonomy): domain Bacteria; kingdom Bacillati; phylum Actinomycetota; class Actinomycetes; order Micrococcales; family Microbacteriaceae; genus Microbacterium; species Microbacterium sp. NPDC064584. The sequence continues at coordinate 55,672 of NZ_JBFBMZ010000010.1, read as the reverse complement.
GAACATGACACCCACACCGCGGGACAGATTCAGGTACCACGCGGCCACGAGCAGGAACGCCAGCAGGGCGCCGGTGCGCACCCCGATCTCGACGTAGGACTGGCTCACAAGGTTCGCTGCGCTGCGCTGCGCGGCGCGGCGCAACCGGATCCAGGCGTACGCCGCCGCCGTCGCGCCGGCGACGAAGTAGGACGCCCACGCCGGCAGGTACCACTGCTGGGCGAACTGGACGATCCACGAATCGAACGGCAGGCCGATCGACCCCGTGTCGCCGAGGATCCACAGCTGCAGGCCGAGGAAGCCGAGGAGCCCGGCGAGAGTGATCACGAAGCTCGGAAGACCGAAGCGCGTGTAGAGGAAGCCGTACAGCAGGCCCACGAGCGCGCCGGCGGCGATCGCCGCGGCGATCGCGAGAACGGGGTTCCACTGCAGCTGCACGAAGCTGACCGCGAGGATCGCCGCGGCGAGCCCGGACACCGAACCGACCGAGAGATCGATCTCGCCGACGAGGAGCACCAGGACGATACCCAGCGCGATCGTGCCGATCGCCGCGCACTGCATCGTGAGGTTCACCAGGTTCGTGCTGGAGAGGAACACGGGGTTCAGTGCTTGGAAGATCGCCCAGATCACGACGAGACCGATGATCACCGGGAGCGAGCCCAGATCGCCGCCGCGGATGCGGTTCAGCAGGGACTCCGCCGCCGAGCGCATGCCGTCCGCGGTGAAAAGCCCGCCCTCGCTCTCCAGCTGGGGTGCGAGGTCTTTGCCGGCGTTCATCGCTCACTCCGTCCGCGGCGACGCGCGTCGCGGTCGTTCAGCGGGATGACCTTCGGATCGGCGGGCCGGTCGGACGGGCGGTCGGCCGCCCGCCGTGCGACCGCATTGTCCACCGCGCCGGTGATCGCGGCGATGAGCGTCTCGCTCGTGACGTCCGCGATGTTGTAGACGCCGTTGTTGCGGCCCAGGCGCAGCACGACGACCCGATCGGCGACCGCCATCACGTCCGCCATGCTGTGGCTCACGAGCACGACGCCGTGCCCGCGTTCCCGCAGGCGCTCGATGAGATTCAGGACCTCCGCGGTCTGCGCGACGCCGAGGGCGGCGGTGGGCTCGTCCAGGATCACGATGCGCGGGTCGCCGATGAGCGAGCGTGCGATCGCGACGGTCTGGCGCTGTCCGCCGGAGAGCGAGGCGACCGGAATGCGCACGGACGGGATCTTCGCCGAGAGCTCGCGAAGGAGCGTCCACGTCTGCTGCTCCATGTCGACTTCGTCCAGCATCCGCCCGTTTCTGAGTTCGCGCCCGAGCCACAGGTTCGCCACGACGTCGAGGTTGTCGCACAGCGCGAGGTCCTGGAACACCGTCGCGATCCCGAGCTCCTGCGCGTCCGCGGGGCTCCCGATCTCAACCGGGTCGCCGTCGTACTCGATCGCGCCGGAATCGGGGGAGTAGACGCCGGAGAGGAGCTTGACGAGCGTGGACTTGCCGGCGCCGTTGTCGCCGATCAGGGCGACCACCTCGCCCTCGTTCACCCAGAAGTCCACGTCCGTGAGCGCCTTCACGGCCCCGAAGCGCTTGTTGATCGCCCGGACGGTGAGCACGCGCTCCCGCGAGCGCCCCGGTCGCGCCGGCGTCATCGACATAGAGGTCATGCTCTCACTTCGCGGCGCCACGGGCGCCTCACATCGATCATCGGATGCCGGCCGCGTCGCACGCGGCCGCCAGGGCGGGGGTGCAGATGTCCTCGACGCTCCAGAATCCGTCCGCGATCACGGTCTCGGCGATGTTGTCCACGGTCACGGCCACCGGCTCGAGGAGGGTCGACGGTGTGCCCTGGATCTCCAGCGGCGCCTCGATCTGCTCGCCGCGGATGAGCGCGACGGCGACGTCGGCGGCGCGCTCGGCCTGCGGGCGGATCGCCTTGTACACCGTCATCTGCTGGTCTCCGGTGAGGAGGCGCTGGATCGCGGACAGCTCGGCATCCTGCCCTGTCACGACGGGGAAGGGCTCGACGTTGGCCGCTTTCAGCGCCGAGATCGCCCCGCCGGCGACGCCGTCGTTCGCGGCGTAGACACCCACGATCTCATCGCCGTACTGGGCGATCTGACCGGCGACCCACTCCTGCGCCTTCTCCGGACTCCACCCCGGGGTGTCGTACGCGGCGAGGACGCGCAGATCGCTGCTCTGGATCACTTCGGTCGCACCCGCCTTGAACTGCGCGGCATTGCTGTCGGTCGGAGACCCGTTCACCATGAGGACGCCGCCGGAGCCGCGTCCGTCTTCGTCGAGCGCCCGCACGAACTCCGTCGCCTGGAGGTCGCCCACGAGCTCGTTGTCGAACGAGATGTAGTAGGCGAGGTCGCCGCCGGCGATCAGTCTGTCGTAGGAGATCACCGGCACATTCTGCGCATTCGCGGACAGCACGATGCTGACGGCAGCCTGCGTGTCGAACGCGTCGAGCACGAGCACGTCGGCGCCGGCCGCGAGGGCGGACTCGGCCTGCTGCTGCTGCTTGGTCGCGTCGCCGTCGGCGTTCGAGTAGAGCACCTCGTAATCGCCCAGCTCCGCCACACGGGCCTCGAAGATCGGCCGGTCGAACGTCTCGTAGCGGGCGGTCTTCGCGTCCGGCAGCAGGAGTGCGATCGTCCCGGCCCCGTCGTCCGGCGCCGTGCCACCCGTGCACGCCGCGAGCGAGCCGGCGAGGATCGCGCCGGTGATCACCACCATGCCCGTGCGGGAGAGGCGCTTCATCGGACCCCTTCTTCGGGTGCGACCCGGATGCGGTCCGGGCGGGAGGGAAACGGGATGTCGAGCCTACGCCGAGAACGGCACGGCTTCGGCATCCACTGTGACGTGATCCAGCGCGATCGTGATCGCGCCGCGCGTCTCGGCCCATCCGCCGAACGTCGCGCCGACGATCTCGGGCAGTCCGTCCGCCGAGGCGAGTGCGGTGCGCTCGAGCGAGTGGCGCATCGGGGCCATCAGGATCTCGCCCGCCTCGCCGAGTTCGCCACCGACGATGATGAGCTCCGGGTCGAACAGATTGCACAGGCTCGCCGCGGCGATGCCGATGTGCCGTCCGGCGTCGGCGATCACCCGGCGGGAACTGCCGTCACCGGCATCCGATGCCTGAATGAGGTCCCGGAGACGCTGCATGCCCTCGCTCGGGGGGAAGAGCGAAAGCAGGGCGGGGCCGCCCGCGTACGTCTCGAGGCAACCGCGGTTGCTGCAGCGGCACATCGGACCGTTCTCGTCGATCGTGACGTGGCCGATCTGACCCGCTTTGCCGTTCACGCCGCGGAAGAGGTCGCCGCCGACGATGAGTCCGGCGCTGATCGTGTGGCCGACCCGGATGAACACCGACGACGACGCATTCCGACCGGCGCCTTCGCGGGCTTCGGCGAGTCCCGCGAGATTCGCCTCGCTGTCGACGAACACGGGGCGCCCGATGCGGGCGGTGAGGCTTTCGGCGACGTCGACGCCCTCCCAGCCGCGGAGGAGGCCCGGGGTGGAGACCATCCCGGTGCGCGGATCGATGGGTGCGGGCAGTGCGAGGCCCACGGCGAGCAGGTCGCTGACGGTACCGCCCAGGGTCTCCATCATGTCGCCGAGGAGGATGCTGAGACGGTCGAGTTCGGCGTCGTGCCGGTGATCGAGCGCGAGCGGCAGCGATGTCTGCGTGATCACGGTGCGTGTGGCGTCGGCGATCGCGATGTGCAGCTGGCGAGAGCTGAAGTGGACGCCGGCGACGAGACCCAGCTGGCGGGCGAGGGAGACCAGGGTCGCACGGCGTCCGCTGCGAGAAGTGATCGAGGTGTGCAGCAGACCCGAAGCGGTGAGCTCCTTGACGATGTTGGACACGGTGGCAGGCGAGAGGCCGGTGCTGCCGGCCAACTCCACTTGCGTCAGTCGCCCATGTCTTTTGAGCGACTCGACGAGCCGGGCTCGGTTGGCTTCACGGAGTGAAGTCTGCGAGCCGGGCGGGGCGATGCGTCCTACCACGATCGACACTGTACCGGACGCCCTCCCGGCCGTCCCGTCCCGGTGGTCCTCTTTGCCCCGAGATGGTCCCCTTTGCCCCGAGATGGTCCCTCTTGCACCGAGATGGTCCCTCTTGCCCCGAGGTGGTCCCTTTTCCGCCGAGATGGTGGGCACCATCTCGGCGGGAAACCCACCACCTCGCGGGGAAACCCACCACCTCGCGGGAAGAACAACCACCTCGGGGGAAGAGCCACCATGTCGGCGGGGCCGGGGCCGGGGCCGGGCGGGGGGCAGGACGAAGCCCCCGCCACCTTCCGGTGACGGGGGCCCGGTCAGGCGAGCGGATGCCGGTCAGACGCGATCAGCCACGCGCTCGGCCTCGGCGCGCCGCGCATCGTCGATGCGATCGAGCTCGTGCAGCGACGAGCCCTTGGTCTCGCGCATGGAGACCACAGCGACGAGGGACACCGCCGCAGCGACCGCCAGGTACACCGCGACCGGGAAACTTGATTCAGGTTTCAAGGGGTTACTCCCGCAGACGCACCAGCCGCTCGTGTCCCGTCTCCTCCAGCTCGGCGATGGACTCGCGACCCTTGAGGAAGTCAGAGAAGGACCGGTAGCCGAGCGCCTTCTCGCTGAAGGACGGATCCATGCGTCGCATGTGGGTCTTCACCGCCGAGCTGTGCAGCCACTCGGCGTCGTCGTCCTTGTCGCGGCCGAGTCGCAGCGCGCGCTCCAGGAGGCGCGTCGCGACGTCCTGCGGATCCTCCGCGGGCTCGTCGGATGCCGGCTCCTCGGTCGCCGCGGCGGCCACGGAGCTCGAGGTCGCGCGCCGGTTCGTCCGCCGCGCCGGCGCGACCGGCTCGGGTGCCTGGAAGAGGGGTGCCACGACGTCGGCCGTCGCCTGCGCGCTCGCCTTCTCGGGGCTCGCCGGCTCGTCCGCCGCCGGAGTCTCCTTCGCCGGCTGCTTCTTCGAGCCGCGCCCGCCCCGGGTGCGGGCAGGGGTCTCCGCCGGCGTCTCGGCGGCGACCGGGGCCGCGGATTCGGCCTCGGCGGCCTCGTCGGCGGCGGGTGTGCTGCTCTTCCCGCGCGAACCGCTGCCACGGCCGGTCGCTCTGCCGCCGGCATCCCGCGTCGATGTGCTCCGCACCGGCCGCGGCACGCCCGGCAGGGAGTCGTAGGCCTCGAACTCGTCGCACGCCGCCGCGAGGGATTTCGCCGTGGACCCCGCGACGCCCACGCCGACGACGTAGCGGCCCAGGCGCCGGCAGCGCTGCGCGAGTGGCACGTAATCGGAGTCGCCCGCAACGATCACGACATGCGTGAGGTCGGGGAGCCGGAACATGTCTTCGACGGCATCCACCGCGAGGCGGATGTCGGCGCCGTTCTTCGCGTACGCCGCGGCGGGGAAGAGCTGTACGAGATCGACCGCGCGGGCGACGAGCTGGCTGCGGTAGACCGCGTTCACGGGCGACGACCAGTCGGCGTAGGCGCGCGTCAGGACGAGAGTGCCCAGCGACGCGGCGTAGTCGATGATCGCGCCGACGTCGATCGTCGCCGCCGCGAGGCGTTCGGCGATCTCGGGATCTTCGGGTGTCTCGATGATCCGCTGACGGTCGCGCCCGTACGAGTTCCGGCCGTGCACCCGGTCGTACCAGGAGATGACGATGTTGTCGAAGTCGAGGTAGACGGCGACGCGTGAATTCTGGGAGTCGGGCATCCTCCCAGTGTGACAGGCCCGCCCGGCGCGGCGTGCGGGCGCGGTGCTCAGGCCTCGCCCGGGTAGCGCAGTCCGATCTGCCGGCGCACTTCGTCGAGGGTGTCCATGATCGCGACGGTCTCGGACAGCGGCAGGATGTCGCTGTCGTTCGCGCCCGAGGCGACGTAGCGCTCGGCGGCCAGCGCCTGGAACTGCATGCCGCGGCCCTCGATGTCGGATTCGAACGACTCCCGCACGGTGCCGTCGGGCGAGACGAGACGGAACGACGTCGGGGTGTACCAGACGCGGTCGATGTCGATCCGGGCCTCCGTGCCGATGATGCTCGCGGTGTTGGGGCCGGCGGCGTGCGACGCGGACAGCGACGTCGAGACAGCGCCGCGCTCGTGCGTGAAGATCGTCGCCACTTCGTCGTCCACGCCGGTGGCCCCGAGGTTCGCGGCGGCGGTGACGGAGGTCGGAGCGCCGAGGATGTCCCACGCGAACGAGATGGGGTAGATGCCGAGGTCCAGCAGGGCGCCGCCGCCGAGGGCGATGTCGTTCAGCCGGTGGGCGGGGTCGGTCGAGATCTTCTGGGTGTGGTCGGCGGTCAGCGCACGGATGTCGCCGAGCGCACCCTCCTGCACGAGCTCGCGCACGCGGAGCATGTGCGGGAGGTATCGCGTCCACATCGCCTCCATCGCGAGGAGACCGGTACGTCGGGCGACGTCCTGCACCCGTGCCGCCTCGGCGCCGTTCAGGGTGAACGGCTTCTCGACGAGGACGTGCTTGCCGTTCTCCAGCGCGAGGATCGCGTTGTCGGCGTGCATCGGGTGCGGCGTGGACACGTACACGATGTCGACATCGGGATCCGAGACGAGGTCCGCGTACGACGAGTGCACGCGGGGGATGTCGAACTCCCGCGAGAAACGCTCGCCCGACTCCGCCGAGCGCGAGCCGACGGCGGTGAGCGTCAAACCCGCCGTCCGCAGGTCGCTCGCGAAAGCGTGGGCGATGCCGCCCGTGGCAAGGATTCCCCAGCGCAGTCCAGTCATCCCTCGAGCGTAGCGAGCGCAGCGCCCAGATCGGCGATCACGTCGGCCGGATCCTCCAGGCCGATCGACAGGCGGAGCGTCGTGGGCGAGATCCCGGCTTCGGCGAGCTGCTCCGCGGTCAAGTGGCTGTGCGTCATGGAGGCGGGATGCGCGATCAGGCTCCGCGCGTCGCCGATGTTGGCGACGAGACGCACGATCCGCAGCGCCGCGATGAGGCGCTCGATGCGGTCGAAATCGGCGAGGGGGTCCCCGGAGGAGGCGACGTCGAAGGAGAAGACGGATGCCGCACCCCGCGGCAGGTATTCTTTCGCGCGCTCGTGCCACGGGCTCGAAGCCAGGCCCGGGTGGCTGACGCGCGTGACCGCGGGGTGCTCGGCGAGGAATGCGGCGACCGCGAGGCCGCTCGCGCTGTGCCGCTGCATGCGCAGGTCGAGCGTCTCCAGGCCCTGGAGCAGTTGGAAGGCGTTGAACGCCGACAGCGACGGACCCAGGTCGTGGACGTATTTCGTCTTGACCAGCGCGATGAAGGGCGACCCGGTTCCGCCGAAGCGCTCGACAAGACTCCCGCCCGCGACGCGCCGGTAGGGGAGCGCGAGTTGAGGCCAGCGCTCGGGGTCGGCACCGAAGTCGAACGTGCCGAGGTCGACGATCACGCCGCCGAGAGAGGTCCCGTGGCCGCCGAGGTACTTCGTCGCCGAGTGCACGACGATGTCCGCGCCGAAGTCCTTCGCGCGTTGCAGATAGGGCGTGGCCACGGTGTGGTCGATCACGAGCGGCACGCCCGCGTCGCGGGCGATCGCGGCGACGGCGCGGACGTCGAGCACCTGCGCGTTGGGGTTCGTGATCGACTCCGCGAACAGTGCGCGCGTGGTCGGGCGGACGGCCGCCGACCAGGCCGCGATGTCGTCCTGATCGACGAAGTCGACCTCGATGCCCCAGTCGGCGAACGTGTCCTGCAGCAGATCGACCGTGCCGCCGTACAGCTGACGCGCGGCCACGATGTGCTCGCCCTGCCTGGCGAGCGCGAGCAGCGCGAGGGCGACCGCCGCCTGGCCCGAGGCGACGGCCGCTGCGGCGACCCCGCCCTCGAGTGCCGCGATGCGCTGTTCGAACACGAGTACGGTCGGGTTCGCCGCGCGGCTGTAGATGTTGCCCTCGCGTCGGAGCGCGAACAGGTCGCGGGCTTCGCTGAGCGAGGCGAACTCGAACGCGTTGGACTGATGGATCGGGGGGACGGCCGTGTTCTCGGCCTGGGCGGGAACGTAACCCGCCTGCACCTGAGCCGTCGCGAAGGACCGGGAGACCTCGGACATGTCCCCATCATCCCGGGGCTCCACCGCCGCCGCATCGGCGTGTGTCGAACTGTTGCACGGAGCGGGTCGGGCTCGCGGGCGCGGACAATGGAGGGATGTCGCTGCTGATCAGCCCCGCAGAACTCGCCGCCCTCCTCGCCGGCGCGGCGCGCGTCGTCGTCCTGGACGTGCGGTGGCGCCTCGATCGACCCGACGGCCGACCCGAGTATCTGACCGGACACATCCCCGGCGCCGTATGGGTGGACCTCGAGCGCGAGCTCTCGACGCACGGCGATCCGGCCGAGGGCCGGCATCCGCTGCCCGCACGGGATGAGCTGCAGGTCGCCGCGCGGCGATGGGGCCTGCGTGAGGGCGACACGGTCGTCGTGTACGACGACGCGAACGCGCTCCCCGCCTCCCGCGCGTGGTGGCTCCTCACCGGGAGTGGCGTGGCGGACGTGCGGCTCTTGGACGGAGGACTGCAGGCGTGGGCGGATGCGGGACTCCCGCTGCAGACCGGTGAGGTGACGCCCGAACCGGGCTCGATCGTCCTCACGCAGCTCGCGCATCCCGTGCTGTCCACCGATGAAGCCGCGACGTGGCCGGGGAGCGGGATCCTGCTCGACGTCCGCGCGCCGGAGCGCTACCGAGGCGAGAACGAGCCGATCGACCCGGTCGCCGGGCACATCCCGGGGGCTCGCAACCTGCCGATCGCGACGCTGCTCGAGTCCGGTCGGTTCCGTGACGCCGAGGTGCTGCGCGACGCGTTCGCCGCGGTGGGCGCCGTTGCGGGTGCGCGGGTCGCGGCGTACTGCGGATCGGGCATCACCGCGGCCCAGACGGCCCTCGCCGGAGTCCTCGCCGGGGTCGAGGTCGCGGTGTACCCGGGTTCGTGGAGCGCGTGGTCGAACACCCCCGGTCGGCCGGTCGCGACCGGGGACTGACCGCGGCTACGGCAGCAGCGTGATCTTGCCGTCCGTGCCCGACTCCAGAGCGCGGTGGGCCTGCGTCGCATCGGCGAGCGCGAAGGACGGGCCGAGCTCCACCGAGAACCGCCCGGCGGCCATCAGGGCGATCGCGACCGGCACGGCCTCGCGCCGCCACTCCAGCTGCCGCGGGCTGAGTCCCTCCGGGCTGCCGCCCGAGAACGCCCGGATGCCGAAGGAGCCGGCATCCCGACCACGCACGATCGTCGCGATGCGATCGCGGTCGGCGACGAGCTCGAGCGACGTCTGGATCGCCTCATCGGTGCCCGCGGCGTCCAGGGCGACGGTGATCCCGTCGGGTGCGGCGTCGCGCACCCGTTCGGCGAGCCCTTCGCCGTAGGCGACGGGCGTCGCGCCGAGCCCGCGCACACGGTCGAACCGCCGCGGGGACGCCGTCGCGATCACCCGCGCTCCCCACAGCACGGCGAGCTGGATCGCAGCCTGGCCGACCGCGCCGGACCCGGCGTGGATCAGCAGGGTGTCGGAAGGTCCGACCGCGAGCGAACGTAGCGACTGATACGCCGTGCCGACCGGGATGCCGATCGCAGCGCCTTCGGCGGCGCTCACCTCGGGCGGCCGCGGCTGCGTGTTCGCGGCATCCACGACGACCTCGTCCGCGTATGTGCCGCTTGCGTCGAACAGGACCACAGCGTCGCCGACCCGGAATCCCTCCGCACCCTCACCGACGGAGGTGACGATGCCCGCGGCGTCCGAGCCGGTCCGGCGCGGCTCGGAGATCTCGCCCGAGGGTCGGAGGCCGCTGCGCAGCTTTCCGTCGATCGGGTTCACCCCGGCGGCCTCGATGCGGACGGCGAGCTGGCCCGGCCCCGGGTCCGAGGCCGGCACGTCGGTCAGGGTGAGCACGTCGGGTCCGCCGAACGCGCTGTAGGTGATCGCTCTGGTCATCACGGGCCTTTCTGAGAGGGCGGCGAGTCGGCGTCGCGGAGGGACTTCTGGATGCGCTGCAACGAGACGGGCTCGGCGGTGCCGAGGTGCTGCGCGAACAGGCTCACCCGATACTCCTCCAGCAGCCAGCGGGTGCGCACGATCGGTGCGGGCGCGTCGGCGGGGACCGGGATCGTCCCGCCCGCCTCGGCGAATGCGGCGGCCGCGCGCTCGAACTCGGTCATGCGCTGCCGGTCTCGTCCGGGGTTATCGGCGAGGCTCTGCACGCGCTCGGTCGCCCCACGCAGGTAGCGCGGGACGTGAGCGAGGCGTGCCAACCCGATGCGCGAGACGAAGCCGGGGAAGACGAGACCTGCCAGCTGGCTCTTGACGTCGCCGAGCGCTCCGAGCAGGGTGAGCGAGTTCTGTGCGCGGAGCGCCCGTTCGCCCTCGCGGGCGGCGGTGAGGATCCGCGTGGCGAGCGAGACCGCCTCGAACGTCTCCGTGACGACTGCGCTCGAGAACGCATCGCGGACGCGCTCGAAGTCTTCCCGTGTGCGCACGGGCCCGCCGGCTGTCCGGTCGAGCACGGCGTCGGCGACCGCGAGCCGGGCGTCTTCGATGAGCGCTTTCGCGGACGGATAGGGGGATGCCGCCAGGGCGAGCTTCTCGGTCGAGGTCAGGTGCTCCAGCACATAGGTCGCGGGTGACGCCACGGCGAGCAGCATGAGGCGACGGACCCCGGCGCGGGTGGCCCGGGCGGCCGCCTCGGCGGTCGCCTCCACGCGCACCGTGACACTGGTTCCGGCATCCACCACCGCCGGATAGCCGCGCACGACGCCGCCCGCGACTTTCGTGTCCACGACGTCGGGCAGATCGCCGAAGTCCCAGTCGGTGACGCCGGTGCGCTCAGCCGCCCACGCTGCGCCGCCGCTCGGCGCGTTCGACGCCGCGGGCCCCGGGGGATCGGGACGTACGCGTGCGGTCGCCCGCGCGACCGAGGTGCGCGCGCGGTCGGCGAACCGTGCCTGGAGGGCGGGGAGGTCGCGCCCCGATCCGACCGTTCGCCCGCGTTCGTCGACGACGCGGAAGGAGACCTGCAGATGGGCGGGGACGCGGTCGAGCTCGAAGTCCGCCGCGGTGACGGGTTGGTTCGCGATCGGCTGGATCCGCGTCGCGAGCGCCGCGCGCAGTGCGACCGGAGGCAGGCCGCCGTGCGACTCCGGCCCCTGGCCATCGAGTTCTTCGGAGAAGCGCGCGGCCCAGTCCGCCGCCGGGACGACGTGCCGGCGGATGTGCTTGGGCAGGGCGCGCAGCAGCGCGGTGATCATCTCGTCCCGCATGCCCGGGACCTGCCAGTCGAACCCGTCCGGGCGGATCTGGGCGAGGAGGGCGAGCGGCACGACGGCGCTCACCCCGTCGTCCTCGGCGCCCGGTTCGAAGCGGTAGGCGAGCGTCAGCACCTGGTCGCCCTGCCGCCAGCGTGCGGGGAAGGCCCGTTCGTCGGTGCGTGCGGCGTCTTCGAGGAGGTCTGCCTCGGTCATGTCGAGGAGCCGGGGCGTCCGGGAAGCAGCATCCCGCCACCACTTCTCGAAGGAGCGCGCATCGAAGACGTCGCGGGGGATCCGCGCGGCGTAGAACGCGTACACGGCCTCGTCGCCGACCAGGATGTCGCGGCGGCGCTCCCGCTCCTCGATCTTCTCGAGCCGCCGCCGCAGTTCGAGGTTGCGGCGTTCGAACGCGGTGAGGCGCTTGTCCAGCGCCGTGGAGTCCCAGTCGCCGTCGACGAGCGCGTGGCGCACGAACAGCTCACGGGCCAGCGGGCGGTCGAAGCGCGCGAGCTGGGCGCGACGGCGGGGGATGATCTCGACCCCGAACAGCGTCACTTTCTCGTAGACGGATGCCGCTCCCGCCGCCTTCGACCAGTGCGGTTCGCTGAGCTGGCGCTTGACGAGATCGGGGGCGAGGGACTCGGCCCACGCCGGGTCGATCGCCGCGACCGTGCGCGCGAACAGACGCGACGTCTCGACGAGTTCGGCCGCCATCACGGCGGCCGGACGGCGTTTGCGCAACCCAGACCCGGGGAAGATCGCGAACTTCGTGCCGCGGGCGCCGAGGTATTCCGCGAGCGGCTGCCGTCGTCCCTCGGCGGGGGCTTTGGCGCCCGCCGCCTTCGCGGCGGCGCGCTGGTCCAGGATGCCGATGTGCGAGAGGAGGCCGGACATGATCGCCCGGTGCAGGTCGTCGGGGTCCGCCGGGCTCTCCGGTCCGGCGTCCCGCCGCGGCGCCCCGACGAGCGTGCGCAGCTGGCGGTGCACGTCGACCCATTCGCGCACGCGCACGTAGTTGAGATGCTCCGCGCGACACAAGCGCCGGAAGGCGCTCGAGCCGAGCGCCGCCTGCTGCTCCTGGAGGTGGTTCCACAGGTTCAGCAGGCTGAGGAAGTCGCTCGTGGGATCCGTGAAGCGCGCGTGCAGACGATCCGCCTCCTCGCGCCGCTCTTCGGGCCGCTCGCGGACGTCCTGGATCGACATGCCTGCGACGATGGCGAGCACGTCGCGCTGCACTCCCGCGCGTTTCGCCTCGATCAGCATGCGCGCGAAGCGCGGATCGATCGGCAGCCGCGAGATCTCGCGGCCGACGTCGGTGAGCCGTGCGGTGCCGCCGTCGCCGCGGGCGGGAGCCTGGACTGCGCCGAGCTCGAGGAGCAGGTCGACCGCCGCCTTGACACCGCGCGAGTCCGGCGGAGTGAGGAAGGGGAAGGCGCTGATCTCGCCGAAGCCGAGCGAGAGCATCTGCAGGATGACGGACGCCAGGCTCGTCCGCAGGATCTCGGGTTCGGTGAACAGCGGACGCCGGTCGAAGTCGTCCTCGGAGTACAGGCGGATCGCGATACCCGGCGCGGTGCGGCCCGCGCGGCCGGACCGCTGCTGCGCGGACGCCTGCGATATCGCCTCGATCGGGAGCTGCTGGATCTTCGTGCGGTTGCTGTAGCGCGAGATGCGCGCGGTGCCGGTGTCGATCACGTACCGGATGCCGGGCACGGTCAGACTCGTCTCGGCCACGTTCGTGGCCAGGATGACCCGGCGGCGGACCCCGGCGACCGCGGATCGCTCGAAAACGCGGTGCTGTTCGGCGGCGCTCAGGCGGCCGTAAAGGGGGAGGACCTCGGTCGGGGCGGCGTCCTTCGCGTACATGCCCCGGACGGCATCCGTGGCGTCCCGGATCTCGGCCTCGCCGGGAAGGAACACGAGCACGTCGCCGGGAGCTTCACGATCGAGCTCGGCGAGGGCGGAGGTGATGCCGTCGACGTCGTCCTCGGTGGCCGCCTCGGGTCCGCGGTAGCGGATCTCGACCGGATAAGTGCGGCCGGACACTTCGATGATCGGCGCGGGCTGCCCCTCGGCATCCGCGAAGTGCGCCGCGAAGCTCTGCGGATCGATCGTCGCGCTCGTGATGATGACCCGCAGATCGGGCCGCTTCGGCAGGATCTGGGTCAGATACCCGATCAGGAAGTCGACGTTGAGGGATCGCTCGTGCGCTTCGTCGACGATGATCGTGTCGTACCGGCGCAAGAGGCGGTCGCGGTGGATCTCGTTGAGCAGGATGCCGTCGGTCATGAGCGCGATGCGCGTGTCGTCCTGCACCTTGTCGGTGAAGCGCACCTTGTACCCGACGGTGGTGCCGAGGGGCACATCGAGCTCATCCGCGATGCGCTCGGCGATCGTGCGCGCGGCGATCCTGCGTGGCTGGGTGTGGGCGATGCGGGTCCGCCCGAGCTCGAGGCAGATCTTCGGCAGCTGCGTCGTCTTGCCCGACCCCGTGGCCCCCGCCACGATCACGACCTGATGGTCGCGGATCGCACGTGCGATGTCGTCCCGTGCGGCGCTGACGGGCAGCTCCGGGGGATAGGAGATCACGGGTTCCGGTGCGGACATAGCCTTCCATCGTATCGATTCGCGTCCCGCTCCTGCCCGACTGCTCCTCGCGAGAGGGCAGATATGTCACCCTCGGACGGCGTGTCGCCCTACAGATCTGCCCTCTCGCGAGCGCATTTAGGCTGGAGCGATGACGATCCCCACGCTTCAGCTCAACGACGGCTACGACATCCCCCAGCTCGGCTACGGCGTCTTCAAGGTCCCGCCGGCAGACACCGAGCGCGCGGTCACCGAAGCGTTCGAGGTCGGCTACCGTCACATCGACACCGCCGCGATCTACGGCAATGAAGAGGGCGTCGGTGCTGCGATCGCCGCGAGCGGCATCCCGCGCAGCGAGCTGTTCATCACGACGAAGCTGTGGAACGACCGCCACGACGCTGAAGAGCCGCACGCCGCGATCCGCGAGAGCCTGGACAAGCTCGGCCTCGAGCGCGTCGACCTCTATCTCGTGCACTGGCCGACCCCGGCGAAGGACAACTATCTGCACGCGTGGCAGAAGCTCATCGAGATCCGAGATGCCGGGCTCACCCGCAGCATCGGCGTCTCCAACTTCCTCGTGCCCCACCTCGAGAAGATCGTCGCCCAGACGGGCGTGACACCCGCTGTCGACCAGATCGAGCTGCATCCCGCGCATCAACAGCGCGACATCACCGGATGGGCTGCCGATCACGGCGTCCGCATCGAGTCCTGGGGGCCGCTCGGTCAGGGCAAGTACGACCTGTTCGGGCTGCCCGAGGTGCGCAATGCCGCCTCCGCGCACGGGAAGAGCCCCGCGCAGGTCGTGCTTCGCTGGCACCTGCAGAAGGGCTTCATCGTCTTCCCGAAGTCGGTGCGTCGCGAGCGCCTGGAGGAGAACCTCGACGTGTTCGATTTCACGCTGTCGGATGCCGAGATGCAGGCGATCGACCAGGTCGAGCCCGGCGACGGCAGTGGTCGGGTCAGCGCGCACCCCGACGAGGTGAACTGAGCTCAGCTCGTGACGTCGCGACGCTGGCCTGCGGTCAGCGTCGCGGCGAGCTGCGTGAGGGCCGCCGCGAGCGCTTCGCGCTCGGCCGGCGACAGGGTCTCGACCATCGTCTCCCGGCGCCGCCGGCTGCCGTCGAGAGCGGCCCGTGCGGGCGAATCCGCCGACATCGTCGGCGTCAGCACCACGCTGCGCCGGTCGTTCGGGTTCGGTGAGCGGGCGAGGTGGCCCGCGCTCGCCAACCGGTCCACGATCGCCGTCGTCGCGGCGCTGGAGGTACCGAGGGTCCTGGCGATGTCGCTCGGAGTGAGCAGGTGGCCTTCCGCTTCGGCATCGGTCACGAGACGAAGGACGGCGATGTCGTTGCCCCCGAGTCCGAGCGATGCCCGCAGATCACGCTCTTCCTCGAGCAGGGCGTGCTCGAACAGCATGAGCGAGGCGAGAGCTCGCTGTTCCTGCGCGACGGTGTACACGGATGATCCCCTTCTGGAAAAGATCATACGCCGAGAAGATGTTGCATTTACCTAAAAGAACGAGATACTAGTTAGATCAGCTAACTAGGGAGGTTGGGAATGGGCACGCTCTTCTACGGAAACAGCGCCGGGATCCACGTGGATGACCGGACGCTGGAGCATCTGCGTCTGGCGATGGCCGTACGACTGCGTCGCGACGAGTCGTTCATGGTGAGCCTGCCGGTGGAGGAGCTCGGCTCGGGCAGTCGCCGCAACCTCTGGGTCTCCGCCGCGGTTCCGCTGCAGTTCGTCTCGAGCGGGAGCCGCGTTCCTTCGCTGAACCGCCTCTGGATCCAGGCCATGGGGGAGAGCGAGGACTCGACGGGAACGCTCACCGTGATGCCGGAGTCCGAAGCGGCCGCGTACCTCGAACGCAAGCACATGCGTGTCATGAACCAGTTCGGGGCGGAATCATCGCACAGTGAGGTCAGGGTCGCCAGCTGAGCCGACCCTGTGTCCCTCGGCTTTATCATCGACACCATGCCGGAGTATTCGACCGACAGCAGCGGTTACTGGTACGACCAGAGTGACGACGCGCGCAGGCGGCGCGCCATCGCCCTCCTGCAGTCCTTCCGCCTCTACCGGGCTGCGGAGGTCGCGATGCGCCGCCGCACGCGGGACTCGATGTCCATGGGCGAGAACGACCTGCTCGTCCTGCGCTACCTGCTCAAGGCGCATCAGCAGGGGCTCTCGGTGTCACCGGGCGAGATCGCCCGCTACCTGGGCGTCTCGACCGCCTCGACCACCGCGATCGTGGACCGTCTCGAGAAATCCGGGCACGTCCGCCGTGAGCGGCACGCCACCGATCGTCGGAGCATCTACGTCGTGCCCACCGCCGACAGCGACGAGGAAGTGCGGCGCACGCTGGGCGACATGCACGATCGCATGCTCGAGGCCGTGATCGACATGAGTCCGGAGGACATCACCGTCGTCATGGACACCCTCGCGCGCCTCCAGGCTGCCGTCGATAAGGTCGACGCCCACGAACCCGCGGTCCGCTCCGTGTGAACCGCCGATCGGTCTGAGCCGCCGATCGGATGCTGTCAGCCCTCCGCGTTCAGATGAGCGGTGCCAGCGCGCCCGCTGTGAGCGCGAGCGTCGCCGCGATCGCTCCCGCGCCCGTGGCGGCGGCGAACTGCAGTCGGCGCACTCGCGCGCGCTTCTTGATGAGCTGCGGACCGCTCGCGCTCGTCAGGGCGCGTCGCGCCGTCCTCTCGTCAGCGAACAGGCCGGTCGCTTCGCCGCGACGATCCACGGCGACGAACCCCGCGGTGGTGCGCTCGACCGTGCCGAAGAAATCACCGGCGGTGCTGGCGACGACGCTGCTCATGATGCCTCACTAGTTAGCTGAACGAGTTACTCACCTTTCTACCTAAATAAACGACATTCGTCTTCCGCCTTGACCTGTTGAGAGGATGGCGGAATGTACGAGACCGAGCCATCAGCGATCGTCGACGGCGCCGCTCTCACGATCGACGGCTGGCGGGTCGTGTCCTACGCCCAGGTGATCGCCCGTCTCGCCGATCGCTATCCGGAACGGCCGCTCCACGAGATCGAAGCGATCGTGGACCGTGAGGCCGACGCCTTCACCGGTGGTCGGGTTCTCGTGGTGCCGTTGGGTGTCGAGGAGGGCGCGGCCGAGATCCTCGGCCGATCCTGCAGCTAGACGGTCAGATCCAGCTCGGCATCCAGTTGTGCGCTCGCCAGAAGTCGTACGGCACCGGCGTCGCCGTGAGGATCGGATACCAGAACGCCGACAGGACGACCGCGAGCACCAGGAAGACGATCACGACCCGCTGACCGCTCGTGCGTCGTGACGCGTCCGCGTGGGACGCTCCCGCCACATCGCGCAGCGCGAACGTGAGGGCGAGCACGAGGAACGGCAGGATCGCGATCGTGTAGAACTGGAAGACCGTCCGCTCGGGATAGAGCAGCCACGGCACGTAGGTCGCGCCGACGGCGGTCAGGACGAGCGCGTAGCGCCAGTCCCGGGAGATCGCGAACCGGTAGATCAGATAGGCCGCCGCGGCCACACCCGCGTACCAGATCAGCGGATTCGGCATGCTGTAGATGTTCTCGACGCATCCGTTCGCCGCGCCGCAGCCCGCTTCGCCCTGGGGCGTGGACTGGTAGTACATCGACGTCGGTCGCAGGAGGAGCGGCCACTGCCACGCCGGACTCGCGTAGCCGTGCTCGGCGGTCAGCCCCACGTGGAAGTTGTAGATCGCCCGATGGTAGATCCACAGGCTCTGCAGCGCCGGGGGAACCCAGGACCAGAAACCGGTGGCGGGCTCCTCGAGCCCCTTCTGGCGGTCGTAGCCGCCGTCGGTGGTGAGCCACCCGAACCACGAGCCGAGGTACACCACGAGGGCGACGGGGATGAAGAGCACGAAGGTGATCGGTCCCTGGCGGAAGGCGGCATCCGCGGGCCAGATCCGGATCCCGGCGCGTCGACGGGCCAGGGCGTCCGTCACGACGAGGTAGATCCCGAACGCCGCGATCGCGTACAGACCCGACCACTTCACCGCGGACGCGGCGCCGAGGGCGGCGCCGGCGGCGATGAGCCACGGACGATTCCACATGACCGGTCCCCA
Source organism: Microbacterium sp. NPDC064584 (assembly GCF_040687315.1). Taxonomy (NCBI): domain Bacteria; kingdom Bacillati; phylum Actinomycetota; class Actinomycetes; order Micrococcales; family Microbacteriaceae; genus Microbacterium; species Microbacterium sp. NPDC064584. The sequence goes on along the minus strand of NZ_JBFBMZ010000010.1, from coordinate 37,769 downwards.
GTCCGCCGGCCCACGGGCGGCGACGAGCGCTGCGAGTCGGGTGTCGTGGCGCCGGCGGTCGAGCAGGACGAACCAGAACCCGAGGAGGAGGAAGAACGTGAGGATGCCGTCCAGAAGCGCGACGCGACTCATCACGATCGCGAGTCCGTCGATCGCCAGGACTGACGCTGCGACCGCGGCGAACGGCACCGAATCGGTCATCGCCTTGGCGACCAGGTAGAGGATGAGCACCGTGGCCGTGCCGATCAGCGCCGTGGCGATGCGCCAGCCGAACGACGAGTCCGCGCCGAAGAGCGCCATTCCTGCACCGATCAGGAATTTGCCGAGCGGCGGGTGAACCACGAAGCTGCCGGTCGTCGAGAAGACATCGGTGTCGCCGGCGACGAAGCTCTCGTTCGCGCCGTCCGGCCATTCCGCGGCATAGCCGAGGACCCACTGGCTCCACGCGTCCTTGACGTAGTACGTCTCGTCGAAGACGAGGGCGTGCGGATGGCCGAGGTTCCAGATCCGGAGGACGCCCGCGAGCAGCGTCACCATCAGCGGCGCGAGCCACGACCAGCGACGTACGAGTCGCGGGTCCGCTGCGACCCGCGCCCGCCACCGGTCGTACATGGACGTGCGCACCGGGAGGAGCGGAGGCGCCGCGGGGCCGGTGGCCGCGACGGGCTCGGACTCGGGCGGGGTCACGAGCACCAGCCTAAGGTGGGACCGTGATCATCCTCGCCGCGACGCCGATCGGCAATCTCGGCGATGTCTCCCGGCGACTCGTCGAGGCGCTGGAATCGGCGCCGGTCATCGCCGCCGAGGACACCCGCACGACGCAGCGGCTGCTCGCAGCCCTCGAGATCGCGCACCGCCCCCGGCTGATCGCTCTGCACGATCACAACGAGAAGGAACGCGCCGGCGAGCTGGTTGAGATCGCGCGCGGCCAGGACGTCCTCGTCCTGAGCGATGCCGGGATGCCCACCGTGAGCGACCCGGGCTATTCGCTCGTCGTCGCGGCGGCAGCGGCAGGCGTGAGGGTCACCGCGATCCCGGGACCGAGCGCCGTCCTCACCGCCCTCGCCGTCTCCGGCCTGCCGACCGACCGTTTCACGTTCGAAGGATTCCTGCCGCGAAAGGCCGGCGACCGGCTGCGGACGCTGCGGAGCCTCGCCGTCGAGCGCCGCACGATGGTGTTCTTCGAGTCGCCCTCCCGCATCGCGGCGTCGCTGGCGGACATGGCGACCGCCTTCGGCGCCGATCGTCGAGTCGTCGTCGCCCGGGAACTCACCAAGAAGTTCGAGGAGATCGTCCGCGGCACGGCTGCCGAGCTCGCGGACTGGGCCGAGGCGGGCGTACGCGGGGAGGTCGTCGTGGTCGTGGAGGGTGCGGCTGCCGCGCAGGTCACATTCCCGGATGCCGTGACGCAGGTCCTCGAACTGGTTCGGGGCGGAACGCGACTCAAAGACGCCGCGGGTGAAGTGTCGACGAACACCGGGCACTCGTCCCGCGAGCTGTACCAGGCGGCGCTCGCCGTCAAGGGCTGAGCAGCCGTCACACGCGAGGGTGCGGCATCCGCCCCCGTCTAGAATCCTCTGGTGAGCACCGGCGAATCCTTCTACATCACCACGCCGATCTACTACCCGAGCGACGTGCCCCACATCGGACACGGCTACACGACGGTGGCGGTCGACGCCCTCGCGCGTTGGCACCGCCAGGCGGGCGATGACACCTGGATGCTGACCGGCACGGACGAGCACGGTCAGAAGATGCTGCGCGCCGCCGCGGCGAACGGTGCGACGCCGCAGGAATGGGTCGACCGGCTCGTGAGCGAGGCGTGGTTCCCGCTCCTGAAGACCCTCGACGTCGCGAACGACGACTTCATCCGGACGACGCAGGAGCGCCACGAGGAGCGCGTGAAGAAGTTCGTCCAGGCGATCTACGACCGCGGCTACATCTACGCCGGCGAGTTCGAGGCGCTGTACTGCGTGGGCTGCGAGGAGTTCAAGACCGAGTCCGAGATCGTCGACGGCACCGGACCGTTCGAGGGCCTCAAGGTCTGCGCGATCCACTCCAAGCCCCTCGAACTGCTGCAGGAGAAGAACTACTTCTTCAAGCTGTCCGAGTTCCAGGACCGGCTGCTCGAGCTCTACAAGACGGATTTCGTGCGCCCCGAGTCGGCGCGCAACGAGGTCGTGTCGTTCGTGAAGCAGGGTCTGAAGGACCTCTCCATCTCCCGCTCGACGTTCGATTGGGGCATCGAGGTGCCGTGGGATCCGTCCCACGTGATCTACGTGTGGGTCGACGCCCTGCTGAACTACGCGACCGCGGTCGGCTATGGCAGCGACCCCGAGCAGTTCGACCGGCGCTGGCCGGCGTATCACGTCGTCGGCAAGGACATCCTGCGCTTCCACGCGGTGATCTGGCCGGCGATGCTCATGGCCGCCGGCGTCGACGTCCCGAGGGGCGTCTATGCGCACGGCTGGCTGCTCGTGGGCGGCGAGAAGATGAGCAAGTCGAAGCTCACCGGCATCGCCCCCACCGAGATCACCGACGTCTTCGGCTCGGACGCCTACCGGTTCTACTTCCTGTCCGCGATCGCGTTCGGCCAGGACGGGTCGTTCTCGTGGGAGGACCTGTCGGCCCGCTACCAGGCCGAGCTCGCGAACGGCTTCGGCAACCTCGCTTCGCGCACGGTCGCCATGATCGAGAAGTACTACGAGGGCATCGTCCCGCCCGCCGCGGCATACACCGACGCTGATCTGGGCATCCAGAAGATCGTGGCGGATGCCGTCACCTCGGCGGATGCGGCGATCGAGCGCTTCCGGCCGGACGAGGCGATCTCCTCCATCTGGACGATCGTCGAGGCTCTCAACGGCTACATCACGGACAACGAGCCGTGGGCGCTCGCGAAGGACGATGCGCAGCGCGGCCGGCTCGGCACGGTGCTGTACACCGCGGCCGAGGGTCTCCGGGCGCTCGCGGTCCTGCTCTCGCCGTTCACCCCGATCGCGACGCACAAGCTGTGGGTGGCCCTCGGCGCCGCCGACACGCTCGGAGCCCTGGACGCGCAGCCGATCCGCGGGGCCGGCCGGTGGGGCATCCTCCCCGCCGGCGCCGCGGTCAGCGGACTCGCGCCCCTGTTCCCGCGCGTCGAGCAGTCTGCATGAGCGATCCGAGCCAGTACGTCCGCGAGCGCCATAACGACGGCACGCGGGACGTCCGCTGGCCGGCGGCTCCGGAGCCGCTCGCGGTGCCGGTGTACGACAACCACGCCCACCTCGAGATCGCCGACGGCGATGAGCCGCTGACCCTCGAGGACCAGCTCGAACGCGCGGCGGCGGTCGGCGTGATCGGCGTCGTGCAGGCCGGGGGCGACGTCGACTCGAGCCGGTGGTCGGCGTGGGCTGCGGCATCCCACACGCGCGTCCTCGCGGCCGTGGCGATCCACCCGAACGAGGCCCCCGCGTACGAAGAGGCGGGGGAACTGGATGCCGCGCTCGCGGTGATCGACGAGCTCGCCGCCGAGCCCCGCGTACGCGCGATCGGCGAGACCGGACTGGACTTCTTCCGCACGCAGGACGCGGGGCTGCCCGCACAGCATCGCTCGTTCGAGGCGCACATCTCCCTCGCGAAGAAGCACGGCATCGCGATGCAGATCCACGACCGCGACGCGCACGACGCCGTACTGGAGACCCTCGAGCGTGTCGGGGCTCCCGAGCGCACCGTGTTCCACTGCTTCTCCGGCGACGAGGCGATGGCCCGCGTCGCCGCCGATCGCGGGTACTACCTGTCTTTCGCCGGCAACGTGACCTTCAAGAACGCGCAGAACCTCCGCGACGCGCTCGCCGTCACGCCGCGCGAGCGCATCCTCGTCGAGACCGACGCGCCCTTCCTCACCCCGACCCCGCATCGCGGCCGCCCGAACGCCCCGTACCTGATCCCGGTCACGCTCCGCTTCATGGCTGCCGAGCTCGGTGTCGAGCTCGATGAGCTGTGCGCGCAGCTGGCCGCGAACACACGCGAGGTCTACGGCTCCTTCGAGGACTGAGTCACCCGATCAGGGGCTCGCCGCCCGCGCCCGGCTCGGGCTGCGCGTCGGTCTGTGCCACCGGTTTCGCGGCGGCGATGTGCGAGATCGGTCGCCACACCAGGGCGAGAGTGACCGCCGCTCCGCCGAACGCGAACCACCACGGTGCCGTCAGCCCGAAGAACTGGGCGAGGATGCCGCCGATGAACTGTCCGATGACGAGGCCGCCGAAAACGCCCACCATGTTCACCGACGCGATCCGGCCCTGCAGTTCGCGGGGGACGAGGCGCTGCCGGACGGTCGTGGAGATCGTCGCCCAGACGAACGCGTACAGGCCGAAGACGAACATGATCATGAAGGCGACCGCGGGCAGCGTCGTCAGGGCGAAAGCCAGGTGCATGAGCACCTCGAGGGCGAGGCACACGCGCATGAGCGTGGCGAAGGACACGTGCTTCTCGAGCCAGCCGAACAGGAAGATCGCGACCATGCCGCCGAGCGCCGACGCGGTCATGAGCGCGCCGTAGCCGACCGGACCCATGCCGAGGTGTTCGGTCGCGTAGAGCACGAGGATGCCCCAGGGGGCGGCCCAGGTGACGTTGAAGACCAGGATGATGATCACGAGCGTCCGCACGGGTGCGTTGTGCCGCAACCAGCGCAGACCCTCGCCGATCGCCTTCAGCGGGGCTCGCGACGACTCCGCAGGGTGCTCGGGCACCGGCGTGCGCGCGATGCGGGAGATGAGGACCACGGCGAGCGAGACGCACAGCACTTGCGCGGCGAACGGCCAGAACGACCCGATCGCGAACAGGAACGCGCCCAGCGGCGGGCCGGCGAGCTGATTCGCGACGAGGAACCCGGCCTGCATGCGGGAATTGCCGATGCCGAGGTCGTCGGGTCGCACGATCATCGGCAGGAGCGTCGAGCCGGCGGAGTCCGCGAAGACCTCAGCGGTGCCGTAGAGGAACGCGACGGCGAGCACCATCCACACCGTCACGGTGCCGGTGACGAGGAACGCGACCAGGGCGAGCACGATCACCGCGCGAACCCCGTTGGCTACCATCACGAGGCGACGTCGGTCGTGGTGGTCCGCGATCGCGCCGGCGAGCAGTCCGAAGAGCAGCCACGGCAGGTACTGCAGCATGGCGCCCGCGGCCACGACGAGCGGCGACGAGGTCAGGGAGGCCAGGAGGAGGGGAGCCGCCGCCAGGGCGATGCCGTCACCGAGGTTGCTCGTCCACGACGAGCTGAGCAGCCACGGGAAGTCGCGTCCGAGCCGACGGGGCGCGATGATCTCGCCGGGGGATCGCATCCCTCGATCCTAGATCGCCCCTCCGACGGCCGCCCGGCGGGTCAGCGCTTCGGGGCGACCGGCGCGGGCGCGTCCTCGCTCATCGACTCGAGCGTGCGCCCCTTGGTCTCCTTCACGTACTTGATCACGAAGAAGATCGCCACGAACGCGAAGAACGTGTAGACCCCGTAAGCGAGTCCGAGTCCGACCGATGCCAGCGCCGGGAACGTCGTGGAGATCACGAAGTTCGCGGCCCACTGCGCTGCTGCCGCGACCGAGAGGGCGACGGCGCGGATCTTGTTGCTGAACATCTCGCCCAGCAGCACCCACACCACCGGTCCCCACGTGGCGCCGAAGAACACGACGTACAGGTTCGCGGCGATGAGCGCGATCGTGCCCGACGAGCCCTCCAGGACCGGCTGCCCGTCCACGACCGTGGCCGTGGCGAACATGAGCGTCAGCACCCCGAGGCAGACGAACTGGCCGATCGCGCCGACGAGCAGCAGGGGCTTTCGACCCACCTTGTCGATCAGGAGGATCGCGACGATCGTCGTGACGATGTTCGTCACCGAGGTGATCACGGTGATCGTGAGGGAATCCTGCTCGGTGAAGCCCACCGCCTGCCAGAGCGTCGTGGAGTAGTAGAAGATCACGTTGATGCCGGTGAACTGCTGGAGCACCGACAGTCCGATGCCGATCCAGACGATCGGCAACAGGCCGAACTTGCCGCGCCGGAGGATCGAGAAGCGCGCGCGCTCCGACTTGCCCTCGACGGTCTTGAGGATGTCGGTGGACACCTTCTCGACGTCGCCGCCGACGTAGCGGGTGAGGACTTCCTTCGCCTTCGTCATCTCGCCGCGCGCGATCAGGTAGCGCGGGGACTCGGGGATCGTCAGCGCGAGGACGCCGTAGATGACCGCGGGGATCACTTCGACCAGGAACATCCATCGCCACGCTTCGAGGCCGAACAGCCACGGCGCGGACGCCGTGCCGGCGGCCGCGACGATCGCCGCGTCGCTGAGGAGGGCGACGAAGATGCCCGAGACGATCGCGAGCTGCTGCAGCGAGCCGAGCCGGCCGCGGTACTCGGGCGGAGAGACCTCGGCGATGTACGCCGGGGCGATGACGGATGCCGCTCCCACGCCGAGCCCGCCGACGATGCGCCAGAACGAGAAGTCCCACACGCCGATCGCGAGCGCGCAGCCGACGGCGCTGGCGACGAACATGACCGCGGCGATCAGCATCACCCGGATGCGGCCGTATCGGTCGGCGATGCGCCCGGCATACCAGGCGCCGATCGCACAGCCGATCAGGGCGGAGGCGACCGCGAAGCCGAGGAGGAGATCGCCGGTCTGGAACTGCTCGCCGATCGCGTTCACCGCACCGTTGATGACGGCGGTGTCGAAGCCGAACAGGAAGCCGCCGAGCGCCGCCGTGGCTGCCACGAGGACGACGCGTGTCAGCGGCACGGAGACGTGCGATCCGGATGTCGGAGCCGAACTCATGGGGGGCCTCCTCGTTCGCGAAGACGGACGGCAGTGCCCGCCTGGCCTTACCCTGGCCGCCGCGCGCAGGACTGTCAACCCGACGTGCCGCGGGGCGGCGAGCCCGTCCGCACTACAGTGTTCTCATGCCCGTGACCCTCCTCGGCGCGTCCGAGATCCGCTCGCTGGCCGCAGGACTCGACGTGACTCCGACCAAGAAGCTCGGTCAGAACTTCGTCGTCGACGCGAACACGGTGCGCCGGATCGTTCAGGTCGCCCGGGTCTCCGCGGGGGAGCGCGTCGTCGAAGTCGGACCGGGTCTCGGGTCTCTCACGCTCGCGATCCTCGAGACCGGGGCGAGCGTCACGGCCGTCGAGATCGATCACCGCCTGGCTTCGCGGCTCCCCGCGACGGCCGCCGCCCACGGTGTGCCGGCCGATCGGCTCGAGGTCGTGGATGCCGACGCCCTCCGGGTCACCGAGCTCCCGGGCGAGCCGACCGTCCTGGTCGCGAACCTCCCCTACAACGTCTCCGTCCCGGTGCTGCTGCACTTCCTCGAGCATTTCCCCGCGCTCCAGCGCGGCGTGGTGATGGTCCAGGCGGAGGTCGGCGAGCGACTCGCGGCGGCGCCGGGGTCCAAGACGTACGGGGCGCCGAGCGTGAAAGCCGCGTGGTACGGTCCGTGGCGGCTGTCCGGCATGGTCTCGCGGCAGGTGTTCTGGCCGGTCCCCAACGTCGACAGCGTGCTCGTCTCCTTCGCCCGCGATCCCGAGCCGCGCGGCACCGAGGCGGAGCGGCTTCGCACGTTCCAGATCGTCGACGCCGCGTTCCAGCAGCGGCGGAAGATGCTCCGGCAGGCGGTCTCGGGGGTGCTCGGCGGCTCTGCGGCAGCGGCCTCCGAGATCCTCGAACGTGCGGGGGTCGCGCCCACGGCGCGCGGCGAGGAGCTCGGCGTCGAGGACTTCCTGCGGATCGCGCGGGTCGCCTGATTCTCGACGTTCGCGCGTCGGACCCACCCCGTTCACGAAACATGCCGGTAACATTCAGGGCATTCCGTCACCGTGGCGGGTGGCGCATCCAGCGCCGAGGGGGAGGGTGCGATGCGCACCGCGGAGTATCCGGCGCCCGAGCGCGTCCTGCTGCACCTGAGTGACACGCACCTTCGTGCGGCCGGATCGCGGCTGTTCGACCTCGTGGACGCGCGTGAGCATCTCGCCAGGGCCCTCGCGACGATCGAGGCGTCCGGGATCGCCCCGGACGGCATCGTCTTCACGGGTGACCTCGTCGACCTCGGTGAAGGTGACGCATACGCGCAGCTGCGGGATCTCGTCGAGCCGTTCGCCGCACGACTGCACACGCGCGTGTTCTGGGTGATGGGCAATCACGACGACCGCGCGGGGCTTCGGACGCACCTGCTCGGGTCCGGCGGCGACGCACCTGTGGACCGCGTCGACGAGCTCGACGGACTGCGCCTGATCACCCTCGACACCTCGGTCCCCGGCGCCCACCACGGCGAACTGCGCGACGAGCAGCTCGCGTGGCTCGCCCGGGTCCTCGCGACACCGGCGCCGCTCGGCACGATCATCGCGATGCACCATCCCCCGGTGCCGAGCGTCCTGCCGCTTGCTGCGACGGTCGAGCTGCGCGACCAGCAACGGCTCGCCCCCGTGCTGCGCGGCACCGATGTGCGCGCGATCATCGCCGGACACCTGCACTACTCCACGTTCGCGACGTTCGCCGGGATCCCCGTGTCGGTGGCCTCGTCCACCTGCTACGCGCAGGACCTCACGGTTCCGGTCGGCGGGACGCGACCGCAGGACGGCGCGCAGGCGTACAACATGATCCACGTCTACGACGACACCGTCGTGCACTCGGTCGTCCCCGTCGATGCGCCGCGCACCCTGGAGTACGTCGACGCGGCAGAAGCGCGTCGACGCCTCGCGGATGCCGGAATCCGCCAGCCCGGGGCGCCGGAGCGGATCAGCCCGCGGACAGCCCCGCCGACGGAACCGATCGCGATCCCGCACTGAGGTCCGCGCGCTCCCACGGTGCGCGCACCGGGAACATCCGCTCCAGGATGTCGGTCACCGTCCGAACCCGCAGCTCTTCCGGCATCTCACCCGCGCCGCCGTCGTTCAGGCAGAACATGTCCACGTCGCGACGGCGGGCGAGGCGCTCCATGCCCGCGAGCGAGGCCGCGAGCGTCGTCTGCACGTAGCGCACCCGCGGCTTCGTGCTGGCAATCGCCCGCCCCGTGAACTGCGCGTAGTAGTGGTACAGGCTGTTCGTGACGGAGATGTCGGTCGCGGACCGGAAGCGGGAGGCGGCGGTCCGGGCGAAGTCCTCGGGGAACGCCTGCTCGAGCTCCGCCATGACGCTGCGACGCAGCGGGGTCGCGCAGTGCTCGAGATCGCGGGTGATCGTGCGGCCGAAACGCTCCTGCAGCAGCGCCCGGTTCACGCGCAGCGCGTTGTCGTGGCCGCTGCGGTGCGTCTGCGGTCCGCCGGCGCCGATCCGGATCCCGCACTCCACGAACCGGGTGATGCCGGCGGGGGAGAAGAAGAGTTCGGGCTGCACGGGCCGGCCGAAGAACATGTCGTCGTTCGAGTAGAGGAAATGCTCGGCGAGCCCGTCGATGCGGTGCAGCTGCGACTCGACGGCATGCGAGTTGTGGATCGGCAGGACGGACGTGTCGCCGAAGAACTCCTCGCTGCGCACGATCGTGACCTTCGGGTGATCCAGGAGCCATGCCGGTGCGGGGGAGTCGGTCGCGATGAAGATGCGACGCACCCACGGGGCATACATGTGGACGCTGCGCAGGGCGTACCGCAGCTCGTCCACGTGGCGGTAGCGGGCCGGCCCGTCGTCGCCCTCGCCGACGACGTACTCGGCCATCTGCGCGGCGCGCTGCCGCTGGAAGTCGGTGGACGAGCCGTCGACCCACGAGAACACCATGTCCACGTCGTGTGTGAACTCGCCCGGGTGCACGTCGAACATCCCGGCGATCGTGCGGAAGGACCGGCCGTGCCGCACGACGTCCACGAAGGAGAGATCGGAGGCGGCCGTGATCCGCCGCGTGACCGCGTTGTCGTGCGGGGCCTCGATGACGTCATCCCCGAATCGCCAGAACTCGAGCCGGATGCCGACCTCGTGGTCGTAGCGAAGATCGCCCTGCGCGCTCATCCGCGGGCGATAGACACGCAGCGCCGCGGGAGCATCCGACGGATCCTCGAGGTCGGCGGCGAGCACCGCCCCGAGGGCTTTGCGCTTCACGTACACCGGTTCGGGCAGCCCGCGCAGGGCCTGCACCGAGGCTGCGGCATCCGTCACGTCGACCGCGAGTCCGACGGTGTGCACGTCGTGGCGGATCAGCAGGATGCCGACGCCCGCGTGTTCGAGCGCGCCGGCGATCAGCAGGAGGTCCTCTTCGCGCGCCTGCGCCGGAGTGGTCTGCTCGTGCAGCAGTCGAAGGACGCCGCGGTCCAGAACGATGTCATCGCGCTCGAGCAGCGCGGCCCAGCTGCGGGGCTGGACGGGGAGTGCGGACAGCATCGCCATGATTCCTCCTTCGACAGGGGGACAGACTAAGCGGCCATCGTTTCGGTGACGTTTCGCGGCCGTCCCCTTGACCACGAGGTCGCGACGTGCTGTGGGTCCGCACCCTCTCGCGCTCGCACGGCCGAGGATAGGCTCGGTGCGTGACCGACTCCCCGCGCTTCCGCCCCGACGTCCGAGAACTGCACCGGCCCTATGCGGCCGCCGCCGACCGCTACTCCGCGACCGAGTACCGCCAGGTCGGATCGTCCGGGCTGTTCCTTCCGCCCATCTCGCTGGGCCTGTGGTGGAACTTCGGCGACAACATCCCGTTCGACAACCAGCGTGCGGTGCTGCGCCATGCTTTCGACATCGGCATCACGCACTTCGACCTCGCGAACAACTACGGTCCGCCGTACGGCACGGCCGAGACGAACTTCGGCCGCATGATGCGCGAGGATTTCGCGCCCTACCGCGACGAGCTCATCCTCTCCTCGAAGGCCGGCTACGACATGTGGCCGGGGCCGTACGGAGATCACGGCTCGCGCAAGTACCTGCTCGCCAGCGCCGAGCAGTCGCTGCGCCGCATGAGCGTGGACTACGTCGACATCTTCTACTCCCACCGCGTGGATCCGGTGACGCCGATCGAGGAGACGATCGGCGCGCTGGACACGCTCGTCCGCCAGGGCAAGGCGCTGTACGTCGGGATCTCCTCCTACAGCGCCGAGCGCACCGCGACCGCGGCCGCCGTCGCGCGGAGCCTCGGCACCCCGCTGATCATCCACCAGCCGTCCTACTCGATCCTCAACCGCTGGGTCGAGGACGGGCTGACCGGCGTGCTGGCGCAGGAGGGGATGGGGGCGATCGCCTTCACTCCGCTCGCCCAAGGGCTGCTCACCGACAAGTACCTCGGCGACGGCACCGCGCAGCGCGCGCAGAGTCGATCCTCGCTGCCCGATCGCAAGCTCTCGGAGAGCGCGCTCGAGGCGCTGCGCAGCCTGGATGTGATCGCGAAGAAGCGCGGGCAGTCGCTCGCGCAGATGGCGATCCAGTGGGTGCTGCGCGATGCGGTCGTCGCGTCCGCGCTGATCGGCGCGTCGCGTCCGGAGCAGCTCGACGAGAACGTCGCCGCTCTCTCCGGTCCGGCATTCGACACGGCCGAACTCGAGCAGATCGACGCGCTGTCCGGACGGCTCGACGTCGATCTGTGGGCGGAGTCGGCGCAGCTGTGACGCACGCGTTCGTGGCCGACCGCGTCCACGTCCGGGCGCCGGGGAAGCTCAACCTGTTCTTCGAGGTCGGCGACGTCCAGGACGACGGCTATCACGATGTCGCGTCCGCCTACCAGGCGGTCTCTCTGTTCGAGGACGTCTGGGCCGAACCGGCGGATGACTTCACGATCGCGATCTCGGGCACGGTCGATGTGAGCGGTGTGCCCGCCGACGACCGCAACCTGGCGCTGCGCGCCGCGCGCCTGGTCGCGCAGAAGGCGGGATATGCCGGCGGCGTGCACCTGGACGTCGTCAAGCACGTGCCGGTGGCCGGCGGCATGGGCGGGGGGTCCGCGGATGCCGCGGCCGCACTCGTCGCGTGCGACGCGCTCTGGGGCACGGACCTGGGAGCCGCGACGTTGCACCAGCTCGCCGCCCGACTCGGTGCGGACGTGCCGTTCGCCCTCATGGGCGGCACCGCGGTCGGCACCGGTCGCGGCGACGAACTGAGTGCGGCGCTGGTGCGGGGACGCTTCGACTGGGTCGTGGTGCCGGCCGAGGGGGGACTGTCCACACCGGAGGTCTACGCGCACCTGGACGTGCTGCGAGCAGAGCACGGGGCGCTCTCGCGCGTGCGGACGCCGGCTGTCGACCCCGGCGTCCTGAAGGCGCTGCGCGCCGGAGACCCGGTGGCCCTCGCCGAACACGCCCGCAACGACCTCCAGGCCGCCGCGCTGTCGCTGCGCCCCGATCTGCGGGCGACCCTCGAACTCGGCGATCAGGCCGGGGCGCTGGCCGGAATGGTGTCCGGCTCGGGTCCGACGCTGGCCTTCCTGGCGGCGGACGCGGAAGCGGCGCTCGAGCTGCAGGTGGTGCTGTCCGCGGCGGGTCTCCGGGCGCTGCACGTGCACGGGCCGGTGCCGGGCGCCCGGATGATGTGAACGCGGCAACGTAGCGTTCATTTCGGTTCATTGCAAGGATTCCGTCGGACGGATCCCGTGTCGACGGGGTTCGCTACGCTCGGAAAGCGGCTTCGTGCTGCGCACTGATCCAGGCGCCGTGAGCGCCTCGAGGAGGAATCATGAAGGCGCATCTGAACGGCACGGTCATCGCTGAGGCGGACGAAGCCGACCTGGTCAAGATCGAGGGCAACTGGTACTTCCCGCCGGCGAGCGTGAAGCGCGAATTCCTCCAGGAGAGTCCGACGCCCTACACATGCCCGTGGAAGGGCGAGTGCCAGTACTACTCGGTCGTCTCGGGCGACGACGTGCTCGCGGACCGTGCCTGGGCGTACCCGACCCCGTACCCGACCGCGATCGAGCGAGTCGGACGCGACTTCTCGGGGTACGTGGCTTTCTGGAAGGAAGTCGAGGTCACGGCCTGAGCAAGGTCGTCCCATGATCGAGTTCTCGAACGTCACGAAGGAGTTCCCCGACGGCACGCGCGCGGTCGAGGACTTCCATCTGATCATCCCGTCGCGCAAAACGACGGTCTTCGTCGGATCCTCCGGCTGCGGCAAGACGACGCTGCTGCGCATGATCAACCGCATGGTCGAGCCGTCCGGCGGCGATATCTCGATCGACGGGGAGAGCATCCTGGCGAAGGATGCCGTCAAGCTGCGTCGCAGCATCGGCTACGTCATGCAGAACTCCGGGCTCATGCCCCACTTCACGGTGATCGACAACGTCGCCACCGTGCCGGTGCTGAGCGGCGTGCCCAAGAAGAAGGCCCGGGAGCAGGCGCTCGGTCTGCTCGACACGGTGGGCCTGGACCGCTCGCTGGCCGGCCGCTACCCGAGCCAGCTGTCCGGCGGTCAGCAGCAGCGCGTCGGCGTCGCCCGCGGACTCGCCTCCGACCCCAACATCCTCCTGATGGACGAGCCGTTCGGCGCGGTCGACCCGATCGTGCGCGCCGATCTGCAACAGGAGCTCATCCGACTGCAGAGAGAACTCGGCAAGACCGTCGTGTTCGTCACGCACGACATCGACGAGGCGTTCCTCCTGGGCGACCAGGTCGTGATCCTCCAGAAGGGCGCCCGCATCGCACAGGTCGGCTCGCCGAGCGAGATCATCGAGAATCCCGCCGAGGACTTCGTCGCGAGCTTCATCGGCGTCGACCGCGGCGCGCGGGCACTCACGATCAAGCAGACCGACCGCGGCGCGGTGGTGGTCGACAGCGAGGGACGCACCCAGGGAGCGATCGTCGGAGACGCCCGATGAACTGGGTCGCGAACAACCTGGATCTGATCTGGGAGCTGACGCTGGTGCACCTGCGGCAGTCGATCATCTCGATCATCCTCGGGTTCGTGCTGTCCGTGCCGCTCGGGTGGCTCGCCTGGCGATACCGGGCCGCGCGAGGCGGCATCCTCACCGTCACGGGTCTGCTGTACACGATCCCCTCGCTCGCGCTGCTCCCGCTGCTCCCCGTTCTGATCGGAACGCCGATCTTCAGCGAAGTCAACCTGATCCTCGCCCTCACGATCTACGCGATCGCGCTCATGACGCGGTCGGTTTCGGACGGACTCGGCTCGGTCGACCCCGCCGTGCGGCTGTCCGCGACGGCGATGGGGTACGGCGCGGGGCGGCGGTTCTGGGCGGTCGACTTCCCCCTCGCCGGGCCGGTGATCCTCGCGGGGCTCCGAGTCACCGCCGTCAGCACGATCGCCCTCGCGACCGTCGGCGCGCTCATCGGCGTGACGAACCTCGGCTACCTCTTCACGAACGGCTCGCAGCGGCGGATCATCGCCGAGGTGCTCGCCGGCATCGTCGCGGTGGTGCTCATCGCGCTCGTGATCGACCTGCTGCTCGTCCTGATCGGGCGCGCGCTCATGCCGTGGTCGAAGACGCCGTCCCGCGCCGCGCGCCGGCGTGCGCGCCGGGCGAACCTGCCGCTGGAGGTGAGGGTCGCGTGAACCTCATCGGCGATGCGATCGCGTGGATCTTCTCCGGTGACCCCGGGGCGGGCCTCGCACCGATCCCGGTGGCGCTCGCGCAGCACATTTGGTTCACGTTCCTGTCGATCCTGATCGCCGCGCTCATCGCCGTGCCGCTCGGCTGGCTGATCGGGCACACCGGGCGCGGCCGGGACATCGCCGTCGCGATCTCTGGTGCGGCTCGCGCCATTCCGTCCTTCGGCCTGCTGATCCTGCTCTTCCTGCTGCTCGGAGTGCTCCGCACGACGGAGGCTGCGATCATCACCTTCGTCCTCCTGGCGATCCCGTCGATCCTGGCCGGGGCCTACACCGGGTTCGAGGCGATCGACCGTCGAGTGCTCGACGCCGCCCGATCGATGGGGATGACGCCGTGGCAGGTGCTCTGGCGCGTCGAGGTCCCGCTCGGTCTGCCGCTGCTGGTGGCGGGCCTGCGGTCGGCGACGCTGCAGGTCGTCGCCACGGTCACGATCGCCGCGTACATCAACCTGGGCGGGCTCGGGCAGTACATCCTGGCCGGCATCCCGCTGCGCCGTTTCGACATCGTCCTCGGCGGCGCGCTCCTCGTCGCGGCGCTCGCACTCGTCCTGGACGGCTTGTTCGCCCTCCTGCAGCGCGCATCCGTCCCCGCGGGCATCCGCGCCGCCCAGACCCACCACTCCGCTCCCCGGCGATCGGCATCCGCACGCACCACGGCTGCCGCCGCATCCTGAAAGTCCTGCACCACCACACACAGAGGAAAGAACCATGTTCACCATCAACAAGTCCAAGGTCGCCTTCACCGCGGCCATCCTGACCGGCGTCGCACTCGTGGCCTCGGGTTGCGCCTCCAGCGACCCGCTCGCGCCCGAGACCGAGGCTCCCGCGGCCGGGGGCGAGACGATCGTCATCGGCTCGCAGGCGTACTACTCGAACGAGATCATCGCCGAGATCTACGCACAGGCGCTCGAGAACGCCGGCTTCGACGTGTCGCGCGACGCGTTCAACGCGGGTCAGCGCGACGCGTACATCCCCGCCCTGGAGGCGGGGGAGATCACCCTGTTCCCCGAGTACTCCGGAAACCTCCTGCAGTTCTTCGACCCCGAGACGACGGCGCGCACCGCCGACGAGGTGTACGCGGCGCTGCCCGACGCGCTGCCCGAGGGCCTGAGCGTGCTGGACCAGTCCACCGCGACCGACCAGGACTCCTACACCGTGACGAAGGCGTTCGCCGATGAGAACTCGCTCGTCGAGATCGGCGACCTCGCGAACGTGACCACCCCGCTCACCCTCGGCGGCGCACCCGAGCTCGCCGAGCGCCCCTACGGACCCACCGGGCTCCTGGACACGTACGGTGTGACCGTCGCGTTCTCCCCGACCGCGGACACCACGGTCGAGGCGCTCCTGGCGAACACGATCCAGGTCGCGAACGTCTACACGGCCGACCCCCGCATCCAGACCGACGACCTCGTCGTGCTCGAAGACCCCGAGGGTCTGTTCCTCGCCTCGAACGTCGTCCCGGTCGTCAGCGGAGAGCTGCCCGACGGTGCGGCCGAGATCATCAACGAGATCAGCGCGGCGCTCACTCCCGAGGGTCTGGTTGCGCTGAACGTGCAGAGCACGGTCGACCAGGAGTCCACGCCCGACATCGCGACGGCCTGGCTCACCGAGAACGGCCTGATCTGATCCGGCCCTGACGGCCCTTCCGCGAGACTGCAGCGGAGCGCCGAGACTGCGGGTGATCCCCTCAGTCTCGGACGCCCGTTGCAGTCTCGCGGCTTTTCGCGGCCGACTACCCTGGGAGGGACATGGCACATCTTCTCGGGGCCGAGGCCCTGCAACTCGAGTTCCCCACGCGCATCATCTTCGACTCCGTCTCGCTCGGCGTCGACGAGGGCGACCGCATCGGCGTCGTCGGTCGCAACGGCGACGGCAAGTCCAGCCTCCTCGCGATGCTCGCCGGGCGACTCGAGCCCGACGGGGGTCGCGTGACCGTCCGCCGTGGCGTCAGCGTCGGTGTGCTCGACCAGGGCGACACGCTCGACGATGGCGACACGGTCGCCCGCGCCGTCGTGGGCGATCTTCCCGAGCACGAGTGGGCGGGTGATCCGCGGGTGCGCGACGTGACCGCGGGCCTGCTCTCGGGCTTCGACTGGAACGCGCCGATCTCCGACCTCTCCGGTGGTCAGCGGCGCCGCGTCGCGCTGGCGAAGCTGCTGATCGGCGACCATGACGTCCTCATGCTCGACGAGCCCACCAACCACCTCGATGTCGAGGCGATCGCCTGGCTCGCCGAGCACCTCAAGCGCCGCTGGGCGCCGAATTCCGGGGCGCTCCTCGTCGTCACGCACGACCGGTGGTTCCTCGACGAGGTCTGCACCCGCACGTGGGAGGTGCACGACCGCATCGTCGAACCGTTCGAGGGCGGTTACGCGGCGTACATCCTCCAGCGCGTCGAGCGCGACCGCATGGCGGCCGCTTCCGAGGCCAAGCGACAGAACCTCGCCCGCAAGGAGCTGGCATGGCTGCGGCGTGGAGCGCCCGCGCGCACCTCCAAGCCCCAGTTCCGCATCGACGCGGCGAACGCGCTCATCGCCGACGTCCCGGAGATCCGCGACCCCGTCGCCCTCCGCTCGCTCGCCGTCTCGCGACTCGGCAAGGACGTCGTCGACCTCCTGGACGTCTCGGTCGCGTACGAGCGTCCCATCCTCACCGACGTGGAATGGCGGATCGCGCCGGGCGAGCGCACCGGCATCCTCGGGGTGAACGGCGCGGGCAAGTCGACCCTCCTGGGGCTCGTGGCCGGCACCGTCCAGCCGACGTCGGGGCGGGTCAAGCGCGGCAAGACCGTGAAGGTGGCCACCCTCACGCAGCGCCTGGACGAGCTCGAGGCGCATCTGGACGATCCCGTGCGGGTCGTCCTCGAGCGCCTCCGTACGACCTACACGTTCGGCACCGGATCCAAGGCGCAGGATCTGACCCCCGGGCAGCTTCTGGAGCGCATGGGCTTCTCGAGCGCCCAGCTCTCCACTCCCGTGAAGGATCTCTCCGGCGGTCAGAAGCGGCGCCTGCAGCTCCTGCTCGTGCTCCTGGACCAGCCCAACGTCCTCATCCTCGACGAGCCGACGAACGACCTCGATACCGACATGCTCGCGGCGATCGAGGATCTGCTGGACTCCTGGCCGGGGACGCTCCTGGTCGTCTCGCACGACCGGTACTTCATCGAGCGCGTCACCGACCAGCAGTATGCGATCTTGGGCGGCCGCCTCCGGCACCTTCCCGGAGGCGTCGACGAGTATCTCCGCCTGCGGCACAGGCAGGAAGAGCAGGCGGATGCCGCCGCCGCGGCATCCGCTTCGGCCTCAGCCCCCGCGTCCACCGGTCTCAGCGGCGCCGAGCTGCGCGCCGCGCAGAAGGAGGTCGGTGCGATCGAGCGACGGCTCGCGAAGCTCGCGACGCTGATCGACGCCGCGCACGTGAAGATCGCCGAACACGATCAGAACGACTACACCGGCGTCGCCGCGCAGACGGCGACCCTGCGTGAGCTCGAGACCGAGGTGTCTCAGCTCGAGGAGCGCTGGCTGGAGCTGTCCGAGCTCGTCTGATCCGCCTCAGCGCGGGCGCGGGGGCGGGGGAACGGCCTTCGCCGCGATCACGGTCGCCAAGCCCACGCGCTGAAGCCCCCGACGCGTCTCGATCACGACGCTGACGGCATCCCGTTCGCGGAGCTCGCCGAGCGCGTCCGTCGCGCTCCCGTCAGGCAGCAGGTAGCGCGCCACGACGCGTGTGCCGATCGGGATGCCGCGCAGGAAGTCCGCGGAGTGCGTCACCAGCTGCCGACCGCGTAGTCCTTCAGGAAAACCCCGAACACGTCCTCACCGGCTTCGCCGCGCACGATGGGGTCGTACACGCGTGCGGCGCCGTCCACGAGATCCAGGGGTGCGTGGAAGCCCTCTTCGGCGAGCCGCACCTTCGTCGGATGCGGTCGCTCGTCGGTGATCCATCCGGTGTCCACGCTCGTCATGAGGATGCCGTCCGTCTCGAACATCTCCCGCGCGCTCGTGCGCGTCAGCATGTTCACCGCGGCCTTCGCCATGTTCGTGTGCGGATGCCCGGGACCCTTGTAGCCGCGACCGAACACGCCCTCCATCGCGCTGACGTTCACGACGTACTTCCGCCGCGCCGGGCTCGCCGCCATCGACGGCCGGAGCTTGGACACGAGCAGGAACGGGGCGGTCGTGTTCGCGAGCTGCACCTCGAGCATCTCGAGCGGGTCCACTTCCTGCACGTGCTGCGTCCACGAGTTCACGTCGTGGAGGTCCGGGACGAGTCCGCCCGCGTCGATCGCGGTGCCGGCGGCGAGGCGGTCCAGCGAACTGGAGCCCGCGGCCATGGCCTGCTCGGTGAGCTCTTCGGCTTTCGCGGCGGCGGCGGCGAGGATCGGGTGGGCGCTGACGGACTGCGCGAGCGCGAGAGGGTGCGCGTCATTCGTGTGCCCGAACGTCACGAGTTCGGGCAGCGGACCGTCGGGCAGCGGCGCGAGCTCGGCATCCACGAGCGGCTGGTAGGCGCCGGGGGAGCGCCGCACGGTCTGGGTCGCGTTGTTGATCAGGATGTCCAACGGCCCCTGCTCTGCGACGGACTCCGCGAGCCCGATCACCTGGGCCGGGTCGCGCAGGTCGATGCCCACGACGCGCAGGCGGTCGATCCACTCGGCGGAGTCCGGCAGGCTCGAGAACCGCCGGACCGCGTCGCGAGGGAAGCGCGTGGTGATCGTCGTGTGCGCGCCGTCGCGAAGGAGCCGCAGTGCGATGTACATGCCGATCTTGGCGCGACCGCCGGTCAGCAGGGCCCGCTTTCCGCTCAGGTCCGTCCGCGCGTCGCGTTTGGCGTGGCTCAACGCCGCGCACGCGGGGCAGAGCTGGTGGTAGAACGCGTCGACCTGCGTGTAGGGCTGCTTGCAGATGTAGCACGGTCGGGCGACGCGCAGGGTGCCGGCCGTCGGCGCGGTCGCGCGGGTCTCCAGCGGGATGCCCCGCGTCTCGTCGTCGATCCGGTCGGGCGCTCCGGTCGCCGTGGCGGCGATCACCGCGCGGTCGGCTTCGGCGATCTCGGCGCGCTTCGCGAGCCGCCGCTCCTTCTTGGCCGACTTGAACATGGCGGCCGTCGCGCGACGGACCGTGACGTAGTCGGGGTGCGTCTCGTCGACCTCGTGCAGGCGGCCGAGGACGCGGAGGGTGACCTCCAGTTCGGCGGGGTCGATGCCGCTCGGGGGGACGGCGGAAGAGTCATCGACGGAGGGCACACGGAATTCTATCCGGCCCGCGCGGCCCCGCTTCAGGTGTCGAAGCCGAGGCTGAGCTTGCGCAGCAGGCTCGCGAGGCGGTCCCGGTCCGACCGCGAGAGTGTGTCCAGCAGCAGCGCCTCTGCGTCGACGAGACGCGTGATGGCGGCATCCACCCGCGTGCGCCCGTCCCCGGTCAGCGTGACCAGGATGCTGCGCCCGTCGTCCGGGTCGGCCTCGCGGTGCACGAGGCGGCGGCCCACGAGCCGGTCGATGCGGTTCGTCATCGTGCCGCTGGAGACCAGCGTCTGCTGCAGGAGGGCCTTGGGGCTCAGCTGGAACGGCTCCCCGGCGCGCCGGAGCGCCGACAGCACGTCCCACTCCCACGGCTCGAGGTCGCTGCGACGGAACGCGTCCCGGCGGGCGCGGTCGAGGTGGCGCGAGAGCCGGTCCACGCGCGAGAGGACTTCGAGAGGCGAGAAGTCCAGGTCGGGGCGCTGGGCCATCCACGCCTGCACGATCCGGTCGACTTCGTCGCTCTCGTGGCCCATGCGCCCATTATCCCGGGGTCGCCGAGCCCGCCGTGCGCCTCCCCGGGGCCCGCACGCCGTCTCGCCGTGAAACACCGGCGAGAAATCGCACGCTGCGACTCCGCGACGGCCCGGCCGAGCCGAAATCTCCCCGTGCTTCCACACGAGCCGCGCGACAGGGGTGCGGGTGCAACCGTCTGGCAGACTTGACGCGCGGTCCGGGCGGATGCCGGGGCCGTGGTCCGCCGTGGTGTAACGGCAGCACGACAGCCTTTGGAGCTGTTAGGTCCAGGTTCGAATCCTGGCGGCGGAGCATGTCGAACACGCACAGCACGGACGCGCCGGAACTCGCCGTCATCATCCTCGCCGCAGGACAGGGCACCCGGATGAAGTCCTCCCTGCCGAAGGTGCTGCACCGCATCGGGGGTCGACCGCTCCTCGGGCACGTGCTGGACACCGCGCGGAACCTGGAGCCGGCGAACATCCTCGTGGTCGTCCGCCACGAACGCGACCTCGTCGCCGACGCCGTCCTCGACATCGCGCCCGAGATCCTCGTGGTCGACCAGGACGAGATCCCGGGCACCGGCCGAGCCGTCGAGGTCGCCCTCGAGCGGGTACCCGACTTCTCGGGCGATGTGCTCGTCCTGAGCGGCGACGTGCCGCTCCTGGACGACGAGACGCTGGCCGGCCTCGTCCGTGCGCACCGCGCAAGCGGTGCGGCGGCGACCGTTCTGAGCGCCGTCGTCGCGGACGCGACCGGCTATGGCCGGATCGTGCGCGATTCCGTGGGCGGCGTGCAGCGCATCGTCGAGCAGAAGGACGCGACGGATGCCGAGGCGGAGATCACCGAGATCAACGCCGGGGTGTACGTCTTCCAGGCGCCCGCGCTGCGCGCGCACCTCTCGCTCGTCGGCACCGCGAATGCGCAGGGCGAGCGCTACCTCACCGATGTCGTCGGCCTTCTCCGGGACTCGCGGCTCGCGGTCGGCATCTCGCAGGCGTCGGATGCCGCAGCAGCGCTCGGTGTGAACGATCGGGTGCAGCTCTCGGAAGCTGCCCGCCTCCTCAACGCCCGGACGGTGCGTCGCTGGCAGCTGGAGGGCGCGACGATCCTCGACCCGGCGTCCACCTGGATCGACGTGACGGCGAGCCTCGCGCCGGACGTCACCGTGCTCCCGGGAACGCACATCCTCCGCTCCACCGCGATCGCCGCGGGAGCGACGGTCGGCCCCGACACGAGCCTGGTCGACTGCGAAGTGGGGGAGAACGCCACCGTCACGCGGACGGACGCGACCCTGGCGGTCATCGGTGCCGGTGCCACCGTCGGACCCTTCGCCTATCTGCGCCCCGGCACGTATCTCGGCGAGAAGGGCAAGATCGGCACGTTCGTGGAGACCAAGAACTCCACGATCGGCGCGCGCAGCAAGGTGCCGCACCTGTCGTACATCGGCGACACGACGATCGGCACCGGCGTGAACCTGGGAGCGGGCGCGATCACCGCGAACTACGACGACATCGCCAAGCATCGCACCGAGATCGGCGACGAGGTGCACACCGGCTCGCACAACGTGTTCGTGGCGCCCGTTAGGATCGGTGAAGGCGCGAAGACCGGGGCCGGAGCGGTGATCCGCAAGGATGTGCCCGCCGGTGCCCTGGCGCTCAGCGTGGCCCCTCAGCGCAACGTCGAGGGGTGGGTCGAGACGAACCGACCGGGCACCGCGGCGGCCGACGCTGCCGCGAAAGCCCGGTCCGCACAGAAAGCGGACGATGGCGCGCAAGAATAAGACGGTCGTCCTGGACCGGGCGAACGACATCGCCCCCGGACTGGTCGCCAAGACCAAGAAGCGTCTGGTCGTCGCCTCCGGCAGGTCGCACCCCGACCTGTCGGCGGACGTCGCCGCGGCGCTCGGCACCGAGCTCGTCCCGACCGAGTACCGCACGTTCGCCTCGGGTGAGATCCTCACGCGCTTCGAGGTGTCCATCCGCGGGTGCGACTTCTTCCTGATCCAGAGCTTCGGTCCGCCCGTGAACGAGTGGCTCATGGAGACGCTCATCATGTTGGATGCCGCCAAGCGGGCCTCTGCGAAGCGGATCACGGTCGTGGCCCCCTACTACCCGTACTCTCGCCAGGACAAGAAGAGCCGCGGACGCGAGCCGATCAGCGCCCGCCTCGTGGCGGACCTGCTCAAGACGGCCGGCGCCGACCGGGTCATGAGCGTCGACCTGCACGCCGCGCAGATCCAGGGCTTCTTCGACGGCCCCGTCGATCACCTCTTCGCCAAGCCCGTGCTGCTGGAGTACTTCGAGCAGAATCTGTCGACGGAGGACCGCGCGAAGCTCACGGTCGTCTCGCCCGACACCGGTCGGGTGCGTGTCGCGGACACGTGGTCGGACAGTCTCGGCGCCCCTCTCGCGATCATCCACAAGCGCCGCGACCCGAACGTGGCCAACCAGGTCACCGTCAACGAGATCGTCGGCCAGGTCGACGGCCGGGTGTGCCTCCTCGTGGACGACATGATCGACACCGGCGGCACGATCGTGAAGGCCGCCGAGGCGCTGAAGAAGAACGGCGCGGAGCGGGTCATCGTGGCGGCGACGCACGCGATCTTCAGTGACCCGGCGGCCGAGCGCCTCCAGTCCGAGGCGATCGACGAGGTCGTCGTCACGGACACGGTCCCGATCCCGGCCGAGAAGCGCTTCCCGTCGCTGACGATCCTTCCGATCGCCCCGCTGCTCGCCCGCGCGATCCACGAGGTCTTCGAGGACGGCTCCGTCACGAGCATGTTCGACGGAGCGGCGTGACGACAGCGGCAACTGCATGCGCGCGCATTCATAGGGACTTCTGAGGCGGAACGGTCGTTCCGGCGCGGGCGGCCCGGATAGCGTGGAACCTCCCAGGCGTCGCTCGAGGAGGACCCCCATGATCCGCACCGCCGTACCCCGCCCCGTCCGCATGACCGTCGCCGCCGCCGGCGTCGCCGGCGCCTTCGCGCTCGCCGGCTGTGCGAGCACGGCCCCCGCCGCCGATCCGACGACCGACGCGCCGGCAGCCGAGCCCGAGTCGTCCTCGTCGCCGAGCGCGTCGGAGGCGGCATCCGGATCGAGCACGTATCAGAACGGCACCTACACCGCCGAGGGGTCCTACGCGACGCCGGAGTCGGTCGAGACGATCGTCGTCACCGTCACCCTCGAGGACGACGTCATCACGGCGGTCGACGTGACGGGCGACCCGCAGAAGCGCGAGTCGGAGGAGTACCAGAGCAAGTTCATCGGCGGCATCGCCGATGTCGTGGTCGGCAAGGACATCGACGAGATCTCGGTCAGCCGTGTCGCCGGATCCTCGCTGACCAGCGGGGGTTTCAACGAGGCGATCGACACGATCAAGTCCGAGGCGTCCTGACCCTCCGGTGAGCGGCGCATCGGGGCCGTTCTCGACGTGGCGCTTCGACGCGATCGGGACCGGCTGGCAGATCGACACGTCCGAGCCCCTGGATGAGTCCGCCCGCGGCCGGATCGACGCGGTGATCGATCGGTTCGACCGGGAGTGGTCGCGGTTCCGGGCGGACTCGGTCGTGAGCGGCCTGGCCCGCCGCGGTGGCTCTGCGCCCGCGCCGCCGGACGCCGCGCGCATGCTCGACGCGTACGCCGTACTGGACGCCGCCACGGGGGGAGCGGTCAATCCCCTCGTCGGCGCCTCGCTCGCCGTGCGGGGATACGACGCCGCCTACGCGTTCGTCGACCGGGGGGCGCGACCTGCCCCGCGGGACTGGCGTGACCGTCTCCGCTGGGAGCAGGGCGCCCTCGAGCTGGACGGGCCGGAACTGATCGACGTCGGCGCACTCGGCAAGGGCCGCCTGGTGGACAAGGTCGCCGCCGAGGTGGCCGCGTCCGTCGCAGGTCCGTTCGTCGTCGACGCGAGCGGCGACCTCATCGTGGCGGGCACGGCCGAGCGGGTGGCGCTCGAGCACCCGTACGACTCGCGGCGCGCGATCGGTGTCGTCGAGGTGGCGGATGCCGCGCTCTGCGCCTCCGCGACGAACCGGCGGGCGTGGGGCGATGGCCTGCACCACGTCCTCGACGCGCGCACCGGAGAGCCCGTGCGGACGATTTCCGCGACCTGGGCGATCGCTCCGTGCGGCATCCCGGACCCCGCGATGCGCGCCGACGCCATCGCGACCGCGCTGTTCTTCGAGGGGGGTCCGGAGTCGGCCGCCGAGTGGGGGATCGACTGGGTGCGGATGACCACCGACGGCCGCGTGGAGTGGTCTCCCGGGAGTAAGGCAGAGTTGTTCACGTGATCGGAACCTTCACCTCGCTGTGGAACCGCGTCTTCGCGGTGCTCGGGCGCGTCTCGATGTACCGGCTGGCCTTGTACGCCCTCGCTGCGCTCGCCCTCGTGGCCCTCGCGGTGTCGTTCTTCGGGCTCGTCGCGCCGACCCCGCTCGAACTCCTCGCGTCCGCCGTGGTCCTCGCCCTCGTATGCGTGCTGACGGACGCCGCCGCCCAAGCGGTCGTGCGCCTGCCGTGGCGTGTGGAATCCTCGCTCATCACCGCGGGCATCCTGCTCTTCGTCCTGCGGCCGACGCTGGATCCTGCGGGGCTCGCGGGACTCGCGCTCGGCGCGGCCGTCGCATCGCTGTCGAAGTACGTCCTGGCCTGGCGGGGACGCCACATCTTCAACCCCGCCGCGGTCGGCGCGACCGTCCTGACGCTCGTGAGCATCGCGCTGCCGGCGCTGGGGGCGTCCTCGTGGTGGGTGGGTACACCGGTGCTCGCGGCTCCGGTCATCCTCTTCGGGCTCGCGGTCCTGATCCGGACCGAGAAGGTGCGCGTGATCGCGGTGTTCCTCCTCGTCGCGGTCGCCGTGGGCGTCGCCCGTGTCGCGACCCAGTACCAGCAGGCCGGCCTCGAGGTGGACACGGTCACGGTGCTCTTCTCGGTGCTGTGGTCATCGCCGTTCCTCTTCCTCGGTGCGTTCATGCTCTCCGAGCCCCTCACGATGCCCCCGCGACGCTGGCAGCAGTTCACCGTCGCCGCGCTCGTCGGCATCCTCGCGGGGTGGCCGATCGACCTCGGGGAGATCAGTCTCGGCCAGGAGCGCGCGCTGCTGGTCGGCAATCTCCTCGCGTTCGTGTTCGCGTTCTCGACGCGCTCGGCGGTGAAGCTCACGCTGTCGTCGCGCGAGAACCTCACGCCCACCGTGCAGTCGCTCACCTTCCGGACCCGCCGGCCGCTGTCCTTCGTTCCGGGCCAGTACCTCGAGCTCGACGTGCCGCATCGCCACGCCGATGCCCGCGGCACGAGGCGGGAGTTCAGCATCGCCTCGGCGCCGGAAGACCTGCCTTCGCTCACGGTCGCGTTCCGTGAGGCTCCCGGGGCGCAGACGCAGAGCTCGTACAAGAAGGCCCTCGCGCGGGTGGGGGAGGGCGACACGCTCGCGGTCACCGGCGTGTGGGGAGACTTCGTGCTGCCGAAGAAGGCCACGAGCGCCGTGCTCATGGTCGCGGCCGGAATCGGCATCACTCCGTTCGTCTCCCAGCTGCGGCACGTGCGACTGGCGGAGGAGGACCGCGACATCGTGCTCGTGTACGTCGCTTCCGAGGCGGCCGAACTCGCCTTCCGCGATGAGCTGGAGGCATCCGGCATCCCGGTCATCGTCTTCACCCGCGACGAGCCCCGCGATCTGTCGCGCCATTGGCACTGGGCGCGCGGCGTGCGTCTGGACGCCGACGGACTGCTGCAGGTCGTGCCCGACATCGGCGCGCGCCATGCGTACATCTCGGGTCCGGCCGGGCTCATCGCCGATCTCGCCCCCGCCCTCGAGCGCGCGCGCTCGCTCACGACGGACGCCTTCAGCGGCTACTGATCGTCACCGTCTAGTGATCCTCGCCGTCACGGTCACGCCCGGATCAGGAGATTCGGCGCACGCAGGCCGATTGCGGCCCACATCGTCCTGCGTCAGCCAAATCACCTGATCCGGGTCAGACGGATGCCGCGTCCGGCGTCTCGGGGGCCAGCGGCAGCCGCACCTCGAACGTCGTGGATCCGGGAGTGCTTCGTACGGTAATCGAGCCGCCGTGGGCGACGACGATCGCCTGGGCGATCGAGAGTCCGAGTCCGGTGCCGCCCGTCTTGCGCGCCCGTGACCGATCCGCCCTCGAGAAGCGCTCGAACAGCTCGTCGGCGATCGTGGGATCGATGCCCGGGCCGTCGTCGTGCACGCGGAGGACGGCATCCGCACCGTCGCGGTGGAGGCTCAGCGTCACGGCGGTTCCGGCCGGCGTGTGGGTGCGCGCATTCGCGAGAAGATTGCCGACCACCTGGTGCAGGCGTGCGGCGTCACCGGTGACCACGACGGGCTCTTCGTCGAGATCCAGCTCCCATCCGTGGTCCGGCCCCGCCGGAGTGGCGTCGGCGATCGCCTCGATCGCGAGCCGCGACAGATCCACCGTGCCGTAGACGAGCTCCTGCCCCTCGTCCAGGCGCGCGAGCAGCAGCAGATCCTCGACGAGAGCGGTCATCCGGATCGACTGCGCCTGGATGCGCTCGAGCGACGACTCGGTCGTCTCGCTCAGCGCGGGATCACGCAGCGACAGCTCGGAGTAGCCCCGGATCGACGCCAGCGGCGTCCGCAGCTCGTGACTCGCGTCCGCGACGAAGCTGCGCATGCGCTCCTCGTTGCGCTGCCGAGCATCCAGGGACTGTCCGACGTGGTCGAGCAGCGTGTTCAGCGCGTGGCCGACGCGACCGATCTCGGTGTGCTCGTCGGTCTCGTCGTCCGGCACGCGCTCGGTGATCGATACGGCGCCTTCGGCCAGCGGCAGTGCGGCGACCCGCGTGGCGGTGTCCGCGACGACCCGCAGCGGCTTCAGCCCGGCGCGGATCACGAGCGCGATCGCGGCGACGAGCAGCAGCAGGCCACCGGCGGTGACCAGCGCGATCGTCGTGAGCGTCTGGGCGATCGTGCTGCGCACCTCGATGACGGGAAGGCCCGCGATGCCGACGAAGCTGTCGCCCGTGACGAGACGGATGCGATAGTCGCCGATGCCGTCGCCCAGCGAGACGGTCGTGAACCCGCCCTGGCTGATCGCATCGCCGATCCGTGCGATCTGCGAAGAGGTCAGACGTACGACGTCGCCCTCGTTGTCGATGTACGCACCGGAGATGCTCCCTTGTGCGGATTGCGCGATGAACAGGAAGCCGGGCTCCTGCGGACCCTGGCTCAAGACGTCCACCGCGTCCTGCGTCGCGTTGGGGAACTGATTCATCTGCAGCGCCCGGCCCGCCTGTCGGGCGCTTTCTTCCAGGCGGTTGTCCAGGTTCTGCTCGAGCACACGCCCGAGGGCCGCACTCGTCGCGATCGCCACGATCACGAGGATGAGCGAGACGATGCCGATCACGGTCGCCATGAGCCGGGTCTGCAGGCTCCAGGTGCGGCGTGATCGGCCGCGGGCGGCTGAGGTCACTGAGGGGCCTTGATCATGTAGCCGACGCCGCGCACGGTGTGGATGAGCGGCTCGCGGCCCTGATCGATCTTCTTCCGCAGGTAGGAGATGTAGAGCTCGACGACGCTGGAGCGTCCGCCGAAGTCGTAGTTCCAGACCCGGTCGAGGATCTGCGCCTTGGACACGACGCGACGCTGGTTGCGCATGAGGAAGCGCAGCAGCTCGAACTCGGTGGCCGTGAGCTCGAACGCGACGCCGCCGCGCTCGACCTCGTGGCTGTCTTCGTTCAGGCTGAGATCGCCGACCCGGAGGATCGGCTCGGACTCGGCCGACTGCGCGGTTCCCGCGCGACGCATGAGTCCGCGCAGGCGCGCCACGACTTCTTCCAGGCTGAACGGCTTCGTGACGTAGTCGTCGCCTCCGGCGGTGAGGCCGGCGACCCGGTCGCCCACGGCGTCCTTGGCCGTGAGGAAGAGGACGGGGACGTCGTTGCCGGACTGCCGCAGGCGCTGCAGCACCGCCATCCCGTCCAGGTCCGGCATCATGATGTCGAGCACCATCGCGTCGGGCGCGAAATCACGCGCCGCCTGGAGCGCCTGCAGACCGGAGCTCGCGGTGCGCACCTCCCACCCCTCCATGCGCAGTGCCATCGACAGCAGATCGGTGAGCATCTGTTCGTCGTCGACGACGAGGACACGGACGGCGGAGCCGTCGATTCGGCGCAGAGCCGGGGCGGAAGCAGGAGTGGCCATGCGTCCATTGTGCGCACGTTCCTATGCCCTTCCTATGGAGCCGGCTATGCGTGTGCTGTGAGTCGGTCTGCGGCTCATCGCATTTCCATATGCCGCGCTGACGCTGTGCATCGGCGGCATCCCTAGCGTCGTCTCGAACGGCTCGACCGGCCGTCAGGAGGAGACCCATGTACTGGACGTATCTGCGGCGCGAGCTGTTCGGCCGCAAGAAGCAGACGATCATCGTCGCGATCGGGATGGCGATCGCGATCGCGCTCGTGATCATCGTGAATTCGCTCGCTGCGGGCGTGCGGGACGCGCAAGCGCAAGCCCTCGAATCCGTCTACGGCGTCGGCACCGATCTCACCGTGACGGGCGCCGCCGCTGAGCCGGGGGAAGGGCGCGGCGGACCTCGGTTCGAGTTCGGAGAGGACGACGGTGCGACCTCCGACGGCACCACCACCCTCAGCCAGTCACGACTGATGGCCGACCCGATGCGCGGCACTCTCGACGCGTCGACGGTGCAGACGATCACCGGCATCGACGGAGTCGCCGCAGCGACCGGCGCCCTGTCGCTCACGAACACGACGTTCTCGGGTGAGCTGCCTGAGCGCCCCGCCGACGGGACCGCTCCCGACGACGCCACTGTGCCGCAGGACGGTACCGCGCCCGAGGGACAAGGCGGCGCGGCGCAGGGCGGCGGCTTCGGCGGAGGCGACTTCGACGTCGACGCGTTCTCGGTGCTCGGCATCGACCCGGGCGCCACGGCGGTCGGCCCGCTGTCTGCGGCGAGCGTCACCGAAGGTCGCGGCCTGGAGGCCGGCGACGCCGGCCGGAACGTCGCTGTCCTGGACGCGACGTATGCCGCCACGAGCGACATCGCCGTCGGCGACACGATCGACGTGGGAGGAACCGACGTCGAAGTCGTCGGCCTCGTGACCTCGACCTCGAGCGAGGCCGACACCGCGGCGAACGTCTACATCCCCCTGGACGTCGCGCAGACGATCGCCGGAGTCGACGACGTCGTCTCCACCGTGTACGTGCAGGCCGCTTCGGCCGACGCGATCACGGCCGTGCAGGCGGACGTGGAGGCGGCCCTGCCGGACGCCACGGTCAGCTCGCAGTCCGACCTCGCCTCGACGGTCTCCGGATCGCTCTCCAGCGCGTCGAGCCTCATCACCAGCCTCGGCACGTGGCTGTCGCTCGTCGTCCTCGTCGTCGCGCTCGGCCTCGCCGTACTCTTCACGATCTCGGGGGTCTCCCGCCGCACCCGCGAGTTCGGAACGCTGAAGGCGATCGGGTGGTCCGACGGCCGTGTCGTGCGCCAGGTGGCCGGCGAGTCGGTCGTACAGGGGCTCATCGGCGGCGCGGCGGGCTTGGCGCTCGGTCTCGTCGGGATCTGGGCCGTCAACATGATCGCGCCGACGATCTCCACGGCTCCGTCGGCCGTCGACGTCGGCGGCACAAGTGGGGGAATGGGCGGCGGGCCGGGCGGCGGCTTCGGCGGTCTGGCCGCGCAGACGACCGCGGCTGATGTCGTGCTGAGCGCACCGCTCACCCTGTGGGTCGTGGTCGCGGCCGTCGGCATCTCCGTCCTCGGCGGTCTGGTCGCCGGCGCCTTCGGCGGATGGAGGGCGGCCCGGCTCAGCCCGGCCGAGGCCCTCCGGTCGGTCGGGTGACACCGCCATGTCCACCCCGTCCGCCCACCCTGCCCACGAATCCTCAGAACCGATCGGAGAGACCATGACCATGCTCGACACGCAGAACGTCCCGCGGACGCCGGACCCGGCATCCGCCCCGCTCTACCGCCTGCAGTCCGTGACGCGCACCTATCCGCAGCGCGGTCGTGTCGTCACGGCGCTCGCCGGGGTGGACCTGGAGATCCGCGAGGGGGACTTCGTCGCGATCCAGGGCCCCACCGGCGGCGGCAAGTCCACGCTCCTGCAGATCCTCGGAGCGCTCGACCGGCCCACGGCCGGCAGCGTCGTCCTCGCCGGCTCCGATATCGCGACGGCGACGCGCAGTGAACTCGGACGCCTGCGCGCCCACGAGATCGGCTTCGTGTTCCAGGGTTTCAACCTGATCCCCACGCTCACCGCGCAGGAGAACGTCGACATGGCGCTGGAGCCGCTGGGTCTGGAGAAGTCCGAACGCACGCGCCGCGTCGCGGAGGCCCTCGCCCACGTGGGGCTCGCGGATCGCGCCGATCACCGGCCGAGCGAGCTCTCCGGCGGTCAGCAGCAGCGCGTCGCGATCGCCCGAGCGATCGTCAAGCGCCCGCGCGTGCTGCTCGCGGACGAGCCGACGGGCAACCTCGACGAGAGCATGCGCGACGAGATCCTCGCGGTGCTGCAGACCCTGAACGCGGAGGGCCTGACGCTCATCGTCGTGACGCACGATTCCGCCGTTGCGCGCCGCGCGGGACGGCGGCTGCGCCTGGAGAAGGGCACCGTGCGCGAGATCACCCGCTGAGCGCCCGCCGAGCTGTCACGATCGGTCGCCGCCGCGCATGCGAGGCGGCCGCTCGTGACACGTCCGTCGGCTCAGCCCGCGCTGCGCGCGTACGCCGCCATCCGGTCGAACGCGCCGTCCAGGTCGGCGTCGATGCGCTGCTCGGCTGGATGCGCGTCGTAGTACTCGACGATCCGCCGGGCGCCCTCGTCGAAGGTGATCGTCGTGCGGAACTCCGGGACGAGCGCGGTGACCTTCGCATTGTCGAAGACGGCAGAGTGGGCCTTGTCGCCGAGCAGGGTCGGGCCGAGGGCGGGCGCGAACGCGGCGATCGCCTCGGACGAGACGTGCATGAGATCCGGAGCCTTCACACCGGCGGCATCCGCGAGCCAGCCGTAGATCTGGTTCCACGTCGGGGCGTGCGAACCGGTGATCGTGAACGCCTCACCGATCGCCGCCGGATTGCCGAGGAGTCCCGTGAAGGCGACCGCGAAGTCGTCGCTGTGGGTGAGGGTCCACAGGCTCGTGCCGTCGCCGTGGACGATCACCGGTTGGCCGGCGCGCAGGCGCGCGATGTCCGTCCAGTGCCCCATCGTCGGGATCAGCCGTTCGTCGTACGTGTGCGACGGGCGGACGATCGTGGTCGGGATGCCGCGCTCGCGGTACGCGTCGACGAGTACGTCCTCGCACGCGATCTTGTCCCGCGAGTACTGCCAGAACGGGTTGCGCAGCGGTGTCGACTCCGTGATCGGCAGGCGCTGAGGCGGCTTCTGGTACGCCGAGGCCGAACTGATGAACACGTACTGCCCGCAGCGCCCCTCGAACCTCTCGAGGTCGGCGCGCACATGCTCCGGGGTGAACGCGAGGAACTGGGCGACGACGTCGAACTCGCGGCTCCCGATGGCCGCCGACACGGCTCGCGCGTCGTGCACGTCTGCGGTCAGCTCGTGAACCCCCTCGGGCAGCGGGCGGCGGCCCGAGCCGCGGTTCAGCACTGTCACGTCATGGCCCAGGGCGACCGAGCGTCGTACGCTCGCCGCGCTGATCGTGCCGGTTCCGCCGATGTACAGGATGCGTTGGTGGGTCATGGTGCCATCGTGCCCGATCTCGCCGCGCTCGCGACGTAGAGTGTCCGCGGGAGTGAAATGACCGTCGTGGACAACGCCATCTATGTGGGTGGGCACCGCACGTCCGATCCGTCGTCGCTGGACCAGACTTTCGAGGAGATGAGCGAGCGCCACGGCATGGCGTGGATCGGTCTCTATCGGCCGGACGAACCCGAGCTGCGCGAGATCGCAGACGAGTTCGCGTTGCACCCGCTCGCCGTCGAGGACGCGCTGACCGGACACCAGCGACCCAAGCTCGACAGGTACGGGGACGCCGTCTTCCTGGTGCTCCGGCCTGCGCGGTATCGCGACGCGGCGGAGGAGGTCGAGTTCGGCGAGGTGCACATCTTCGCCGGGCAGGACTACGTCGTGACGGTCCGCCACGCCGAATCTCCGGATCTGGCTCGTGTGCGCCACCGTCTGGAGGCGGAACCGGAACTGCTCGAGCGCGGGCCGATGGCCGTGCTCTACGGCATCATCGACGAAGTCGTCGACGAGTACGAGCCGGTCGTGGTGGGCCTGGAGAACGACATCGACGAGATCGAGAACCAGCTCTTCGCGAACGATCCGGCAGTCGCTCGGCGCATCTTCGGCCTGACGCGCGAGGTGATCGACTTCCAGCGTGCGGTGGGCCCGCTCGTGCCGATCCTCGAGCGTCTTCAAGTGGATGCCGAGACCTTCGGGGTGGACCTCGAGGTCAAGCGCGCGTTCCGCGACGTGCACGACCACGCGATCCGGATCGTGGAGCGCTCCGCCAGCTTCCGCACGATCCTCGAGAACGCCCTCCTGCTGCACTCCACTCTGGTGACACAGCGGCAGAACGACGCGATGGCGGAGATGACGGAGTTCAGCCTCACCCAGAACGAGCAGGTGAAGAAGGTGTCCGGCTGGGCCGCGATCCTGTTCGCCCCGACGCTCGTGGGCACGATCTACGGAATGAACTTCGACTACATGCCCGAGCTGCACTGGACCTTCGGGTATCCGATGGCGTTGGCGCTCATGGCGACGACGAGCTTCACGCTGTACAAGGTGTTCAAGCGCAAGGGATGGCTCTGACCCGAGCCACCCCTTTCGCGTGTCCCTGCCCGCGAGTAGCCTCTGGGCGATGCGGGTGGACGAGATGGGTTCAGAGGCCTCGGCGCGAATGATCACGCGCGCAGACGAGGCGTGGGAAGGTGCTCGGCACTTCCACGCGGGCAGCGGCGACCCGGACGCGATCGTGCAGGCCCGATCCGTGGAAGACGTGGTGACGGCGGTCCGGTGGGCCTCCCTTCGGCAGGTCCCGATCACGGTGATCGGCGGGGGACACAGCGCGTGGGGCACGGTCCCCGGCGGGCTGACCCTCGACGTATCGGGGCTGCGCACGGTCGAGGTCGTCGGAGACTTGGTGCGGATCGGCGGCGGAGCCACGTGGGGGGCAGTGGCCGACATCCTGGCCGGGCGCGGTCTCGGGATCAGCTCCGGCGACACCGCGTCGGTCGGCGTCGGTGGGCTCACGCTCGGCGGCGGCATCGGATGGATGGTGCGCGCGTGGGGTCTCGCGGCCGACCAGCTGGTCGGCGCCCAGGTGGTGGCGGCGTCGGGAGACGTGGTCGAGGTGACGGCGCAGACGCACCCCGAGCTGATGTGGGCGCTCCGCGGTGGGGGAGGCAACTTCGGCGTCGTGACCCGGTTCGACTTCCGCGCCCACGCGTTGGACGCCGTGGTCTTCGCCGCCTGCCGGGTCGTGGGCGACAAGCGCGCGGCCCTCCGCGCTGTGCGTGAACTCATGCGCGATGCGCCCCGCGAGCTGACGGTGACCTACATGGACGTGCCCCCGATGGACCCGAGCGCACCCGCGGGCGCGGGCATCACCGCGGTGTGGGCAGAGCCCGACGAGGAAGCGGCGCGCGACGCGCTCGCGCCGCTTCTCGCCCGCGACGACCTCGTCTTCGACAGCCTCGCTGTGGCGCGCTATCCCGACATCCTGCTCGATATGCCCGCCGCGGATCCGAGCGCTCCGCCGCCGGGCTTCGTCGGCGGCAACGCGCTGCTCGCAGAGCTCGGTGACGAGGCCGTCGACGAGCTCGTTTCCTTCCGCGAGCGGCATCCCGCGTCCGTCCTGCTCCTGCGCTCGCTCGGTGGCGCGTACGCGGACGTCGCCCAGGAGGACACGCCGTTCCCGGCACGCGACGCGACGTGGTTCGCGATGGCCGGGGCTTTCGACCTCCCCGGAGTGCTCGACGTCGCCGGTCGCGCGGACGCGCTGCGCCTGGAGGAGCGTCTCGACGCCCTCGGCTGCGGGTTCTACGGCAACTTCACGACGTCCACGGATGCCGCCCTCGCGGCGAAGGTGTTCCCTCCGCCGACGATGGCCCGGCTTGCCGCCGTCAAGCGCGAGTGGGATCCGCAGAACCTCTTCCGTCGAAACCACAACGTGCTGCCCGCCTGACGTCGGCGAGCAGCACGTCGATGATCACCCGGTCAGTGGGTGTCTTCGGCTTCGATCTCGGTGCGGTCGCCCGACCAGAGCGTGTGGAAGGTGCCGGGCTTGTCGATGCGCTTGTAGGTGTGCGCGCCGAAGAAGTCGCGCTGCCCCTGCACGAGCGCGGCGGGGAGGCGCTCGGCGCGCAGGCCGTCGTAGTACGACAGTGAGGATGAGAACGCGGGGGCGGGGATGCCGGCTCCCGCGGCGGTCTGGACGATGCGGCGCCACGAACCCTGGGCGCGGCCGAGGGCCTCGACGAAGTACGGGGCCGTGAGCAGGACGGGCAGGTCCGGCGTCTGACCATACGCATCGGCGATGCGGTTGAGGAACTGGGCGCGGATGATGCACCCGCCGCGCCAGATCTTCGAGACGGCACCGAGGTCGATGTTCCAGTCGTACTCCGCCGCGCCCGCGCGGATCTCGTCGAACCCCTGCGAGTAGGCGACGATCTTCGAGGCGTACAGCGCGAGCCGGACGTCTTCGATGAACGCATCCGGGTCGGTGACCGTGAGTCCTTCGACCGGTCCGGGGAGGTCTCCGGAGACTTCGCGCTGCTCGGGGTGGGAGGACAGCGACCGGGCGAAGACGGCCTCGGCGATCCCGGAGACCGGCACGCCCAGGTTCAGCGCGGTCTGCACGGTCCACGCGCCGGTGCCCTTCGCGCCGGCCTGGTCGAGGATCACGTCCACGAGCGGCTTGCCGGTCTCGGCGTCCACCTGACGCAGGACCTCGGCGGTGATCTCGATCAGGTACGACTCCAGTTCGCCGCGGTTCCACTCGGCGAACACGTCCGCGATCTCGGCGGGGGTCTTGCCGGTGCCGCGGCGGATCAGGTCGTACGCCTCGGCGATCAGCTGCATGTCGGCGTACTCGATGCCGTTGTGCACCATCTTCACGAAATGGCCGGCGCCGTCGTGCCCGACGTGCGTGACGCACGGCTCACCCTCGGCGACCGCGGCGATGCTCTTCAGAATCGGGCCCAGCGTCACCCACGACTCGTCCGAGCCGCCGGGCATGATCGACGGGCCGAGGAGGGCTCCCTCTTCGCCGCCGGAGATCCCCGCGCCGACGAAGTTGATGCCGGTCTCGCGGACCGCCTTCTCGCGCCGGATCGTGTCGGTGAACAGGGCGTTGCCGCCGTCGACGATGATGTCGCCCGGCTCGAACACGTCCACGAGCGCGTCGATCACGGCATCCGTCCCGGCGCCCGCCTTGACCATGATGATCGCCGTCCGCGGCTTGGTGAGCGATGCGGCGAACTCCTCGTAGGTCGCGGCCGGGACGAACCCGGCCTCGGGGTGGGCCTGCACGAGGTGGTCGGTCTTGTCGTGACTGCGGTTGAAGATCGCCACCGTGTTGCCCTCGCGCGAGGCGAGGTTGCGGGCGAGGTTCGAGCCCATCACGGCCAGACCGACGACGCCGATGTTGGCAACAGATTCAGACACACGCACTCCTCATGATTCGCGCCAGGGGATGACACCCAGCCTAGAGTCTGCGCGGTCGGCGTCACGGCTCCGTGACGAAGCGTCAGTCCTTGCGGTAGCTCGCGCGGCCGAGGGACCAGAAGGCGAGGACCGTGCCGACGAGGCCGGCGGCGGAGATCAGTCCGATCACCGCGAGGAGCAGTGCCGAGGCGGTCTGGCTGTCGAGCATGGGGTCCTCCGGGAGCAGAAGCGGGTCTCTTCATCGTAGCGGTGCGGCGCGCGGGGCCACGCTGGTAGACTGGGCGATTGAACTTCGGCGAGGGAGGCCTCGCACCGACCGCAAGGTCTGCGTGCGGCATCCGTGATCGACGCGGTGATGCGGGCTCCGGCTTTCCTCACGCGCAGGCGTTCGAGTCGAAACAGACCCCATTGCCCCGGGCCGCAGCCGCCCGCCACCGCGTGGACCGTCGCCGAGACGATCCGCCCTTTCGCAAGGAGAACCCCATGGTCACCGAGACCGACACCAAGGTCGTCGCCGAGACGCGCGAGAACTTCGGCAAGGGCTTCGCCCGCCGCCTGCGCGCCGCCGGCAAGATCCCCGCCGTCATCTACGGTCACGGCACCACGCCCGTGCACGTGGCGCTGCCCGGCCACCAGGTCGCGCTGCTCATCCGTCGCGCGAACGCCGTCCTCGAGCTCGAGCTCGACGGCACGCAGCAGCTCACGCTGGTCAAGGACGTCCAGAAGGATCCCGTGCACCAGATCATCGAGCACATCGACCTGCTCGTGGTGAAGAAGGGCGAGAAGATCCAGGTCGACGTCCCGGTCACCGTCATCGGCGAGCCCGCCGCGGGCACCGTCGCCACGCAGGACGCGAACACGGTTCTGCTCGAGGTCGAGGCGACGCACATCCCGGAGCGCATCGAGCTCGACGTCGAGGGTCTCGAGGACGGCACCCACGTCACCGCCGCCGACCTGGTGCTGCCCAAGGGCGCTGCGCTCGTCGTCGACGCCGACACGCTCATCGTCGCCGTCGCGGTGCCGGTCGACACGCTCGAGGCCGAGGCGGAGATCGCCGAGGCGGATGCCGAGATCGCGGCGGAGCAGTCGGAGGAGGCCCAGGAGGCCAAGGAAGACGAGTCCGAGTAAGTCAGTCAGCGGGGGAGGGGGTGCGGTTTCCGCGCCCCTTTTTCCGTCCCCGGCAGGAGAGGATCGGCGATGGCGGACAAATGGCTGATCGTGGGGCTCGGCAACCCCGGCCCGCGGTACGAGCTCACGCGGCACAACGTCGGCCAGCTCGTGCTGGATGAGCTCGCGGCGCGGCGGGGCGAGACCTTCCGCGCGCACAAGGCGAACGCGCGTGTCGTGGAGACCTGGCTGCGTCCCGGGGGTCCCGGGATCATCCTGGCCAAGCCGAACACGTTCATGAACGTCTCCGGGGGACCGGTCGCCGGGCTCGCGAAGTTCTACGGCATCGCGCCGGACCGCGTCGTCGTCGTCCACGACGAGCTGGACATCCCGTTCGACACGATCAAGCTCAAGATCGGCGGCGGTCACGGCGGCCACAACGGCGTCCGCGATGTCGCGAAGGCGCTCGACACGCCGGAGTTCACGCGCGTGCGTGTCGGGATCGGCCGGCCGGCCGGCAGGCAGGACCCGGCGGACTGGGTGCTCGAGCCGTTCGGCGCGGCCGAGCGCAAGATCCTGCCGATCCTCGTCGGCGACGCCGCGGACGCCGTCGAGCAGCTCGTGGACGAAGGACTCCTGGCGGCCCAGCAGAAGCATCACGCGCCGCGGGCCTAGCTGTACCCGGCTGAGACGTTGGTGACGTTTCGGGGGTTGCGCTGAGGAGAACCTCCGGGGCTTAGTGGAAGTGCTTACGTTCCCTAATCTC